>NZ_VHSI01000009.1:0-186197 GCF_013048705.1 Vibrio sp. A11 | reverse complement strand
GCGCTATTCAAGATTATCGCTCTACCTACAACGATACCCGCGACTGGTTGCGACGCGATAAAGAAGGTCAGGACAAAGATAAGTCAACGGTAGACTGGGACGATGTGGTCTTTGAAATTGATTTGCTCAAATCGCAAGAAATCAACCTCGATTACATTCTTGAACTGATTTTTGATCACAATAAGAAGAACAAGAGCAAAGAAGGCTTGATTGAAGAAGTTCGTCGTATGATCCGCGGTAGCCTTGGCAATAGAGCGAAAGAGAGCTTGGTGGTTGATTTTATTAACCAGACAAACCTAGATGAGATCAATGACAAAGCCAGCATTATCGACGCCTTCTTCAAGTTCGCCCAAGCGGAGCAGAAGCGCGAAGCCGATGCCATCATTGCCTCTGAAAAGCTCAATATCGATGCTGCCAAACGTTATATTGCGTCATCACTCAAACGTGAGTACGCCTCTGAAAATGGCACTGCACTTAATGAGGCGCTGCCCAAACTTAGCCCATTGAACCCACAGTACCGAACCCAGAAGCAAACGGTTTTTCAGAAAATTGCCGCTTTTGTTGAAAAATTCAAAGGTGTGGGTGGGCAGATATAAGTGTTATTACGTGCTGTTCAGGAAGGAAGTTAAATAGCACAAGCGTCTGAAATTTATTGGTTTCTAGGCTGGTTGTCTTTTACGTGGAAGGTGAATTAAAAAATGGAAAATGAAAACATAGTAAGGTTTTTGTCATCAGACATAAAAAGGAACTCCGCGTCTTCGAAGAGAGAGCCAATCGAAATTGATCTTTCTAATGATGACTTAGATGACGAGCTGGCCACATTTTTTCGTTTTATCAATAAAGTTTTAGATACTGATAATTTAGTCATACTGGCTGGCTCAGGCACGTCTTTAACATTTAATAAGCCTTCTCAGCAGAATAAAGCGCCTATCGCTCCAAGTATGTGGCACCTTTGGGACTATTGTAAAAAAGCAGATGAGAATCTTTTTCAATTGGTTTTGAGGGCAACAAATTATGATGCCCTTCAAAAACATCGTGAAGCAAACGGAGATGCAAAGCCAGACATTGAACTATTATTGTCTCTTTGCGATTCCTCTTTAGCCGTTGGGAACCTTTCAAATCAAAGAACTAATCAAGTAAGTAAGTTCCTTGAGCAAGCCAAAAACATAATTTTAGCTAAAACTACCTTTACTGAATCGATCCCTGAATCAGACTGGGTTAGTCATGATAAATTTATGCGTGCAGTAGGTAGAAGGAGTGCTCAGCAACAACGACTTAAACTATTCACGACTAATTATGACTTGGCTTTTGAGCACGCTGCATCAAATACTGGTTTTGTTGTTATTGATGGTTTTGAGTTTTCTAACCCCTCTTTTTTTAATCCTATGTGGTTCAAGTATGACATAGTGAACCGTGGGCACTCTAAGAGCAGTGAAGGCGCATACATATCCAATGTGGTTCAGCTATATAAGATGCATGGCTCTGTGGACTGGAGAAAATTTAACGGCAGAGTTAGAAAGCTAGGTGCTGATAGCAAAATTGGTGAACCTGTTTTTATCTATCCAAGCAGTAGCAAATATCAGACATCTTATGATTCTCCTTACTTAGATATGATGACTTCTTTTTTGGAAGTAGTTAAACAACCAAAAACGGCTGTACTGTGCCTAGGTTTTGGTTTTAATGATAAGCATATAAATAATGCGCTGACTATGGCGCTTAGGACTAACCCTGAGTTTATGCTGATGGTTGCAACGAAAGACCCATTCAGTGTAACGGGTTCATTCAATGATGAAATTAGGAATCTGCTAATGGCAGCTATTGACCATGGGGATGGTAGAATCGCGATAATGGATTCAACGTTTAAACAGTTTTCTAGTCTGCTACCTGAACGAAGATCAACAACTCCCGAGGACGAACTCTTCAAAGCATTTGAAAAAATCACTGCGAGTATTAAATAAGGGAGACTATTCATGGAGCGGAAAAAGTGGTTTTCCCCTTACGATCCAACAAGACGGATTGGTAGCGTCATTAGCGTATCTGCAACCGAGCTTATCATTAACTTATCTAAAGCGGGATCTGGTGAGCCCAGTTGGTCATTCGGAAATCGAATAGCCGCTGGTGAAGTAAATGAATTTGTATTCATCGACATAGGTGAAACAGCGATACTTGGGCGCTTAGTGAAAGTGTGGATTGAGGGTGGAGAGAGATTAAGTGTTGACGGTTTGGCGGATAAACCATCCGAAAATCACCCAATTGGACTGGTTCAATTATTAGTGAGTTTGAACCCAGCTAATGGTCGTAACTACAAAGGAATTAAACAGCATCCGAGATTAGGTAGCCAAATATATTCAGCTCACCCGTATCTGGTAGCAATAATCGCTGAAGGTAAACAAGATGAGGAGCCTGGCCAAATCCATTTACCGTTAGCTTCCCTTCCGCATGATGAATCCGTAACTGTTCACGTTACCCCTGAGAAATTGTTTTCACGCCATTGCGCTATTTTAGGAGCAACAGGTGGCGGAAAAAGTTACTCGATGACAAACATCATCGAGCAAGTGATTAAGGCCGGAGGAAAAGCAATTATTATTGACCCCACGGGGGAATATGAGTCACTTGGCTGTGATAGTTACTATGTTGGGAATCATGCAAAAGCAACTCCATTTAATCAGTTAACTTTTCCACATTGGCAGTTTACAGACTCAGATATTAGAGCCTTTTTAAGGCCTTCAGCGCAAAGCCAAGCGCCTAAACTGGAGGCAGCTATCGAGAGTCAGAAAATAGTGTGGCAATTTTGGCAGAAACAAAATCATGGCCTTGATTTCAATGCAAATTATCTTTTGAACAAGTCTGGTCAAGCAAAGGCTCCTTACGAAGCTGCTCTATTATCTATGAATAGCTCTATCCAGACAGCTCCATGGATGTTTAAAAACATTGCTGACCAGATTGTAAACGAGTGTGTGTGGCCCAATGGCGGTAATGCTAATAATCCTAACCCCACTATTTGGGGCGGTAGAGCTGATAATGATGTTGGCCACTGTTTAAACCTGATAGCTCGGATTAAAGCCTATTCAAACAACCCCAATTTAAAATGGATGATTGACCCGGATGATAAATTAAAGACATTACCTAATCTTATTGATGATTTCTGTTCGCCAATAAGTAGCAATAATGTGCTGAGATTAGATCTTTCTGAAGTTCCATTTGAAGCAAACTCAAGAGAAATACTTGTTAATGCCATTGGTAGAAAGTTGTTATCTGTAGCCAGGCAAGGTGCAATAAACCATGGTGCACCTCTATTAGTATTTATTGATGAAGCTCATCAATTTCTCAATAAGCGCATCGGAGAAGAAACGAACAGATTTGAGTTGGATGCCTTTGGGAATATTGCTAAAGAAGGTAGAAAGTATGGTTTAAATACCATCATTGCTACTCAGCGCCCACGTGACATTCCTGAAGATGTTTTAAGTCAGATAGGTACACTTATTGTTCATAGGTTGACCAATCAGCTGGACCAAGAAATTGTAAAAAAGGCTGTTGGCGCTATTGATCAACGTTCAGCATCTTTTCTCCCTGTCTTGGGTCAAGGAGAAGCGTTGTTGTTAGGAGTCGATTTCCCATTTCCTATGACTGTGAAAATGAAACGTCCTGCAAATGCGCCAACTTCGAAAAGCGCTGGCTTTTCTAAAAGTTGGAAACCGGAAGTATAGGAAAGCAATTAATTAGTTTCGATCTTTATTGTTTTATTTTTATTTTTATTGAGATTCTTGTCAGATTAGTTTTAAGCTTTATTGTTATATTTTTATGTCTATTGACATGTAACATTTAGGCATACACGAGAGAAAAGTTTCAAGCTTTAATGTCATCCAACAGCTGAGGTAGGAGAAGAATAAAGTCTCATACTTAGTATTAGTATCATACAAAAATGGCAGCGTTCACATCGGCACGCTGCCATTTCTAAAACGTTTATGCCCCCAAAATGAGCTGAGACCAACGTCGAAGTGGATAATAGAGTTGAAGATTTTAAAATACTTAATCTAATGGAAGGTAAGATCTTACTCCTACGGCTATTGATAGCATCAAGGTGGGAGGCTGTTCATTGCTTTACTGCAAAATTAATAGTTCAACTTGCGCCATATAGGTTCTTAATCGTCTCCCTCAACCATACGATTTTAGGATTCTGATTATTACGTTTGTGCCAAATCATAGTAAACGGAATCAGTAGTTTATGCTGACAATCTTCCGTAATCGGGATAGGCAACGCCAGCAAATTAGGGTGAAGTTGCTCGCAGTACCGCTGACAATACTTTGGTGCCGTAGTTAACATTTGATGGTCGGGCTTTTCGGCAACAAACAAAGCTTGTTCGAAACTCGCCATTGTTAATCTAACATTTCGGGTGTACCCCTGCTCAGCCAAGATCTCATCCAATGCCCAACTGTCATTTTTCTCCCATGTAACATTGATATGGGCATAGCTTAAGAAAGTATCTAAATTCCACTCTTGCTTGAGCGCTGGATGGTCTTTTCGGATATACACCATAGGCAGGTCGGAAAATAGAACTTCAAAATTGATGAAATATGGCAGCAGTTCTAGCGACTCCTTAGAGCGAGGATGGCTCTCACGCCCCGTAAAACCGATATCCACTTCACCGCGCGTAATCGCGTCTAATGAATCGTAATCCCAATTGTGATACTTCACTTTAGAATCGGGATACGTGTCATGAATTCGTTTAGTCAGTTCATCCACCATAATGAGTGACAATGGCGACTCGACGCCAAGGTGAAACTTCACACCACTCGGCGCATCATCACCGCGTCGCGATGCAATCTGATTACCGATTTGCATCCAGTCTGACAAGCTTTCTTGCATGCTCGTTGCAAGCGTTGTTGGTTTAAGTCCCAGCGGTGTGTTCACAAATAAAGGGTCGTCAAACCAATCACGTAATTTAGCCAGTGACTTACTCACCGATGAGGGGGTTACATTCAGTTTTTTCGCCGTTTTCGTGACACTTTGCTCTTGCAAGAGCAACTGCAGAGTGAGCAATAAATTGAGATCAAGTCGGGCAAGAGATTTCTTCATGAAGCTCACTAACGTTATGATTTGGAAATAATAATATTATAGAGAGTCCAATAACTCCACTAGCAACCAACGCTATCATTAACATCATCACGGCCGACACACCTAACGTTGCCATGAACCAAATGTAAAATGCAGACCAAGAAACCTGTCCTATGCCAAGCATAGAGCTTGCCAGTCCAGCTTTGCGAGAGAACTGATTTAACGCCTGACTCATCGCCACGCCAAATCCCATTGAAAAACTCATGCTGACCAAAATAAATCCTACCATATAGAGTGTCGAACTATCGCTATTCAAGTGAGCCGCAAGAATAACGATAGCCGACAGCAAACTGGAGATTTGTGCCGCGAACATTAATGTGGTTTGTTTGAAGTAAGACAGAGCAAATGGCACTGAAAACGATGTTGTCATACCTACTATCGCGAGTAGTGCCATTGCCGTTGAGTATTCACTTCGAGTAAAGCCAAGTAAATCCATTATGATCATTGGTGATGTATTTACATAAGAGAGAATCGCGGTGACGCCTAAAGAAGTATAAATAACGCGCGAGATAAAAAAGCGGTTACACAGAGATTCGTTCGAGCCTTCACTAACAACTAAAACGGTGCATTTGGCTTTCGGCAAGGTTTCTTTCAAGACAAAGCAAGCAATTAAACCTATCGCAACACCCATCATCGTCATGGCGGTGAATAACACGGGCCACGGAAACTTAATCATGATCAGATTACCGATAACAGGTGCTAGCACGGGAATAGAACAAGTTATGCCATTAAGCATAGAAAGCACTTTAGCGCGCTTTTGATCATCTAAGGTATCACGCAAAATAGCGAAGGCCACAACATAGCAACATGCCGCTCCAACGCCTTGGAAGAATCGCATAACTAGGAAGCTATCACTGGTTTCAGCTGAACCAGCCAGCGTCGAAGCAAGCGAGAAGATCACTGCCCCACACATGGCGACAGGTTTACGGCCAAAACGGTCAGCAACTCGTCCTACAAACACCATAGTAGAAGCCATACCCGCAAGATAAACAGAAAAGGCGATATGAAGTTGGGATTCACTTGCAGAAAGATCGTTGGCAATTTGTGGCAAGGCAACCAAATAGAGATCGATGGCAGTGGGATAGAGCAGCACAAAGGCAAAGCTGCATAGCAGATATCGGGATACATTAGCCGCAGGTTTCATGGTGGTCTCATAAGTGGTTGGGGTTACGAGGATAATATGAGACATATCTGAACTTGGCGCGTTACCTTTATGACAACAGGTATTTCCATTTACGACATTAGTAAATGAAATGTATGGGTATCTCAGGAGTTAACGTTGATAAGGCTCCTGTGAGCCTGTTTTTCATACATGCTTGATTTTTCCTTGAGCTACTACGCGATTGCTATAATCAACCTAATACGGGGTTGCTAATTTGTTAAAAATTCAAAAACACTTTTGCCCCAAAGTAATTCACTGTAAATACTCATGCACTGTCTATTATTACGACTTTTCCCTACCAGAAGTAATACGAAGTTACCAATCTAGGTGGTATTAAAGGTTACTATGAACAAGTGGGGGCGATTCGTTCGGGCTTGAAGTACCACTGTGGTGGGTATCATCAGTAGTTACAACTCTGAGAACAAAATAGTTCTAGGCATTAACTACTAGCTACGCTCGTCTTTTACTTCGCCATATGTACTTATTTCGAGAGAGTAGTGCTCTTTGTGAATAGCAAATCAAAGTCAGCCTTTTTTCATTGCTTTCATTGTTTTTGTGATGAGAGTCTCACATTTAACTCAACAAAATTGACTTGGCCATTTTACCTAAAGATCAAGTAATTTTTTTTTGTTTATGGTTACGAATAGACCGATCTAAAAACGGCAATTTATTGCAATCTTAGTAGCTCTAAGCTCATCGGTTAGTAGATACTTACTGTTTTTTTTAATTTTGTTAGTTATCCACAAGTCATCCAAGAACTGAAACTTGCAATGAATTTTCGATAGCACTATCTTGAACATGGCTCAACGCTAAACACAACATGTAGTATTCTTGTTGTGGGTAACTTTATTCACAGAGGAGAAATTATTGGTGGTACATTTATAAGCAAAACCCCTAAACCAAGCTAAGGCTTAGATTAGGGGAAAGAGTATTAATTTGGTTTCGGAGGAAACTAATAAGTATACAACTTTTTTGGGTAGTGTCTTAAAAGAGTATACACAGTTAGTCACCTCTGCAACCTGCGAATTCGTACAGTGTGATACAAGGAAACAGCTATGAACACTAAACAAACTACGAAACAGGTTGCCTCTCTAGCGGCAGCAACGTTGCAGAATCCATCTGCATCTAAGACGGCTAAATCACTGGCAGGTTCAGTGTTAGCTCAGTCTTCTTCACAGAAACAGACTGGTGGAGGTCTTGAAGAAAAGGCTTCAAAAGTCTTGAGAAGCAGTAAGTATAGTGATGACACCAAATCACTTGCTGGCTCAGTTCTATCACAGTCCAATAGAAAGAGATGAGGAATAACTTTATGTCAAGATGCACAGCACCAGTTAGAGGACATAGCTCAGCAGAAGCCGCTGCAAACTGTCCTGCATGTCGTTACAAAAGTCGTGGGTACAGTAGCTATTATAGTAGTTATAGCTCTCCATACTCATCTCATAGTTCGTTAAGTAGCAGCGGTAGTTATTCCAGCAAATCTAAACCTCGTTGGTCTAAATCTAGCTCTTCAGTGTCATATACTTCCGCTCAAATCGTAAATTTAACACCTATACGTGAAGCGGTTGAGTCTCGTGTAGCCATTCAGCCAGACTTACGTGATGTTTTTTTATGTCATGCATGGGCTGATCGTAAAGAGTCAGCGAAAGAGTTACATGATTTGCTCGAAACTGCGGGTGTTAAAGTTTGGTTTAGTGAAAAAGATCTTGGTTTGGGCGTGCCTATGATGCGCGCAATAGATAAAGGTTTAGCAAACTCTAAAGTTGGGCTTGTTTTGGTTACTCCCGCAATGTTAGAGCGTCTGCCAAAAGAGAGCGTTGCTGATAAAGAGCTGTCTGCATTACTAGCAGGCAATCAGATCGTACCTATCGTACACAATACAACTTATGAAGCTCTACGCAATGTGAGTCCTCTGCTTGCATCTAGATCTGGTTTAGACACTTCGGAAGACTCGATGTCAGTGATTGCAGAGAAGATAGCAGAGTTAGTTGACGTTTAACTCTCTATGCATATGTTGATAATTGGCGGCTTTTGTCGCCTTTTATTGTCATCCCTAAACCACCGCCTTGGGCGGTGGTGATTGAACCTTGGGGCTATTGCCCGAAGAAGTGCCCATGTTAGAAGTAAACCTCTTATTCACCATAAATAAGAGGAAACAAAAAACATGGGCGATTACAGAAGTTCATCACATGTCCAATTTTTGGGCAAGAGGTTACTTTGTTGATACGGTTGGCGTAAATGAAGAAATCATCAGACGGTGCGTCAGACACCAAGACAAGAAAGATCAAGAATATGAGGCGCAGTTAGAGTTGAAGATGAACTAACAGCGCGAGTATGCCCCCTTTCAGGGGGCTGTAAACCAAAGCCGCCTTCTAAGAAGGCGGATTTTTACTTGAGTTGATCCAGCAACTTCTGACACTGAATTTTCTATACTTGAAGTTATCCGTACTCTACTAATTTAGTTAAGTCGGTAACTCACTTCTGTCCAGAAACGTGCCAAGGCAGTGGATGATCAGCTTTGGATGATCAATTGTGATGCTCAAGACAATCAGTATGATACTTTATTTCTATCCTACAGTTGAGGTTGCGTAGTGTATTGGCTGATTTTCAACGGCTAATCACATTTCTGAACCGTCTACTCTATTGTTAACAATTTGACTCCGGTATAGTGCATTTCAAGCTCGAACGAGCGATTATCTGCGCTCGAAATGCAACAATTCACAGAGAGTTGATTGAAAATGAACACACTTTTTGCCCATCGTGGCATGTCATCGTTAGCCCCTGAAAATACCTTAGCTGCTTTTCGTCTTTGCCATACACATAAGGTGCAGTGGCTGGAATGTGATGTTGATATCCTTGGTGATGATACGATAGTGATTTCTCACGATGACACATTAGATCGTTGTACCAATCGCAGTGGTAGCCTGTATGGATTGAGTCAACAAGATCTAGCGAATATTGATGCTGGTGGATGGTTCTCTGATGCGTTTGCTGGTGAGCCGATCCCGACCTTTCGCCAATTTATTGAAATGCTCAATCAGCTAAAACTCGACGCTAATATTGAGATAAAATCCTGTACGGCAGGGTGGGAGAAAACGCTCAAATTAATTGAGGGCGTGATTGAGGGACTAAAACTGCTTGATAGTGACAGAAAAGTGATCATTTCGAGTTTTAATCATATTGCTCTTTATGAATTTAAACGGCGTGCGCCGCACTATCCGACCGCTTGTTTATTTACTAAAGAGACACTGTCGGAAGATTGGGAATCAATTTTACAGGCATGCCAAGCTGAATATATTCACCCAGAAAATGAAGGATTGTCTCGTGAGCAGGTTGCCGCTTTTAAAGCCAAAGGCTACAAAGTGAACGTTTATACCGTCAATAGCCTACTAAGAGCCAACCAATTATTTAACTGGGGCGTGGATGGTATCTTTACCGATATCGCTCAGACATTCCCTCGTTCATTCCTCTCTGCGACCAATTAGCTGCGCTAAATCGGTAGCTTGAGTGAAGCAAGTTATTGTCAGCAGAACAAAAAATCCCGTATTGATACGGGATTTTTTATAGAAACCATCAACGTTGATTGAGATTAATAACCAAGTTTCACTAGCGTTGCGGTAACGTCTTTTGCTGGACGTCCAGTTAACGCTTCGACGGCGAGATTAGGACGGTTAGTGAAAAAGCCGGTCACTCCCCGATCGCGATAGCGGATAAGATCTTCAGCATCATCTAAGGTGTAAATATGGGTAACTAGCCCTTTTTGCTGATTCATCTCTATCATCCAAGGTTTAGCGAGATCCATATAGCTAAAATTACTCGACCACGAGTCAGCAAAGTTGGCTTGAGTCCCTGATGGGCCAACGCCAATTGCGCCATTGTCTTTAGCAAAATCTATCCATTCTTCATAAGCCGATTTTGATGCGACTTGCACTCGTGCGTAGTAAGCCGCCCAGCTTTCATCATCTTGTTTCGGCTCTGTAGGCTTCATATCGATATAACCGTCGCCAGTCCATAGCAGAAGGACTTTAGGGATGTTCGGCATTTCCGCTTGCAGTTGAACTAAGCTCTCTTTTTCAAAGGTTTGCAAAATAACCTTACCTTTCATTTCCTTATCTAGCCAGCCGTGCTGTTGCAAGTTCGCTCTCAGATCCGCTTCGATACCTGGAAACAGTTCAGGTAATTTGGTTTCGATATAAAGGCCAGGTTGGTGTGAGCAATTCTCAGCAACCTCTCTGACTTGATCTAAGGTCATTAATTGCAAGCCACGATAACTTTCTCTTGCGCGTTCTGGATAGGCGTTATTGAACCAAGATCCGGCATCTAATTTTTCTAATTCAGCCCAAGTAAAACTGCTTACTGGACTATCGGCTCGCTCTGGGTAAATCTCCGCAATATTGGTTTTATTGCGCAAATTATTATCATGTACAGCAATTAAAACGCCGTCTTTACTGCGTTGTAGATCGACTTCAAGATAGTCTGCCCCAAATTCACAGGCTAATTGATAAGCCGGTAAAGTCGCTTCTGGTGCGTTATAAGAGTCGCCACGATGAGCAATAATCGCGTTGTCTGGAATAGAAAGCGGTGCTGACAGTGTCGATGATGTGCTTGAGCAGCCTGATAATGAGAGTGCGCCAATAACGCCTAATGTGCTGTAGAGAAATGGTGCTGTCAGGCTCGTTAATGCGCTACGAGTGGTGTGGTGCTGCGAAGAAAGATTCAACGTAATACTCCTTTTAGTTGAATGAGGCTAGATAATATAGTTTTGGTGTATGTTTTGGCTTGTTTTTTAACATAAATAGAGCAAATATTCAAAATTGTCGCAAGTCAGTAAGCGCAAGTTAGGTCATCTGCTTTTTGAACATGAACAAGACTTTTAGCTTTACGTCTTTTCGCGCTATGATTGAAGTGTGTTGTTTATCGTAGCTTGGTGATGATGAGTCAGAGTCCCCGTAATTTTAGTCGCCGTGATCTTTTTCGTGGTTTAGTTGCCAGAGGTAAGGCCGCTTATCATGAGGTGGATGATCAGCCGAAACGCACCATACCTCGTCCACCGGGGGCATTAGCAGAGGCAACGTTCAGGCAGTTATGTGATGGCTGTGGTCTGTGTGTTGAAGCGTGCCCAAGCTCCGTTATCCAGTTAACAGGCCAGTGGCCTGAGTTATGTCTAGATTACAATCATTGCCAATTGTGCACTCAGTGCGCGCAAGTGTGTCCAACCGGGGCGCTGCTGCCTGCCACGAAAACTGAGCTTTTACCGACCTTTGCTTATCAGTGTCATAATCGTTTATTGGGTTATTGTGAATTGTGTATTGAGCAGTGCCCAACTCAAGCGATTCAGTGCGAGCCGAATCAACAACCCGTAGTGAATGAAGGCTTATGTAATGGGTGTGGTCAATGCCGTCCGATTTGTCCTGCTAATGCGATTGAGTGGCAATTTCGCAAATCAACAGAAAACTAATGATAACTATTATTGTTACTATTTGATAGTAAATGTTTAAAAGTGTAACCACTAATTACATTTTCATTGATAGTGATCATAGGGAAGATCATGCAAGGTTTGGATAATAGGCCGATACATTGGAGGGTCTATGTCCACATCAATAATCAAAAAACTATTTACGCGCCGTGAGTTTATACAAAGCTCTGCGGTTGCTTCTGGCGCAGCGATTGCTGCCAGTTCGATCAGCTTGCCATTTAATGCGCTGGCTGCACCAACACCATCATCCTCGCTGAGCCCAGAACAGATCCGTTATAGCGCTTGTTTAGTGAACTGTGGCAGTCGTTGCCCATTTAAAGTTCATGTGCGCGATGGTGTAGCCGTTAAGATCTCTCCAGAAGATGGGGTCAATGAAGCTATTTTTGGTCAGCATCAAATTCGCCCTTGTTTACGGGGGCGCTCAGCTCGTTTTCGTACCTATAACCCTGACCGTTTAAAGTACCCAATGAAGCGGGTCGGTGAACGTGGTGAAGGTAAATTCAAGCGCATCAGTTGGGATGAAGCCACCACCATTGTGGCTGAGCAATTGCAACGAGTGATCAACACTTATGGTAATGAAGCCATTTACTATCAATATGGTAGTGGAACGACAGGGGCGAATTTACAAGGCCGTAATACGTGTAAGCGCCTGCTTAATTTAGCTGGTGGCTTCTTAGACATGCACAATACCTATTCAGAAGCTCAACTTAACCGTATTCAGCCGTTTGTTTTTGGACAAGCAGGGAATATTTACGGCACTGAGCAACAAACGCTTTTTGCTGAGATCAAAAATTCCGACTTAGTGGTGATGTTTGGCCAAAACTTGGCAGAAACACGCATGTCTGGTGGCGGACAAATTGCGGAAATTTATCATGCTCTCGAACAAAGCGGCGCTAAGGTTATTTTGATTGATCCTCGCCGCACCGACAGCGTGACGGCATTTAATGCCGAATGGTTACCGATTCGCCCGGGAACCGATGCGGCGTTAGTCGCGGCAATTGGCCATACCTTAATCAAAGAAAATCTGCTTGATGAGGCCATGCTTAACCAATATACGGTCGGTTGGAGTGAAGAAACTTTGCCTGCCAGTGCGCCAGCGAACTCATCATATAAAGCTTATATTCTCGGTCTTGGGGAAGACAAGATTGAAAAAACGCCAGAATGGGCGGAAGCATTGACCGAAATTCCCGCGCAACGTATTCGTCAGTTGGCTCGTGAAATTGCTAGCGCTAAAGCAGCGTGGATCTCTCAAGGTTGGGGAGTGCAACGCACACAAAACGGTGAGCATGCTGCGCGCGCGATCATGATGCTGCCGATTATGACCGGGCAGTTTGGTCGTCCTGGAACCAATATTGGTACTTGGGGAGGCAGTGTCAATTATCCACTAGCGGGTCTGGCGATACCAAACCCAGTCAAAGTGTCGATTCCATGTTTTAGCTGGGTCGATGCGATCACGCGCGGCACCGAGATGACACCAGAAAAAGATTACATCAAAGGTCGTGATCGTTTAACGACCAATGTGAAGTTTTTATGGAATTACGCGTCCAATATCACCGCTAATCAGCATTCGGATCTTAACCAAGTCGATAAAGTGCTGCGTGATGAGTCTTTGTGTGAATTTATTCTGGTATGGGATAACCACATGACAGCCAGCGCTAAATATGCCGACTTATTACTGCCCGATGTTTCAACCTTAGAATCCGATGAGTTAATTAATAACTCTTATCAATCAGGCTCTTATCATTATTTGGTTCGCTTACAAAAAGCGATTGAACCGATGTGGGAAAATCGGCCGACTTACGATGTCTTGGCGGAAATCGCCGATAAGATGGGTTTGAAAGAGGCGTTTACCGAAGGTCGCACCTACCAAGAGTGGATTGAACACGCTTATAACCAAGTGCGTAAACAAGAACCGCATTTGCCTCCATTTGAGCAAACCGATGGTATGGGCGTGATTGATCGCCGGATCGCTGATAGCAGTAAACATATTGCGTTAAAAGATTTCCGTGATGATCCACAGCAACATCCGCTGAAAACGCCATCAGGAAAAATTGAGATTTATTCAGAGCAATTGGCTGAATTGGCGACTCAATGGCAATTACTGCCCGGAGATAAAATTTCGGCGATTCCAGAATACTGGCCAGCCGTTGAAGGTATCGAAGATAAACCGATGCTGAATAAATATCCGTTGCAATTGACAGGGTTTCATACCAAAGGTCATTGCCACTCAACGTATTCGTCCGTTGCTCAATTGAAAGAAGTTGCGCCGGATGTTTTGTGGATCAACCCCATCGATGCTCAAGCGAGAGGTATCCACAATGATGACTTTGTCGAAGTCTTCAATGACAGAGGAAGAGTGCGAATTAAAGCGAAGGTATCACCACGCATTATGCCCGGTGTAACGGCGATGCCAGAGGGCGCATGGGCGCAGACCAATAAACAAGGTGTTGATGTTGGTGGCTGTATCAACCGACTAACCTCGCTACGGCCAACGGCGTTAGCTAAAGGTAACCCACAACACACCAATTTGGTCGACGTTAAGCGCGTCTGAGGAGATTTTTAAATGAAACAATATGGCTTTTTTGTCGACTCATCCAAATGTACTGGCTGCAAAACGTGCCAAATCAGTTGTAAAGATGAGAAGGCGCAAGAGGTAGGCCCAAAATATCGCCGAGTATACGAGTATGGTGGTGGTGAGTGGCAGAAAGTAGGCAATGCTTGGCAGCAAAATACCTTCAACTACTACTTATCCATCTCCTGTAATCACTGTGCTGAACCAACGTGTGTGAAAGGTTGCCCGACAGGAGCGATGCATAAACGGAAACAAGATGGTTTAGTGGTGGTTGATCAAGATAAATGCATTGGTTGTCGCTATTGTGAAATGCGTTGTCCTTATGGTGCGCCGCAGTTTGATGAACAAAAGAAAGTGATGTCGAAGTGCGATGGTTGCTATGAGCGAGTGGCTCAAGGTTTAAAACCCGTGTGTGTCGAGTCTTGTCCACAGCGCGCGCTTGATTTTGATGAGATAGCCACATTACGCGCCAAATATGGCGATACCAATGCGGTCGCACCCTTACCGGATCCGCAACTGACCAAACCCAGTTTAGTGATTAAAGCACACGCGGATGCCCGTATGACTGGTGATAAAACCGGTGCTGTTCAAAACCCTTCAGAGGTATAAACGATGCATGAATTACCTTTAGTCTTTTTCACGGTTTTAGGCCAAACCGCGGTTGGTATGATGTTATTGGCTTTTATTGCTGGTCTTGTTGGACAAATTACCAATGCTCAGCGTCATAAAATCAACCTGGTTGCCGTAATTTTATTTGCTGTAGGCATGGCGATTGGTGGCTTACATATGGGACAACCTCAGCGTGCGTTTAATTTGCTGTTTGGTTTATTCCGTTCACCGATGAGTAATGAAATTGTTTTAAGTGGCCTCTATTTTGGTTGTGCTTTTTTAACGGTGGCACTCAGTGCTCCTCGCCTGCGCGATATACTGAAAAGCAAGTTTAACGTTACTGTTACCGATACATTGCACCAATGGTTGAATGGGATTGCCGTACTATTAGGCCTAGCTTTTGCTTGGTCGATTACGCAGGTTTATCAATTGGCCACCGTCCCGGCTTGGAATAGCCATTATACGTCGCTGCATTTGTGGCTAACTGTTGCTATCTCTGGTGGGATGTGTGCTTTAGCACTCGGTGCTAAACGACTCGGTGCGTTAGCGGTCATCGTGGGAGCGGCGATTTCGTTTGCAACTCGTACCGGTTATATGGCGTTTTTAACCGAGCAAGTACCGCATTTAGTGAATGCACAAACGATGTTTTGGTACACGTATTTGTTCGCGATGACCATCGCGCTGGTACTTGCTTTGTGGGTCTTACTGAAAAAACAAGCCGTTAAACCTTTGCTTTTTAGCGGTGCGGCACTGATGATCCTTGGCGAGCTGGCTTCACGTATTACCTTTTATAACTTATGGTGGATAACCATGTAGTGGCGGTTGGGAGGATACTTTGAGCGTATTCTTCTCCTAAACAGTGTGTACCGTTCAGCCTGTGAGAGCAGCGACTTTAAGCGAATTCGCTGGGAGTTGGCTCACGGGCTGAGTACTTTTTAAAACAGAAAGGAAAGCCAATGTTAGCCATTGTTCCTCGAATCCTTGGTAGTTTATTTTACTATTCACCGCAGAGCGAGCCTGCGCAGTATGCGTTACACGATCTGCCTCAATTAGCTCATTATTTCTCTTGGAGCGATCCTAAGGTTATCGAAACCGTGTGCCATCATCTACCAGAGCCACAACCTGAGCGCTTTAGCGTACTATTCGAAGGGCTAGGGGATATGCCCGCTCCGCCTTGGGGATCGGTATACTTAGATCATGAGCATATCGTGATGGGTGAAAGTACCTTGGCTTATCGTCAATTTCTCCAGCGTCATGGTTTAGCGGTGCAACTCGCCCGTCAGGAACCAGAAGATCAATTTGGATTAATGTTATTAGCCCTTGCTCATTTTCTCGAACAAGGTCAAGAATCTGCGGTTATCGAGCTATTAACGGATCATCTTTTTCCGTGGGCGACGCTCTATTTACAACGTTTAAAATCCGCCTGTGATGAAGATGATTTTTATTATTCTTTAGCAGTATTAGCGGAATATTTTTTAGCAGAATTATCGAGTGATAATTCCGAGTAATTGCACAATATGGCCTGTAAATATGGCTATTTATTGACTGCGTTTAATTATTTTAAAATGACACATTAATTTTGTTTAACTTACTGTTTTAAAATGAATTTCATTGTTGTTGATGCTTGTTTTTATGACGATGATTTTTATTGAGTTGATAGTGTCATTCGCAGTGAGAGTCAAAATGTTATATGATGAGGAGGTTTTTTTTTCAATAAGAACTAATAAAGCAGGAGGCTTTATGATTGATAAGTTAGAGAAATCTAACTCGACTGTGCTTATTCCGGTTTTTATTCCGGCGGTAATTGTCATAGCACTAATGGTAGTAGGAACCATATCAAATCCTAGTCTAGCTGGTGAGGTTTTTTCGACGACGTTAGCTTATATAACCGAAACCTTTGGTTGGTTCTATATGTTAGCGGTCGCCTTATTTTTGATTTTTATTGTCTCATTAGCTTTTACGCGCTGGGGAAATATAAAACTTGGCCCCGATCATGCTGAGCCTGAATATAGCTTTCCAGCTTGGTTTGCGATGCTCTTTTCCGCAGGATACGGTATTGCTTTACTTTTCTTTGGTGTCGCAGAACCGGTATTGCATTATGCCTCGCCACCAACAGGCAGCGGAGAAACTATTGAAGCGGCTAAACAAGCTATGCAAATTGCCTATTTCCACTGGGGATTTCATATCTGGGCCATTTATGGTTTGGTTGGTTTGTGTTTAGCTTATTTTGCTTTTCGGCATGGTTTGCCGTTATCAATGCGCTCAACATTATATCCTTTGATTGGTGAGCGAATTCATGGCCCCATTGGTCATATTGTCGATATATTCGCGATTCTCGGCACCTTATTTGGTATTGCTACGACATTAGGTTTATCGGTTGCTCAAATTAACGCAGGGGTTAACTATTTATGGCCAAGCGTCGAAGTGGGTGTGCCTTTCCAAATTAGTGCGATTGCGGTGATTACTTGCTTAGCTCTATTTTCAGTGCTCGCAGGTATGGATAAAGGTGTTAAGCGTTTATCGATTATTAATATGCTGTTAGCGATCAGTTTGATGCTCTTCGTATTTATCGTTGGACCCACAATATTTATCTTAGAAACCTTTTTAGAAAATACGGGAAGTTATTTAAGTAATATTGTTGAACGAACATTTAGTCTGCAAGCTTATGAATCAAGCGACTGGATTGGTAACTGGACGCTGTTTATTTTTGGCTGGACGATAGCTTGGGCACCCTTTGTTGGGCTATTTATTGCCAAAATAAGTCGCGGCCGAACGATTCGACAATTTGTGGTCGGGGTTATGTTGGTACCGTCGATCTTTACCTTCCTTTGGTTCTCTATTTTTGGTGACACCGCCCTGCATCTGATTATGGTTGAAGGTTATACCTCACTCATTACCGATGTGCAGGCCGATCATGCTGTCGCGCTCTTTCAGTTGTTTGAGCTTCTGCCTCTCTCTTCCGTGGTTTCCTTTATTACGGTATTGCTGATCATCACCTTCTTTGTCACTTCATCAGATTCAGGCTCATTAGTGATTGATTCATTAGCATCGGGCGGTGCAATGCATACTCCAGTCTGGCAGCGTACATTCTGGGTGGTGACTCAAGGACTGGTTGCTTCGGTGTTACTGCTTGCGGGGGGACTCAGCGCCTTACAAACCGCCTCGATCGTTAGTGCCTTACCGTTTGCCATTATCATGTTAATTGGTGGTATTGGCATGTGGCGAGCGTTAGTGATTGAAGGGCATCATGAGACCAGTTTACAGCACGATATGAAGTTACCTGTGCATCTACAAGGCAAAACCAATTGGAAAAAGCGACTATCGCACCTTATTGATTTCCCGGCTAAAACTAGTGTGGAGAAATTCATCGAGCAGACCGGACTGGCTGCTATGAACACCGTTAAGCAGGAGCTTGAACATAAAGGTTGGCAAGCAAAAGTGACCTTTGATGATCTCAATACTCGCTGCATTATTGATGTTGAGAAAGCGGGCGAAGTGGAGTTTATTTATGAGATTCGTCTGCGTGCTTATGAGATGCCCGAGTTTGCTTCCGAGCAAGAGAAACAAACCGATGATGATTACTATTATCGAGCGGAAGTGTTTCTTCGTCGGGGAGGTCAAGCTTACGATGTTTATGGTTATGAAGAGCGCGATATCATCAATGATATTTTGGATCAATTTGAGAAGTATCTGCACTTTTTACATATTTCACCGGGGAGTTTGCCTTGGCGAATGGAAGAGCATGATGATGATTTACAAAGCGAAGATCCCACTACGGCAACGTCATCGGTTTAATATTGGCTTCGTGAGCTGAGAATCTAAGGACGCACTTGCCGTCTACCTGCAACGCCAAGTTGTTTGGGTATAGCAAAGTAATCAAAAAATCAGGCACGCTGCTTTGATGGGCGTGCCTGATTTTTACTCTGAATGATGCCGCGTTAAATAGCGATGAGCGGCTTCAACCCCCATATAACGGGCGAGCGTTCGTACCGGGACTTGACGTAAATCGACCATAATTAACCCATCTAATGAGTCGTTAAAATCAGGATCGACGTTAAAGCAAACCAAACGGCCATTTAAGCCTAAATATTGGCGCAATAAAACAGGGATGCTTTTGCCATCATCAATACGCGCGATCACTCGTGATAAAAGCTGCAGGTCTGCTAGGGCTGACAGTAAGCTGGCATTCCATAGCTGATAGGTACTCGATAGTGGGTGACTGGCACTGACTAAATTGGCCTGTTCTTGATCGTAATAGTGCAGTGTCATGGTATCGGCGAGTAATTGACGTGCAAGTTCACTGTAATCACTGCTGATGCTGACTGGGCCAAAAAGGTGTGTGTATTCAGGGTGGCGATCAATATAGGTCGCAATGCCTTTCCAGAGCAGCAGTAATGGCGCGACGCTTTTTTGATAAGCACTATCGACCACCGAACGCCCCATCTCAATAGATTTACCCATATTATCGATAAAACGCTGATCGTAATGAAACAAAGTGCGTGTGTATAAGCCATGCATACCGTGTCGCTCGACTAATTTATCGACCAATCCGAGACGATAAGCGCCAACTAACGCATGTTCTGTCCGATCCCAAATAAAAAGATGCAGGTAATCGCGATCAAAGTGATCAATATCTAAGGCAAGTCCAGTTCCTTCACCGACGTGGCGAAAATTCAACTCTCTGACTCGACCAATCTCATGCAAGATTGCCGGAATTTGCTCGGCACTGGCACAATATACGCTAAAGTGTTGATGATCCAATAAATGACATTCTTGAGGTAGAGTATCAATATCTTGTTGTAACATCTCGTCGCTCAGCCTTTCAACGACAGGTGGCAGGCTTCTATCTTGCTGCGTTTTATCGCGAGTTATCCAGCGCTGATTTTGTAATAAATAGGTGTTTAAGCGTAAATAATTAACCAGTTGTTGATCATCTAAGGTGGCGATTTCTGAGCAAGCAATGGTTTCTCCTATCGCTATTTCGATACAACTTTGCTGTTTGTTGAGTAGCTCTCTACCCAGTAAGAGTGTGCGAAGTAATGGATGTATCTTCCCAGCCATATAAAATCGTTTTGAGTTTTGGCCATCAATATAGATTGGTAAGACGGTCGCTTGATGTTTTTTCACTAAACGGCTGACTGATTGGCTCCACTCTTTATCCTCGACTCGCTGCGGTTTATTGTCTACCCACTGTGAGACTTCCCCAGCAGGAAACATCAATAAAACACCCCCATTGGCAAGATGCTGATGAGCTTGACGTAAGGCTGATAGATTGGCATGACTGGCATTCTCGCGGGCAAATACATCGATACCAATAAACAGCTCATCGATCTCTGGCACCGTTTTTAAATAGTGATTGGCGAGAATTTTGACGTCATTACGAACCGATAGCAGCAGTTCAGCAAGGATAATGCCTTCAACACATCCGAGAGGATGATTAGCGACGACAATGGTCGTGCCCGTTGTTGGTATTTGTGATACGCAGCCCTTAGTGACGCGATAATCAATTCCTAATATCTCTAAGGTAAAACGTAAAAATTCCGCGCTGGAGCATTGTGCGGGACGCTGATGATAAAATTTATCGAGTTGACTTAATCCTGTTGCCCATTCTGCAAAGTGTTCAGCCAGTCCAAAAGGGGTTTTACGGGGTAATTTAAAAGGGCTCGTAGATAGCATAACGTCCTCACAAACTGTGATCTTGACGTTATGCTAAGTGGGGTTTGTGTCAGCGAGGCGGCATTGTGATGAAGTTTTTATGGCGAAAGATTAAGCGGTTAAAGCCAGTCTTAGCGCAAACATCACAAACAGTGAGCCAATAAAAGTATTGGATAGCGTCGCTAGTTTTTTATGTTGTTTGACTTTATTCGTGATCCCAAAACCAGCAAAAATCAGTAACGAGAGATACAGCATGCTACACAGCTGCAAAATTGCGCCCAAAACTAAAAACGATAAACCGGTACTTTGCGCATTAAAATCAATAAATTGAATAAAAAATGAGACATAAAAAATAATCATTTTAGGGTTGAGGATACTCAGTCCTAACGCTTTAAAATAGATCCCTTTACTGCTTTGAACTGATTTCACCTCAGGCTGAGACTCTTTAACTCGTAAGCTCTGAGTAATGGTTTTTATACCGAGATAAAGTAGGTAAGCCGCCCCCAAATATTGAATGGCATGAAACAAGGCCGGTGAGTTTTTGACCACGGTAGCCACGCCCAAAAAGGCTAAAAAAATCAGCAGTGCATCACCAGTAAAGACGCCCATTGCCGCTTTATATCCGCCACGCACACCATACTTTGCGCTAGCCGTTAGCACGAAGATAGAATTTGGCCCTGGAACAATAACAATTAAAAAAACGCCGACCAAATAGGCCCAAAGGTTAACGATGCCAATGCTTTCCAACATATGATTCTTACCCAATAATATCAATCAAAGTACGCGGCTATACCCAAACGACTTAAAGTTGTAGCGGTGTTGGCTGCGCGTTCGTTCATCCCAAGCACATCGTGTATCGATGTTCATGGCGTTTTATGCACTTGCCGTTTTCTCTTCACTCTAAGAGGCTTTGGTATATAACCATTTAATAAAAATAGATTTTATTTTTCAAAAGGCCCTGAAGGAGTGACTAGGTTCCCTTGGATATGGCTCATTTCTAGGTCATTTTCGTGTATCATAACGCGCTTTTAAAAATTTGGAATATGTGACTGTTTGATTTGTCATTATTGGTGTTTTTATCTGGTTTTTTGTTTTTTAATTGAAATTAAAGTCCGATTATTGATTTTATTTTGAATTTTAATTTCAATAATTGGCCTTGATTTGGTGGTCGTTTGTTTTGTGAAGCATTCTTCGTTTTAAATGCTGACTAACCTTTACTTCTCAGTTTTTTATCCTGTTGGAATCCATTATTGAGTGAATGAGTGTGATGATGATAAGTAAGTTTTTTATCGTAGCCAAACGTTAAAGCAACCATGTAACAGCAATCTATTTCTCTCTTTCTTGTATTTATTTAGTTTATGTAGTGCAGGATATTAGCCTTTCTAATGTTTGATTAATATTATGAATTAAACTTATTTTATTTCACCGTATATTCTTCACGTTTGTAGGTAGTAGATAAGGTTAGAAAATGTCAGCAATTAGCGAGTTAGAGGTATTACTAAAGTCGATGTCACCACAGATCATCGAGGGCAATTACGTATTTTGTACCGTGAAGGGGCCGTTATCTGAGTATTGGCACCTAGATCCAATCGCAACATGTCGAGAGCAAGAGGGCTTAACTTTAGTGTTATTAGAGCAACAAGCCAAAGCCGCCCAACTCAAGTTTGATAGCGTTTTTAGCTTAATCACACTTACCGTGCATTCTAGTTTGGAGGCGGTAGGTTTAACCGCTGCGTTCGCGACTAAGTTAGCGTCTTATGGGATCAGTGCTAATGTGATTGCTGGTTATTATCATGATCATATTTTTGTGCAAAGCACTCTGGCTGAAAAGGCGCTACAGGCTTTGCAAGAATTTACTCAGCAAACAGATAATGAGAACACACAATGAAAGCACATCAACCAGTAGCACTAAAGCTCACCACTTTATCGGGGCGAAGAGTAACTTATTACCGAAAGGTCTCAGAATTGGCACAAGCTCTTGAATCTGGCGCAAAGCCTTTCTCTCTTGCGGTTATCAATAAGAATAATCACCGCTCTCATCGGTAATGATACAGAGTACTAAAAAGTAGCTTGAGTGAGAAAGAGAAGAGTGCATGCTCGGGGCTTACCTGACCCAAAATCGTCAGGTACAAAAAAAGGTTAGTAAACACTACGCTTACTAACCTTCTAAAATTTGGTGGCCCCTCGCAGACTTGAACTGCGGACCAATCGATTATGAGTCGACTGCTCTAACCACTGAGCTAAGGGGCCGATAGGTGTGTGATTATAGGGGAAGGCTGGGTGTCTGTCTAGCCGGAAAATAGGGTAATAGCGCTTAGTTTTTATTCACTTAGCATTTGGGGTAATAAAAAAGGCGAGCATTTGCTCACCTTTTAAACACGTTGGTTTTTAGTTATTCATCAAGGAAGCTGCGCAGAGTTTCTGAGCGGCTTGGGTGACGAAGTTTACGCAGTGCTTTGGCTTCGATTTGACGAATACGTTCGCGAGTAACATCGAACTGTTTGCCCACTTCTTCAAGAGTGTGGTCTGTATTCATATCAATACCAAAACGCATCCGTAACACTTTAGCTTCACGTGGTGTTAAGCCAGCCAGAACGTCTCTTGTTGCGGCTCTTAGGCTCGTTGCCGTGGCTGAGTCTAGAGGCAGTTCAAGCGTAGTATCTTCAATAAAATCACCTAGATGTGAATCTTCATCATCACCTATTGGCGTTTCCATTGAGATTGGCTCTTTGGCGATTTTGAGCACTTTGCGAATTTTATCTTCCGGCATTTGCATGCGTTCCGCTAATTCTTCAGGCAGAGGCTCACGACCCATCTCTTGCAGCATCTGGCGCGAAATTCGGTTCAGTTTATTGATCGTTTCGATCATGTGAACTGGAATACGAATGGTGCGCGCTTGATCAGCAATAGAACGGGTGATGGCTTGGCGAATCCACCACGTTGCATAGGTTGAGAACTTATAACCACGGCGATATTCAAATTTATCTACCGCTTTCATTAGGCCAATGTTACCTTCTTGGATCAGATCCAAAAATTGTAGACCACGGTTGGTGTATTTCTTGGCAATAGAAATAACCAAACGTAGGTTGGCTTCTACCATCTCTTTTTTCGCTCGGCGAGCTTTCGCTTCACCAATTGACATGCGACGGCTAATGTCTTTGATGCGGTTCACATCAAGTGAGGTTTCTTGTTCGATAATACGCAGCTTTTGAATAGAACGACGGATCATTTCTTCATTGGCGCGAATTTTTTCAACGTAAGGCTTATCGGTCGCAAGGACTTGATCTAGCCATGCTTCGCTCGATTCATTACCAGTAAATAGGGCGATGAATGACTTTTTCGGCATTTTAGCGACTTCGACCACGGTCTTCATGATCAAGCGTTCTTGAGTACGAACACGTTCCATTGAGTTACGCAGTGTGGTGACTAAATGATCAAACTGCTTAGGCGTTAGACGAAACTCGCGGAAGATATCCAGTACTAACTCAGAAGCTTGCTGAGTTGTTGAGCTGTCATTACCGTGTTCGTTGATCGCTAACTGTAAGTTTTGATATTTATTACGTAACTCAGTGAATTTTTCTAGTGCCAGTTCAGGATCGATACCAGTATCTTCTTCGGCATCGTCGGTGCTGTCACCATCTTCGTCTTCATCTTCGTCTTCATCGATGTCTTTACTGTCTTCGTCATCGAGATCAGCACCAGTCAGCTCAGAGCCGATGTGCGTCGCGGTTGGCGCAGTAGTTTCATCTTCATTCGGGTCAACAAAACCGGAAATCAGATCGGTTAGGCGTAACTCTTCTGCTTGAACTTTATCGAACTGCTCAAGAATATAAGGAATCGTACCGGGATATTCAGCAACGGCGCTTTGAACTTGGTTAATACCTTCTTCAATGCGTTTAGCGATATCAATTTCACCTTCACGAGTTAGCAGCTCTACGGTTCCCATTTCACGCATATACATGCGTACAGGATCGGTAGTTCGACCAATCTCGCTTTCTACGCTTGAAAGCGCTGCGGCAGCGGCTTCAGCGGCATCTTCATCAGTGATCGTGTTATCGTCGCTTAAAGCGAGATCATCGGCATCAGGAGCAGTTTCTACTACCTTAATACCCATGTCGTTGATCATCTGAATAATATCTTCCACTTGCTCAGAATCGACGATCTCAGCAGGTAGGTGGTCATTAACTTCGGCGTAGGTCAGATAGCCTTGTTCCTTGCCCTTGATGACAAGTAATTTTAGCTGTGACTGCGGATTTTGATCCATAGACGGTATCCAACTTCGTATCTGGTGAAAGAATAGTGTGCGAAATGCAAACCATGTATATTAACAAATTTATTCGTTGCTGACTATTTAAACTGGGTTACGCTTTCAATTCTAGCATTAATGCTATGAGCTCCCTTTTTTCATCGGTTGATAAACCGACGCTTCTTTCTTTCGCCTGCAAGTTTTCAATTTGTTTTTCTACACACTGGGCAAGAATTTTGTCCAATGAGTCTAAAAATAGTTCTTCTTGGTTGTCTTCGACAAGGGGGATTTCCCAACTTGCCAGACGAGACAGCAGTGCTTCATGTTCATTATTACGCCAATGCTCAAGCAATTGACCGGTAGTGATATGGGGGTGTTGCTGACAATTTTCAACCACATTGACCAGCAAACTTAAACCGGGAATGGCTAAGTGTTTGACACTCGACAATTCCGGCACCATTTCAGCATAGCTCGGATTTTGCACAAGCAAAGCGATAACTTCACGCATTGGGGTGCGTTTTAGCTCTTTGTGCGGTTGTGGTCGCTCGCTTGTTGGTTGAGTGCGACGTTGTTTTCCATGGCTCATAAAGCCCGTGAGTTTATCGAGCTTTTCATCCAACTCTTGTTGAAAGCCAATATCTGGGATTTTATTAATCAACTCATTCGCTAAGGTGCGTAGGGTTGATTTTCCTTCTACGGTACCTAAGTTGAGTTTGTGGGTCTCAATCAGGTTTTCAAAAAGATAACTCGAGAGCGGTTTTGCACTCTGTACGGCTTGTTCAAAATTTTCTTTACCGTGCTTTCTGATGTAGCTGTCAGGATCCTCACCATCGGGCAAGAAAAGAAACTTAAGAATATTGCCACTTTTAAGATAGCTTAGCGCATTTTCTAAAGCTCGCCAGGCCGCTTCTCTGCCGGCTCGGTCACCATCATAGCAACAGACAACGGTATTGGTTTGACGAAACAGCAGTTGTAAGTGGTCGCCAGTGGTCGCGGTACCCAGTGAGGCAACCGCATAATCAACACCATATTGGGCTAAAGCGACCACATCCATATAGCCCTCAACGACCAGTATCTGTACTGGATCGCGATGAGCTTGCATCACTTCATACAGGCCGTAAAGCTCTTTGCCTTTATGGAATATCGGCGTTTCTGGCGAGTTAAGGTATTTAGGTGTGCCATTGCCAATCACTCGACCACCAAAGCCAATCACGCGACCCCGGCGATCTCTAATCGGAAACATGACTCGACCACGAAAACGGTCGTAGCGTTTGCCACTCTCGTTCTCTATCAGCATTCCACCCGTCACCAGCATCTCTTGAGTTTGTGGATGCTGGCCAAAATTACGGCGTACTAAGTCCCACTCGTCAGGTACGTAACCAATGCCAAACTGTTGTGCTATATCACCGGATAAGCCTCGATCTTTGAGATACTCGATTGCGCCTCGCCCGGCTGGGGTTTTTAATTGCTGACGATAAAACTGTGCGATGTTACTTAGTAAATCATACAGTGTGCGTTTTTCATCGCTATTAACGCGCGGTGTTGAATTTGAGGCTGACTGACTGTTGTTGTAGCGCTCTTCACGTGGAACCTCTAATCCTAGATAAGAAGCAAGTTCTTCAATGGCTTCAGGGAATTCCAGTCGCTCGTATTCCATAAGGAAATCAATCGCGTTGCCATGCACACCACAACCAAAGCAGTGATAAAACTGCTTTTCTTGACTGACG
This sequence comes from Vibrio sp. A11, assembly GCF_013048705.1. Lineage (NCBI taxonomy): Bacteria > Pseudomonadati > Pseudomonadota > Gammaproteobacteria > Vibrionales > Vibrionaceae > Vibrio > Vibrio sp. A11. The sequence goes on along the minus strand of NZ_VHSI01000009.1, from coordinate 159,637 downwards.
CTAAACGAAGGGGTTTTCTCATTATGAAATGGGCAGCAAGCGCCGTAGTTTTTGCCCTTTTTTTTAAGTTTTACACGTGCGTCGATGATGTCGACAATATCGAGTCGAGCAAGGAGATCATCAATGAAACTACGAGGAATTTGTCCTGCCATACAACCTAAAAGAAAGAGAGAAAAACCAAAAGTGTAGATACGAACAAGCCGTGCCTACCAGAGGATAGCACGGCTTGATGCATTTGGGTGTGGGATTAAACGAGTTTAGCGCGAACTAAACTGCTTACTCTACCCATATCTGCACGCCCTTGAATATGTGGTTTGATCAGCGCCATCACTTTACCCATGTCTTGCATGCCACTGGCTTGAGATTCAGCCACCGCACTGTCAATCAGGGCGATAACGTCTTCTTCACTCAATGGTTGAGGCATAAATTCCTCAAGAACGGTGATTTCCGCTTTTTCCACATCTGCTAAATCTTGACGATTAGCAGCTTCATATTGCGTAACAGAGTCGCGACGTTGTTTAACCATTTTCACCAGCACAGCCAAAATGTCGTCGTCGTTCAGAGTAATCTGTTCGTCAACTTCACGTTGCTTAATGCCGGCTAAGGCCAAACGAATAGTGCCAAGGCGCGCTTTGTCCTTGGCTTTCATCGCTAATTTTTGCTCTTCTTTGAGAGTGTCAATCAGAGCCATAACTTTATTCCTTTTTTGGAATCAGTTATTAGTACAGGCGAACGCGACGAGCGTTTTCGCGAGCTAGCTTCTTAGCGTGACGCTTTTGAGCTGCTGCTTTAGCACGTTTGCGAACAGTAGTTGGCTTTTCGTAGTGCTCACGACGACGCACTTCAGAAAGGATACCTGCTTTTTCGCAAGAGCGCTTGAAACGACGTAGTGCTACGTCGAACGGTTCGTTTTCACGTACTTTAACTATTGGCATATGCCTTTCACCTCAGGGGTTAATTCGTTAACGCTGGTATTTTGTGGCCAAAGTAACAAGATAGCTTGTCGACTAGAGCGATAACCAGCTTGATCAAAAATGGTGCGGAATTTTAATCCTATCGTGACCGCTTTGTAAAGTACTTTGTTGTTTACTGTCTGTACAAAGTTTGTTTGTCATGCCAAGCCGAGGTAACATGAGCGGAATTTTGATTATTGGCGGCTGTTCGACCACGGTCAACAGCTTCTAGCAGACAGCATGCTGAGAATACTATGCGCATTATTGGAATTGAAACCTCTTGCGATGAAACTGGAATCGCGATTTATGATGATGAGAAAGGTCTTTTATCTCATCAATTGTATAGCCAAGTAAAACTGCACGCCGATTATGGTGGTGTGGTACCGGAGCTGGCTTCGCGTGATCACGTAAAAAAAACCATTCCACTGATTAAAGCCGCCATGGCGGAGGCTAAGCTGACTCCCACCGATATTGACGGCATAGCTTATACTGCCGGCCCCGGCTTGGTGGGCGCTTTATTGGTCGGAGCGACGATTGGTCGTAGTTTGGCGTATGCTTGGAATATTCCTGCGGTGGCGGTTCATCATATGGAAGGGCATTTGTTGGCGCCAATGCTGGAAGATAATCCACCGCCGTTTCCCTTTGTTGCGGTGTTGGTTTCTGGTGGCCACTCGATGATGGTGGAAGTTAAGGGAATTGGCGATTATACGATTTTGGGTGAATCGATTGATGATGCGGCAGGCGAAGCGTTTGATAAAACCGCTAAGTTGATGGGGCTCGATTATCCAGGAGGACCGATGTTGGCTCGCTTGGCAGAAAAAGGCACGCCTGGACGCTTTAAGTTTCCTCGCCCTATGACCGACCGCCCGGGCTTAGACATGAGTTTTTCAGGTTTAAAAACCTTTACAGCCAATACCATTGCTGCCAATGGTGACGATGAGCAAACTCGAGCTGATATTGCTTATGCGTTCCAAGATGCAGTGTGTGACACATTAGTCATCAAATGTCGACGTGCGCTCGAGCAAACTGGAATGAAACGTATTGTGATTGCTGGTGGGGTGAGTGCGAATAAGCAGCTACGTGCTGATTTAGCCAAGCTAGCCGAGAAAATTGGCGGTGAGGTGTTTTATCCGCGTACCGAATTTTGTACCGATAATGGCGCGATGATTGCTTATGCGGGGATGCAACGCTTAAAAAATGGTGATGTTACAGAGCTCAGTGTTCAAGCGCGGCCTCGTTGGCCGATTGACCAACTGACGCCGATTGCTTAATCAATCAAGCGGTAACGGTTCTCATTGGAAACGGTCATAGCCATGGCCGTTTTTTTATGGTTTTTTCTCGCCAACTTTCGGCTCTGTGCCGATAAAAAGACGCTTAATGTTCTCTTGATGACGAAGCACGATTAAGCAGCAGAGCATCGCGACGGGCAATGTATAGTGTGGTTTGATCATCCAGGTATAAAAAGGCGTCAATAAAACGGTTACCAGTGCGGCAAGGGAGGAATAACGGAAAATAAAGACCACCACTAACCAAGTGACAATGACCATGGAGGTTAATTCTAAGCCTATTGGTGCAATGGCGCCTAGTGCTGTCGCCACGCCCTTACCGCCTTTGAAATGGAAAAATAGGGGATACATGTGACCAAGGCAGGCCGCGATACCGATTAAGCCGAGCATGAGAGGATCAATGTTAAGGTAATAACCGCCCCAGACAGGAATCGTTCCTTTGAGCATGTCACAAATCAGCACTGCCAAGGCGGTTTTCTTACCGGCAATGCGCAGTACATTGGTGGCTCCGGGATTATGAGAGCCGACGCCGCGAGGATCAGGCAAACGCAGTAATCGGCAGATCAATACCGCACTGGAAATTGACCCCAGTAAATAGGCGCAAATAATCATGATCAGTGCTAGTGGCGTCATAGCGGCCTCTACCGTCGTTGTTTGGCTACGTATTGTTTGTAAGGTAAGCCAATGTTTAGCGGGGGACTCTCTCTAATGCGACGAATATCCCCTTCTTAATTGAAGCTACAGCGGTGTTGACTGCGTTCGTTTATCCCAATCACATATCATGGCGATGTACTCACTTGCCGACGGCGTGCAACCCCAAGTCGTTTGGGTATAGTCTCAGGATTTCTTTATTTTTAACGTGACCCAAACCTGATAAAAGTTGTCTTGGACGCGGTCATCACGTTAACTTTTCCTGCTGATAAAAAATGACAACCTGACGGTTTTTTAATGATGGCATGCGTTGCCGGTTATCATTGCAAGCAATTGTTAAATAGCCTGAAAAATAGTCATTAAGGCAATGAAGAAACAAAAAATCTTGAGAGTTTCGCATCAATAGGTGGTTTGGGTATATGATATCGTGATAAACCCCAATAGTCCGTTTTTTTACTCAATTTGGATATCCGACCAGCAAAAAGGAGGCAATATTGCCATGGATAAAGTTTTTATCGAGCAGTTAACTGTGGTCACAACCATTGGTGTTTATGACTGGGAGCAGACCATTAAGCAAAAATTAGTGCTTGATTTGGAGATGGCTCATAATAATCAACCTGCTGGCAAAAGCGATGATGTGGCTGATGCATTGGATTATGCCCAAGTCAGTCAAGCGGTGATTGAGCATATTGAACAGGGGCGTTTTTTATTGGTAGAGCGAGTTGCTGAAGAAGTGGCTGAGCTGATTATGCAGCGTTTTTCTGTGCCTTGGGTTAAGGTCCGTTTAACCAAGCCGGGAGCGGTAGCACAAGCAAAAGGGGTTGGTGTGGTGATTGAACGAGGACAGGCATGATCACTTGTTATATTGGTATTGGTTCCAATGTTCAACGTCATCGACATATTGAAGCTGGATGTCGTGAATTAGCGACGTTAACGGATCGACTGCGCTTATCGTCGGTTTATGAGTGCCCATCTGTCGGCTTTGATAGCCATGCTTTTTATAATCTGGTTGCGGAGATCACTACCACGCTCTCTTTACCCGTTTTGCTAGAGAAATTACGGGATATAGAACGGCGTTGGGGAAGAGAGATCAACGCAAAGAAGTTTCAAGATCGAACGTTAGATTTGGATTTACTACTTTATGGTGAGCAAGTCTCGAGCGAAGCGCCCGTCTTGCCAAGACGGGATATTTATCATTATCCTTTTGTTATCCAACCTTTGTACGAATTGTCGCCCCAGTTGCTGATTCCTGGCAGCGAGCAAACGGTTCAAGAGGTGTGGCAAGCAACGCCAGATCTCGACTCTTTAACTCTCATTCCTTTATGGTTTTCCATCCGTAAATCCGTTAATTAGAGAATAATCATGACTTATTTTGAAGCGTTTATATTGGCGTTGATCCAAGGCTTAACTGAATTCTTACCCATCTCTAGCTCTGCTCATCTTATTTTGCCTTCGGCTATTTTAGGCTGGGAAGATCAAGGTTTAGCTTTTGATGTGGCAGTGCATGTTGGCACCTTAGCTGCGGTGATCATTTATTTTCGCCATGAAGTGGTGAGCTTATTACGAGCATTTTTTGCGTCCATTTTCAAAGGTGATCGCAGCAAAGAAGCCAAACTGGCTTGGTTGATCATTCTCGCGACCATTCCCGCGTGTATTTTTGGTTTATTAATGAAAGATATTGTTGAGCTGTATCTGCGTAGTGCGTGGGTGATTGCCACAACGACGATCATTTTTGGCTTACTGCTTTGGTATGTGGATAGACATGCTCGTCTTGCCCAAGATGAGTATCAAGCGGGATGGAAGCAGGCTCTTTTTGTTGGTGTCGCACAAGCGTTAGCGATTATTCCCGGTACATCACGCTCAGGTGCAACCATTACGGCTGCGCTGTATTTAGGCTTTACTCGTGAAGCTGCGGCGCGATTTTCATTTTTAATGTCGATTCCAATTATTACTTTAGCTGGTGGATACTTAGGTCTTAAGTTAATCACGAGCGGTGAACCGATTCAGATTAATTTCTTAATTACTGGCGTGATCACCTCGTTTATTAGCGCCTATTTGTGTATTTTCTTTTTCTTAAAGCTCATTTCTCGAATGGGGATGACTCCTTTTGTGATTTATCGTTTAATTTTAGGTTTTGGATTACTTCTGTTTTTATCGATGAATTAATACTTTTTAGTCAGCAGCCATCCGTATTAAGCGCGGTGGTGTTGGCTAGGAGCGAGGATCGTTAACGCTACTCAGATAGGGCCTTTATGTGAGTAGCGATTGACTGACTTGTCGTCTCGCTTCAGAACCAAGTCGTTTGGAGATTATTGGTTAAACCGCTGGAGATAGTTGTTCATTGACAACGACTTAAACCGTGAGCTTACTCGCCTGATTTTGGCGCTTATGATATAAGTAAGCGGGCAAGTAAACTGTCAATGTAGACGGTACTTCTCATTAGGTACCGCTCCCATCAGTAAGGTGAAAAAGATGCGAGTATTGGCGATAGCCTTATTTTTGCTATTTGGCTGGCTGCAATACCATTTATGGTTAAGTAAAAATGGCATCGTAGACTTTCGAATGGTCTCGAGTGAAATTAACGTACAAGAACAAGTGAACAGTAATTTGCACCAACGAAACCAAGAGATGTTTGCTGAAATCGATGATTTACGGCAGGGGCTTGATGCGATTGAAGAGCGCGCCCGCCATGAGTTAGGAATGGTCAAAGACAATGAAACCTTTTATCGGATTATCGGTGAGGTAACGCCTTGAACGTTCCATTAATTACCGCCATTGTTCCCGCCGCTGGGATTGGCAGTCGAATGCAGGCTGATCGTCCTAAGCAATATCTCCTGCTTAATGGAAAAACGGTATTAGAGCATACGGTTGAGCAGTTATTGGCTCACCCACAGATAGGACAGGTTGTTATTGCTATCAGTCAGCAAGACCCTTACTTTTCTTCCTTATCATTAGCAAGTCATCCCCGAGTGAAGGTGGTCAATGGCGGAAAAGAGCGTGCAGAGTCGGTACTCAACGCGCTACGTTTGGTGGATGAACAGCAATTAGGCGAATGGGTGATGGCGCATGATGCGGCAAGACCCTGCGTCACTGAGCGTGATATTACGCAGTTAATTCAGCGTGCATTATCTCATCCGGTAGGGGCGATACTTGCTAGCCCTGTCCGCGATACGATGAAGCGTGGTGACGGGGACGGTAATATTTCGCAAACCGTTGAACGTCAAGCATTATGGCATGCGCTAACGCCGCAGATGTTTCGTTGTCAGCCTTTATTACAGGCGCTACAACAAGCCTTAGAACAAAAGGCGATCATTACCGATGAAGCCTCTGCTTTTGAGTGGCAAGGTTTGTCTCCAGGCTTAGTGAGCGGGCGAGCGGATAATATTAAAATTACTCAGCCAGAAGATCTGGCATTGGCTGAGTTTTATTTAAGTCGAAAAAAGGAAACAGCATGATACGTATTGGCCACGGTTTTGATGTGCATAAATTTGGCGGTGAAGGCCCGGTGATAATTGGCGGTGTTTCTATCCCTTATGAGCAGGGCCTGATTGCTCACTCTGATGGTGATGTGGCGTTGCATGCTTTGTGTGATGCGCTTTTAGGCGCGATTGCCGCCGGTGATATTGGCCGTCATTTTCCCGATACGGATGAGCAATGGAAAGGTGCTGATAGTCGAGCTTTACTGCGCGATGTATATCAACGTGTTCTCAAACAGGGGTATCAGTTGGGCAATGCCGATATTACGCTGATTGCTCAAGCGCCGAAAATGGCGCCTTATATTGAATCGATGTGTCAAGTGATCGCTGAGGACTTACAAACAGCAACGAGTAACATTAATGTCAAAGCAACCACCACCGAACGGTTAGGCTTTACTGGCCGTAAAGAAGGGATCGCTTGCGAAGCCGTGGTATTATTAATAAAAGCTTAAGACTTGGTGAACGCTCTGCATGATCGAATGCGAGTCGTATACCGTCTGTTTATCTTACTCCTAGATTGTTATCGAACGATAGCGATGGGATACATTCACTGCCTACCATGAATTCAGGTTTTCGTTAACGAGCGTTGAGTAGGCAGATATTGGAATAAAAAATGACTGATCTTCTCTCTTCTCTGGCCTACTTATGTGGTCAGCCGACGGCGAAAGCAAAAATTAAAGCACGACCAGAGCACTTTAAAGTCACCGAAGATTTAGGGTATTCCTTTTCTGGTGAAGGTGAGCACGTCATGGTGTGCATTAGGAAAACCGGAGAAAATACCAGTTTTGTTGCGAATGAACTGGCCAAGGCGTGTGGTGTAAAATCTAAAGATATCGGCTGGGCAGGGCTCAAAGACCGGCATGCTGTGACAGAACAATGGCTCAGTGTCTATCTTCCAGATGGAAAATTACCGAATTTGACTGCATTTGAAAAGCAATACCCAAGTATTCAAGTGCTGGCGATGACTCGTCATCATAAAAAGTTGCGTCCCGGTGATTTGCAGGGCAATCACTTTGAATTGACGCTCAGTGAAGTGAGCGATATCGATAATGTTGTGCAGCGTTTGCAGGTGCTTGCTGATCAGGGCGTACCTAACTATTTTGGTCAACAGCGCTTTGGTAAAGATGGCAACAATCTCCATGAAGCGCGGCGTTGGGGGCGTGACAATGTGCGCTCTCGTAATCAAAATCAACGTAGTCTGTATTTATCTGCTGCCCGTTCGTGGATTTTTAACCATATCGTCTCTGCTCGAATTCAGTCTGGATGTTTTGAGTCTTTTATTGCGGGTGATATAGCATTAAAAGACGGAGTCTCTGAACTGGTTAGCGACGATCAACTGACGCAATTCAATCAACAGTTAGCTGATCAGAAAGTCCAAATTACCGCGGCACTGGCGGGAGATAATGCTCTACCCACTCAAGGTGCTGCGCAAGCCTTAGAGCAACAAGCACTCGATGCAGAGCCGGATCTAATGAAACTGATTCGCGGCAACCGGATGCGTCACGACAGACGAGTGATTGCTTTACATCCTCAGCAACTTCAGTGGCAAGTCGACAATAATAATATATTGCTTAGCTTTACTTTGGATGCGGGCAGCTTTGCGACCTCTATCGTCCGTGAATTAATTGAAGAAATTCCAGTTGAACGAGTTTATGACTAATAAAAAATTAAAAATTTTATTGAGTAATGATGATGGTGTCTATGCCGAAGGTATTCGGGCGCTGGCTTATGCATTAGCCGATTTGGCTGAGATTATCATTGTTGCTCCGGATAGAAATCGCTCAGGTGCCTCAAATTCTCTGACTTTAGAGCAACCATTACGAGTAACAAAAATTGAGCCGAATACCTATTCTGTACAAGGTACGCCAACCGACTGCGTTCATTTTGCTCTTAACGAATTACTCAAACATGATTTACCCGATTTAGTATTAAGCGGGATTAATCATGGAGCTAACTTAGGGGATGATGTGCTTTATTCTGGGACGGTTGCTGCGGCCATGGAAGGGCATTTTCTGGGCGTACAGTCGATTGCCTTCTCTTTGGTCGGTAATACCCATTTCGCGACAGCAGGTAAGATTGCTCGTCAAATCGTCTTGCAGCACTTATCCTCACCCATTCCAACGAATCGATTGATTAATATAAATATTCCAGATGTTCCTTTTGATCAATTAACCGGAACGCAAGTCACCCGACTTGGTGCTCGTCATCATGCTGAAAATATGATCAAACAAAAAGATCCACGAGGGCATGAGATCTACTGGCTCGGACCTCCAGGAAGAGAGCAAGACGCGGGAGAAGGCACCGACTTTTATGCGGTTGAGCAAAAATGTGTGTCAGTGACGCCGATACTGGTTGATTTAACTGCTCATGAGTCGCTCGGTGCAATGGCGACGTGGTTAAAGGTATAAAAGATGAGTAATCCTAAGGCGGATAAACTGATTGAGTATTTAGTGCGGCAAGGAATTGATGATCAAGCGGTATTATCTGCCATCCACGCTTTGCCGAGAGAGCGGTTTGTGTCACAAGCGATGATGCATCAAGCTTATGATAACCATGCGTTACCGATTGGTCTTGGACAAACGATCTCACAACCTTACATTGTGGCCAAAATGACTCAAATATTGTCTTTAAAGCCACATAGCCGAGTTTTAGAAGTTGGCACCGGATCGGGGTATCAAACGGCGGTACTTGCTCAATTGGTTGATCACGTTTTTTCGATTGAACGTATTAAATTTTTACAATGGGAAGCGAAACGCCGTTTGAAACAATTGGATATTTATAATGTCTCAACTAAACATGGCGATGGCTGGCAAGGCTGGGCGGCTAAAGCGCCTTTTGATGCGATTATCGTTACCGCGGCCGCTCCGATTGTTCCGCAAGCTTTACTTGAGCAGTTAACCGATGGTGGCCGTTTAGTGATTCCAGTCGGAGAGGAAGAGCAGCAATTGCTGTGTATTATTCGTCAAGGTGATGAATGGATAACTCAAAGCGTAGAAACGGTACGTTTTGTACCTTTAGTGGCAGGTGAATTAGCTTAATGAAAAAGTGGCAGTGTCGAAATGGATGGCTGATTGGTTTGTGCTGCTTACTATTTGGTTGTGCGGTTAACATACCTGCGCCAGTTTCGGGGCTGAACAAAGACTATAACTCAATACCTCGTGGCAGTTATCGAGGCAGTTACTATGAGGTAAAAAAAGGCGATACCTTATACTTTATCTCTTATATTACTGACAAAGATGTTAACGATATTATCCGTTTTAATCGCCTGCAAGCGCCTTATGTGATTCACCCTGGACAAAAGCTGCGTTTATGGGGACCAGTGTATACACCTCCTGCTTATGCGGGAACGGGGGCTGGACCTCGGCCTAAAGCGAATGTCAGTTCGGTTGGTAGCGTTGCTTCGGCGTCGACACCTGTGGCTGTACCAGCACCTGTTGTTATCGCTCCCTCGGTGCCCGTGAAGAGCAAAGACTCTAATCCTGTATCGATCTCTCAAAACAGTAAGAAACCCCCTACAACGGTCAACAAATCACCTACAACGCCTATTGAACAACCGAAAACAAACAGGTATGTTGAAACTACACCCAAAGTAAATGTTACTAGTCAGCCTGTCACTAAACCGACACAAAATAACGATAAAATCGCTAAGTGGCTATGGCCAACCAAAGGGAGAGTAATTAAAGGTTTCTCCGCAGGAGATCAAGGAAACAAAGGTATTGATATTGCAGGTCAGCGAGGTCAATCGATTGTTTCTACCGCGGCTGGGACGGTGGTGTATTCAGGTAATGCGCTACGCGGCTACGGCAATTTGATCATTATTAAGCACAATGATGACTATCTGAGTGCCTATGCTCACAATGATCAACTGCTGGTTCAAGAAGGTCAGAATGTAACTGCTGGTCAAAAAATCGCGACCATGGGCAGCTCAGGAACCACCAGTGTTCGCTTACATTTTGAAATTCGTTACCAAGGTAAGCCAGTGAATCCACAACGCTACTTACCATAAACATGCTTGTGATGAGTTATGTAGCCGACATTTGAAGTTGTAATGTCTTGCTAGCTCGCCAGGGGAGGCGTTATGAGTATCAGCAATTCAGTCACTAAAGTCGAAGATTTTGATTTTGACCCTGAAGTTATCAACGCAGCGGAGTCTGACGTTGAGCAACTATCCGCCACTAACCTCAAAGAAGAATACGATGCATCGAGCAAAAGCTTAGATGCAACACAGATGTATTTGAGTGAAATTGGTTTTTCACCCCTTTTAACCGCCGAAGAAGAAGTCCTTTACGCTCGACGTGCATTACGTGGTGATGAGGCCGCGCGCAAGCGAATGATTGAAAGTAACCTACGCTTGGTGGTGAAAATCTCTCGCCGTTACAGTAACCGTGGTCTAGCGTTGCTCGATTTGATTGAAGAAGGCAACCTAGGCTTGATCCGAGCCGTTGAAAAATTTGATCCAGAACGAGGTTTTCGTTTTTCGACTTATGCCACGTGGTGGATTCGTCAAACCATCGAACGGGCGCTGATGAATCAAACTCGTACCATTCGTCTACCGATTCATGTCGTCAAAGAGCTCAATATTTATTTGCGCACAGCACGTGAACTTTCACAGCGTTTGGACCATGAACCTACGGCAGAGGAAATTGCCGCTGAGCTGGACAAGCCAGTTGAAGATGTCAATAAAATGCTACGTTTGAATGAGCGGATCAGTTCTGTTGATACTCCGATCGGTGGCGATGGCGATAAAGCATTGTTGGATATTCTGCCAGACTCTAATCACTCTGATCCGGAAGTGTCGACTCAAGATGATGATATTCGTTTATCTTTGCTTAATTGGCTTGATGAGCTCAATCCAAAGCAAAAAGAAGTCTTAGCGCGCCGTTTTGGATTACTGGGTTATGAACCTTCAACGTTGGAAGAAGTTGGGCGAGAAATTAATCTTACCCGTGAGCGAGTCAGACAGATCCAAGTAGAAGGCTTACGCCGCCTACGCGAGATCCTCGTTAAACAAGGGCTGAATATGGAAGCTTTGTTTAATGTCGATAACGACAATTAATTGGCTTTAATGATGTAGAAAAGGCACCTCGACGGTGCCTTTTTGCTTTAATACTGCTGTATCTATAAGCATTTTTTTAAGCGATATAGGGCTTCTAATGCTTGACGTGGCGTCAGCTCATCGGGATCAATACCGGCGAGTAGCTGTTCAACTTCACTTGGTTCAGGAATTAAGCTCATTTGATCAGTTATAGCCAGTGATGCTGATGGTTTCTTGGTCGTCTCTCGCTGTTGCTCAAGCTGTGCGAGTTTATTTTTGGCATTGGTAATCACAGCCTTAGGTACGCCCGCTAAGCTCGCGACGGCTAAACCGTAGGATTTACTGGCTGCCCCTTCTTGTACGGCGTGCATGAAGGCGATGTTTTCACCATGCTCAACCGCATCGAGATGAACATTCGCCAAGTGCGGTAAAGTGCTGGGCAGTTCAGTTAACTCAAAATAGTGAGTAGCAAATAGGGTCATGGCTCCAATTTTGGTGGCTAACCATTCGGCACTGGCCCACGCTAAAGAGAGCCCATCATAAGTGCTGGTGCCTCGACCAATCTCATCCATCAATACCAAACTATGCTGGGTTGCATTATGTAGGATATTTGCGGTTTCGGTCATTTCGACCATAAACGTGGAACGACCTGAAGCCAGATCATCAGAGGCGCCAATCCGAGTGAAAATCCGATCTAACAAACCAATCGTCGCCGATTGCGCTGGGACATAACTGCCCATGTGCGCCATCAAGGCGATCAAGGCGGTTTGGCGCATATAGGTCGACTTACCTCCCATGTTCGGACCGGTAATGATCAACATTTTACGTTGCTGGTGGAGCGTGATTGGGTTAGCAATAAAGGGATCGTTCATCACTTGCTCAACCACCGGATGACGACCGGCTTGAATCTGTAAGCCAATATTCTCGGTTAAGGTTGGTCGACAATAATCCAAGCTTTCTGCTCTTTCGGCTAAATTTTGTAGTACGTCCAACTGTGAAAGGGCTGAAGCTAACGTTTGCAAACACTCTAAGTGAGGCAGTAACAGATCAAACAATTGTTCCCAAAGCTGTTTCTCTAATGCTAAAGCTTTTGATTTGGAATTTAATACTTTGTCTTCATGTGCTTTGAGCTCAGGAATAATGTAGCGCTCAGCATTTTTTAAGGTTTGGCGACGAACATAGTGCGGTGGCACCAGTTGGCTTTGTCCGCGGCTGACTTGGATATAAAAGCCGTGGACATTGTTGTAACCGACTTTCAAGCTGTCAATGCCGTGACGTTCACGTTCATCGACTTCTAATTGATCGAGATACTCGGTAGCACCTGCGGCTAATTTACGCCACTCGTCCAGTTCCGCATCATAACCATCAGCAATCACGCCACCATCACGGATCACCACTGGAGGGTTGTCTTTTATCGCTCGTTCCAGCAGTTGTGAGAGCACTTCAATGGGCTGGGCATCTTGACGTAATTGACATAAATACGGATGTCTAAGCGACGCCATTTGCTGGTTGAGCTCAGGTAACTGCTGCAGCGCATTTCTCAGGCGAGCTAAATCACGTGGGCGAGCAGAGCGCAGTGCTAAACGAGCCAAGATACGCTCGATATCGCCAATTTGTTTTAATATTGGGGAAAGTTCAGCAAATAGCGCGTCTTGTTTGAGCTCGGTTATCCCATCCAAACGTTGATTGATGGTGTCGATATGGCGCGTAGGTTGGTGAATCCAACGTTTGAGCATACGGCTGCCCATCGCGGTTGCACAGTGATCTAAGACTTCAGCTAAGGTGTGCTCTTGTCCGCCCGCTAAATTTTGGGTTAATTCTAAGTTACGACGAGTCGCTGCATCTAAAATAACCGATTGATCTTGGCGATCAAAAGTCAGAGCACGAATATGGGGTAGGGCGGTGCGCTGAGTATCTTTTACGTATTGAATTAAGCAGCCCGCTGCACATAAACCGAGTTTGGCTTTTTCTACACCAAAACCTACCAAGTCACGAGTGCCAAATTGTTGATTCAACTGTTGTTTTGCGGTGTCGAGTTCGAATTCCCAAATCGGGCGGCGTCGGTTACCTTTGCGATTGGCTAGAACCTGTACAGGGCTAAAATCTTCAGGAAAGAGCAATTCGCGCGGTGCGGTGCGTTGCAGTTCAGCGCACATTGATTCTACCGAATCTGGTTCAGAGAGTTGAAAACGGCCAGAGGTGATATCCAAGGTCGCATAACCAAATTTACCGCCCTGATGATAAATCGCCGCAATCAAATTATCGCTACGCTCAGACAATAAGGCTTCGTCAGTGATGGTGCCAGGGGTAATAATGCGTACAACTTTGCGTTCAACCGGCCCCTTACTGGTCGCCGGATCGCCTATTTGCTCGCAAATAGCGATGGATTCTCCCAACTGCACTAGTTTGGCTAAGTAGCCTTCCACAGCATGATAAGGTACGCCAGCCATGGGGATTGGTTCACCGGCAGAAGCGCCGCGTTTGGTGAGTGAGATATCTAATAATTGCGAGGCACGTTTTGCATCATCATAAAACAGTTCATAAAAATCACCCATGCGATAAAACAGCAAAATATCGGGGTTTTCTGCTTTGAGTTTAAGATACTGCCTCATCATCGGGGTATGAGATGAGGAAGACTCGATGCAAGAAGCGTTGGATGTACTCATGGTATTAGTTACTCGGTTAGCCAGTTGTTTGTTCTGAGCGTCAACAACTCAGCCGCAGAGGATAACAAACTTCACTATTAATGAGCAATCAACCGATGGTAATAGGCAGTGAATGGCGTGATGAACAGGCTCATCACGCCATGCGAAAATAATCGATTTGTTTCAAGAAAATAGACCAGAAGAGAGATAACGATCGCCGCGATCACAGACGATTGCGACAACCACTGCCCCCGGGTTCTGTTTAGCGATTTGTAACGCGGCAAATACGGAGCCCCCAGAGCTTACACCAGCGCAGATCCCTTCTTGAGTCGCTAATGCTCGCGCCGTTTGAACAGCATCTTGCTCGCTGATATCCATCACCACATCGACCCGAGACTGTTCAAAAATCCCCGGTAGATACTCCTTTGGCCAGCGGCGGATTCCAGGTATCGAGCTGCCTTCAGACGGTTGCAGGCCGATGATTTGGATTTGCGGGTTTTGCTGTTTAAGATAACGTGACGTACCCATGATGGTGCCGGTTGTCCCCATGCTAGAGACAAAATGAGTAATCAGTCCTTGGCTTTGCTGCCAAATTTCTGGTCCGGTTGACTGAAAGTGCGCCAAGGGATTATCTGGATTATTAAATTGATCCAGCACTTTGCCTTGACCTTGGGCTTGCATTTGCAGAGCTAAATCACGAGCGCCTTCCATGCCTTGTTCTTTACTGACCAGAATTAATTCACAGCCATAGGCACGCATGGAATCTTTACGCTCTTGGGTTGCGTTATCAGGCATGATTAAGGTCATTTTGTAGCCTTTAATCGCGGCAGCCATGGCTAAGGCGATGCCTGTATTACCACTGGTGGCTTCGATGATCCTATCTCCAGGATGAATATCACCGCGCTTCTCAGCCTGAACAATCATATTCAATGCCGGACGATCTTTGACTGAACCTGCCGGATTGTTGCCTTCCAGTTTGACTAAAACGGTGCTCGAGCTATCTTGAGCTAATCTTTGTAAACGAACTAATGGTGTTTGTCCGACATACGCTTCAATGGTTGGAAAATCAGTCACATGTTTATCCTTAGTCATTTATCTTTTGATTAAGCAGTACACCGCTGGTTGTCTGAGTGATGGAGGTGTCGTTCAGACTAAGCTGTTTTATCACACTTCGGTCATCTGTCTATTATAAAACTCACGGTTTAATCGACATACAATTTATTGCTAGATTTTATTCCAAAAAGTTCTATTAATAAGCTTTGTTATAATCCATTTACCTAATACTCTAAGCAACAGGAAGCCATGCTGGCAACGGGAATTGTGGAGTATCAAATATGAAGTTTATTAAGTCGGCGTTAGCCACATTACTCATGGTTGGAACATTCAATGTTTCAGCCGCCGATCAAACCATTCTTAACTCATCGTATGATATCGCTCGTGAGCTTTTCAATGCTTATAACCCGCTATTTGCTAAACATTGGCAAGAAAAAACTGGGCAAACGGTAGAAATACGTCAATCTCATGGCGGTTCTTCCGCTCAAGCTCGTTCTATTTTACAAGGGCTTGCAGCGGATGTGGTGACTTTCAACCAAGTTACCGACGTCCAAGTTCTGCATGATCGGGGAAAATTAATCGACGCTAATTGGCAAGATAAATTTCCTAATGCGAGCTCACCTTATTATTCAACAACCGCATTTTTAGTTCGCAAAGGTAACCCGAAAAATATTCAGAACTGGGATGATTTGGCTCGCGACGATGTGTCATCCGTATTCCCGAATCCAAAAACTTCCGGTAATGCGCGTTACACCTATTTGGCCGCGTTAGGTTTTGCCCAGCAAGAATTTGGTGTCGATAATCAAGCCGAACAAGACCGATTTTTAAGACAGTTTCTTGCTAATGTCGCGGTATTTGATACCGGAGGTCGAGGGGCAACCACTTCTTTTGTTGAGCGTGGCCTTGGGGACGTATTGATTACCTTTGAATCTGAAGTTAATAATATTCGTCAGCAGTACGGTATGGATGATTATCAAGTCGTGGTGCCTAAAACTTCTATTTTGGCTGAATTTCCGGTAGCGGTTGTCGAGCGTACCGCTAAACGTAAAGGCACTTATGAGGTTGCTCACGAATACCTCTCTTACTTATACAGCGAAGATGCACAGCGTTTATTGGCTGGTTTCAGCTATCGAATTCATGATGAAAAAGTGAAAGCCGAGTTTGCCGATCGTTTTCCTGATGTCGAATTATTAACGGTAGAGACTATTGCGGGTGGTTGGGAAAAAGCCATGCAAGACCATTTTGCCAATGGCGCTAAACTGGATCAGCTACAACGTCGTTAACCGATGATTCGCCACTTAGTTTTACTAATCTAACTCAGTGGCTATTTTACTTACGCTTAAGTTTTTGCAGAGGGTTTATGAGCCGTTCTCTCACGCGACCACGTCATAAACGAGTATTGCCCGGTTTTGGGGTCAGTCTCGGGACCTCGCTATTTTTTATCAGTTTAATTTTATTACTGCCGGCGAGTGGCTTAATTATCCAAACCAGCAATATGTCTTGGGCAGAATATTGGCAGGTGATCGCCGACCCAAGAGTGGTGGCCAGTTACAAAGTTACCATTGGAGCCGCGTTGATTGCCTCGTTATTTAATGGCTTGCTAGGACTGTTGCTGGCGTGGGTTTTGGTTCGTTATGACTTTTATGGCAAACGGATCCTGGATGCGTTAGTCGACTTACCCTTTGCGCTCCCCACGGCAGTGGCAGGAATAACCTTAGCGACGCTGTACTCAACCAATGGATGGGTAGGAAGTGTGCTTAGTGAACTCGGGATCAAGGTCGCTTACACCCCTTTAGGGATTGTATTAGCAATGGTGTTTACCAGTTTGCCTTTTGTGGTTCGTACGGTTCAGCCTGTGTTAGAAGAGATTTCTAAAGAGGAGGAAGAAGCCGGTATGACCCTTGGTGCGACGGATCGAGCGGTGTTTTGGCGAGTGATCATGCCGTCGTTAAAGCCCGCTCTGCTGGTTGGTGTCGCGCTTTCATTTACGCGCAGTTTAGGGGAGTTTGGCGCGGTGATCTTCATTGCTGGCAACATGCCTTATGTGAGTGAAATTACGTCATTAATGATTTTTGTGCGTTTGCAAGAATTTGATTTTCCTGCGGCGAGCGCGATTGCTTCGGTGGTGCTACTTGCTTCTTTGTTATTACTGTTGACGATCAATGTATGGCAAGGTGCTTATTTACGTCGTATTCATGGGCGTTAAGGAAAAGGCGATGAAAGGATTACAGCCGAAACGAGTCGGTGAAACGCCTTGGGTGAAATGGAGCCTGATTGGATTGGCGCTATTTTGGGTCACTTTACTTTTAGTGATCCCATTAGTCAGTATTTTTCAGCAAGCGTTCGCAAGTGGTTTATCGGCTTACATTGGTCATTTACTCGAACCCGATACGCGCCATGCGATCAGTTTGACGTTATTGGTTGCCTTGTTGACGGTGCCGATTAATTTGGTGTTTGGGGTGTTGCTCGCTTGGGCGGTCACGCGTTTTGAATTTCCAGGACGTAAAGTACTGACCACGATCATTGATATTCCATTTGCCGTTTCTCCCGTCGTTGCAGGTTTGTTGTATTTACTGCTCTATGGTAGTAACGGCTGGTTAGGTGAATGGCTGTTTGAGCGTGATTTACAGGTGATGTTTGCCTGGCCGGGTATCGTATTGGTCACGGTGTTTGTTACCTGCCCATTTGTTGCCCGAGAGCTGATCCCTCTGATGCAACAGCAAGGCCGTTCGGATGAAGAAGCGGCGGTGATTTTGGGAGCATCGTGGTGGCAACTGTTTCGTCGAGTGACGTTGCCGAACATAAAATGGGCCCTTATTTACGGGGTGATATTAACCAACGCCAGAGCGATTGGCGAATTTGGTGCAGTGGCGGTGGTGTCTGGCAATATCCGTGGTGAGACCAATACCCTTCCTTTGCATGTCCAAGTCTTGTATGAAGATTACCAATCACAAGCGGCGTTCGCGAGTGCGTCATTACTGGCGTTTATCGCCTTGTTAACATTAGTGTTAAAAGCGATTGTTGAGTGGCGACAAGAACATAATCAAAGCAAAACCAAGAGTGAGCAAGAGACGGTATGAGTATTCGTTTAGATAATATTTCCAAAAACTTTGGAGCATTTCAGGCTTTATCACCGCTCTCTTTACACATTGATGATGGCGAAATGATAGGCTTACTAGGCCCATCTGGCTCAGGAAAAACCACTTTATTGCGTATTATCGCTGGCTTGGAAGGGGCGGATACTGGACACATTCATTTTCGTGATCGTGATGTGACCCATGTTCATGTTCGTGAACGCCGAGTTGGGTTTGTATTTCAAAATTACGCCCTGTTCCGGCACATGACGGTTGCGGATAATGTGGCCTTTGGTTTACAAGTGATGGATCGTCGTCAGCGTCCAACGTCGACTGAAATCGCTCGACGAGTCAAACAACTGCTTGAGATTGTTCAACTTGGTCATTTGGCCGATCGCTATCCAGAGCAGTTGTCAGGTGGACAAAAACAGCGTATCGCGTTAGCTCGAGCATTGGCCACTCAACCAGAAGTATTGTTATTGGATGAGCCGTTTGGTGCGCTCGATGCCAAAGTTCGTAAAGAGCTACGTCGCTGGCTACGCAGTTTGCATGATGAGCTCGGCTTTACCAGCGTTTTCGTCACCCACGATCAAGATGAAGCCTTAGAGCTTTCGGATCGTGTGGTGGTGATGAGTAATGGTCGAATCGAACAAGTCGATACCCCTGTTCAGTTATACGCTGAGCCAAACAGTCGTTTTGTGTTCGACTTTTTTGGTAATGTAAATGTTTTTCCTGCTCAGTGGCAGGATCCCCATTGGAAAAATGAGCAGGCTTTTATTTTGCCGCCTCAGCAGAGAGCGATTCAACAAACTGGGACGCTTTATGTTCGTAGTCATGAGTTGAGTGTTTCTTTCAAAGAGAACAGTCAAGCCTGTTTACCTTGTGAAGTTTTGTCGATTAATCCTGTTGGTGCAGAGGTTCGAGTCGAGCTTGCGCCTATCGGTTGGCAAAGCCCTGAACCATGGGAAGCGAAACTGACTCATCGCGCTTTAAATGAACAGCCTATTGCTCGCGGCGACAAAGTATTTGCTACGCCACAGGTGGGGTATTTTTTTGACGAACAGAGTCAGTCTCCTCAGGTGATTCGCTGGCCGTTCCTTGATGCAGACAGTTTGATGTTTGAAATTTAAGAGTCATCATGACGGTGTGGTGTGAAGCAATGGGTACCGAATGGTGCCCATTATGTTTTATGATGTTTGGGTGGTTGGATTAAAAATAAGTAGGGGTAGCATGAATCACATCGTCGCACTAAGCCAACAAGTCGGGCAGCAGTTATTGGCTGCTCAGCAAATGATGACTAGCGCTGAATCGTGCACGGGCGGAGGTGTTGCCTTTGCCATCACCGATACCGCAGGCAGCTCGGCTTGGTTTGATCGCGCTTTTGTCACTTACAGTAATCAAGCTAAACAAGAGATGCTCGGTGTGCGTTCACAAACGTTGCTTGAATATGGCGCGGTTTCTGAACCAGTGGTCGTGGAAATGGTCCACGGAGCACTATTGCATTCACAGGCGACCATCGGAGTAGCGATCAGTGGTATCGCTGGGCCATCAGGGGCGACGGATGACAAGCCCGTCGGCACCGTATGTTTTGCTTGGGCGAGTAACCAAGGTTGGCAGAGGGTGGAAACGGTTTATTTTCAAGGAGATAGGGCGAGTGTTCGCGAGCAGGCGATCATCCATGCGTTGCAAATCATCAGTGACCATTTATCTTCAACGATTTGAGCTGAGGCGCAAAAATCTTCATACAGCTCTGGACACTGTATGAATCAACAGTATAATAAGTGGCAAGTTGACGATAACGTCGCACTCAATCGCGAAACCTTTCACCGTAAGGTGACAGTCTGGAGAAAGTAATGGACGAGAATAAACAAAAAGCCTTAGCCGCAGCGCTTGGTCAAATTGAAAAGCAATTCGGTAAAGGATCTATCATGCTGCTGGGTGATAACCGCACGATGGATGTCGAGACGATTTCAACCGGTTCTCTTTCTCTCGACATCGCCTTGGGTGCTGGCGGTCTACCGATGGGGCGGATTGTTGAAGTTTATGGTCCTGAATCTTCGGGTAAAACAACTTTAACTCTTGAGTTAATTGCTTCTGCACAACGTGAAGGTAAAACCTGTGCGTTTATTGATGCTGAACACGCTCTTGATCCTATTTATGCCCAGAAGCTGGGTGTGAAGATCAACGATCTACTTGTTTCTCAGCCAGATACTGGTGAGCAAGCACTGGAAATTTGTGATGCACTGGCGCGTTCTGGTGCGGTCGACGTCATCGTCGTTGACTCTGTTGCTGCGCTAACACCGAAAGCCGAAATTGAAGGTGAAATGGGTGATAGCCACATGGGCCTCCAAGCTCGTATGCTTTCTCAAGCGATGCGTAAGCTGACAGGTAACTTGAAGCAGTCGAACTGTATGTGTATTTTCATCAACCAAATTCGGATGAAAATTGGCGTGATGTTTGGCAACCCAGAAACCACAACGGGTGGTAATGCGCTTAAGTTCTACGCTTCGGTTCGCTTAGATATTCGTCGTACAGGCGCGATTAAAGAAGGCGAAGAAGTGGTGGGTAATGAAACCCGCATTAAAGTCGTTAAAAATAAAATCGCCGCCCCGTTTAAAGAAGCCAATACTCAAATCATGTACGGACAAGGGTTTAACCGTGAGGGCGAGTTGGTCGATTTAGGGGTTAAACATAAGCTGATTGAAAAATCCGGTGCTTGGTACAGCTACAATGGCGATAAAATTGGCCAAGGTAAAGCCAATGCTTGTAAGTTTTTGCGTGAGCATCCTGAAGCCAGCAAGGCGATTGATAGCAAATTGCGTGAGATGCTACTCAGCCCTGAACAAGTTCCGCTTGATGAGCCTGAATTTGGTGTCATACCTGAGCAGGAAGAAGAGCTGTAATCTAATCCCTGACCTATCTTTAAGCCCTGCTTTGCAGGGCTTTCTTATTGGAGCTAAATCGATGCATTGCCCTTCATCCTCGCGCTACCCCAATCGAAATAAAAGTGCCTCATCACCGAGTCATCCTAAAGAAACCGCTCTTCGAATCTTGTCGCGTCGAGATCACAGCGAATACGAGCTTATCCAAAAATTACTCCTTAAGGGTTTTAGCCGTGAAGAGATACAACCGGTGATGATGTATTGCCAAGACTATGGCTATCTTGATGATTTACGTTATGCCTTAAGTGCTATTCGCCAAGGCATGAACAAAGGCCATGGTGAGCGGAGAATTCGTCAGTTATTGCAGCAAAATCGAGTTGCCGATGATGTGGTTAATATCGCGTTAGAGCAGCTTGCCCCCGATTGGTTTGAACTCGCCAAACAGCTAGCAGAGAGGAAGTTTAAAGTTCAACCTGCGATTGAAGCCAAAGAACAGGCAAAGCGGGTGCGATTTTTGCAGTCTCGAGGATTCAGCTTTGAACAGATTCACTACGCTTTGAGTGATCAAGAAGAGACAAACTAAACGTTAATTAATCGTCTATCACGCCTCTTTTTTATTGCCATCAGCGGCTTTTATTTAAGAAAACTAGGCGAAGCCTTATCCATGCTTTACAATACGCAAAATTCTAACTTGAGTCATTCAGGAAGAGCTGCATGTTTATGAGCACCGATGAGGTTCGCCGCGCGTTCCTCTCATTCTTTGAAAGTAAAGGACACCAAATCGTTGACAGTTCGTCATTGGTGCCTGCAAACGATCCGACCCTGCTATTCACTAATGCTGGGATGAACCAATTTAAAGACTGCTTTTTAGGCCTAGAAAAACGCGCCTATACTCGCGCTACGACAGCTCAGCGCTGCGTTCGTGCTGGTGGTAAACACAACGATCTAGAAAACGTTGGCTTCACTGCTCGTCACCACACTTTTTTTGAAATGCTAGGCAACTTCAGTTTTGGCGATTATTTCAAAGAAGATGCCATTCAGTATGCGTGGGAGTTTTTAACCGAAGTGGTTAAGCTTCCTAAAGAGCGTCTATTGGTCACCGTTTATCAAACCGACGATGAAGCGTTTGATATTTGGCATCAGCAAATTGGCATTCCCCAAGATCGTATTATTCGTATTGGCGACAAGCCTGGCGGTAAAGCTTACGAGTCGGATAACTTCTGGCAAATGGGTGACACCGGACCTTGTGGTCCTTGTACGGAAATTTTCTACGATCATGGCGAGCATATTTGGGGTGGTCCTCCAGGTTCAGCTGAAGAAGACGGCGATCGTTTTATTGAAATCTGGAACGTGGTCTTTATGCAGTTTAATCGCCATGCTGATGGGAAAATGGAACCGCTACCTAAGCCTTCGGTTGATACCGGAATGGGTATCGAGCGTATTTCGGCGATCACTCAGGGAGTTCATTCCAACTATGAGATCGATGTCTTCCAAGCGTTAATTAAAGCCGCGGCAGAAGTGATTGGTTACCAAGACCTGACCAATCAATCATTACGTGTTGTCGCTGACCATATTCGCTCTTGTGCCTTTTTGATTGTTGATGGTGTGATGCCGTCGAATGAAGGTCGTGGTTATGTGCTGCGCCGCATCATTCGCCGTGCAGTTCGTCATGGTAACAAATTAGGAGCACAAGGGGCTTTCTTCCATAAGCTCGTAGCACCGTTAGCCGAGGTAATGGGCAGCGCTGGCGAAGAGCTTAAAAAACAGCACGCCTTAGTGGAAAAAGTACTGCGTATCGAAGAAGAAAACTTTGGTCGTACATTAGAGCGCGGTATGGCGATTCTCAACGATGCATTGGATGCGGTTGAAGGTTCGGTTTTAGATGGTGAAACTGTATTCAAACTCTATGATACTTACGGCTTTCCGGCGGATTTAACCAATGATGTAGCGCGTGAGCGTGGTTTCACCATTGATGAAGAAGGCTTTGAAGCGGCGATGGAAGAGCAGCGTCAGCGTGCGCGCGATGCAGGCAATTTTGGCACCGATTACAACAGCCTGATTAAGGTGGATGGAGAAACGGAATTCTGCGGTTATAGCGTGACCCAGCAAATGAGTCCAGTATCTGCATTATTCGTCGATGGCCAAGAAGTTTCGGCGCTATCAGCAGGTGATAAAGCGATCGTTGTTTTGGAAACCACGCCGTTTTATGCTGAATCTGGCGGTCAATGCGGTGATGCTGGCTTACTGAGAACCGCTTCGGGTGTGTTTAAAGTCGACGATACCCAGAAATTAGGTAATGCCATTGCCCATTATGGTGTGATGCAAGAAGGCGTATTAGCCAGTAGCGATCATGTTGAAGCTCTGGTGGATGAAAAACGTCGCAATGCGATTTCACTCAATCACTCAGCGACACACTTATTGCATGCTGCGTTACGTCAAGTACTCGGTGAGCATGTGACCCAAAAAGGTTCACTGGTTAGAGCCGAAAATTTGCGCTTCGATTTCTCTCATTTAGAAGCCATGACCGCAGCAGAAATTAAGCAAGTTGAACGTTTAGTCAACGCGCAAATTCGCTTGAATCATGTAATTGAAACTCATGTGATGGACATCGAGTCCGCTAAGCAAAAAGGCGCGATGGCGCTGTTTGGCGAGAAATACGATGAACAAGTTCGTGTCTTGTCGATGGGTGATTTTTCGACCGAATTATGTGGTGGTATTCATGCGTCACATACCGGTGATATTGGCCTATTTAAGATTCTCTCTGAAGGGGGGGTTGCTGCAGGGATTCGTCGCATTGAAGCTGTAACGGGTGAAGCCGCACTGGATGCATTGGAAACTCAGCAGCACAAGTACGAAGAGAAATTATCGGAAGCGATGCAAAAAACTAAGCAGCTGGAAAAAGAAATCCAGCAACTGAAAGATAAGTTAGCTTCACAAGCCAGTGCCAACTTGATCGATCAAGTTAAATTAATCGCCGGTGTCAAAGTCCTCGTGGCGCAATTGAATGGCGCGGATAATAAAGCCTTACGTGGTATGGTGGATGAGCTTAAAAACCAATTAGGTAGCGGGATTATTTTGCTTGGTAATGTTGCTGACGACAAAGTTGGTTTAATTGCTGGCGTGACTAACGATCTGACCGCCAAAGTCAAAGCGGGGGAGCTGGTTAATCTCGTTGCCCAGCAAGTCGGTGGTAAAGGTGGTGGTCGTCCCGACATGGCACAAGCTGGAGGGAGCGATGCACAGGCATTGCCATTGGCTTTAGAGTCGGTAGACGCTTGGATTGCTGAACGTTTATAAAGTAATGATAACTTACGCTCAATCACTATTTTTTGATTGAGCGTAACTTTATCTGGTTAACCAAGTGGTGTAATTGACGTTATTTTAACCGTAACCAATTACTCACTTGGTTTTGTTGTTTATACTCTCCAAACGAATAATCAATAGGTTGATTAGTGTACTGGTTGATTATGATATTGTTTGGACCTAATGAGACTTTGGTCTTGGGAAGGTGAATACTGGTGAAAAAGCCCCTTATCGTGCAAAAGTTCGGCGGAACGTCGGTTGGTTCAATTGAAAGAATGCATACCGTAGCCGAGCACATCATTAAAGCGAAGAATGATGGTAATCAAGTTGTTGTTGTCGTTTCGGCAATGTCAGGAGAAACCAATCGTTTATTGGGTCTCGCCCAACAAATCGATAGCGTTCCTACTGCTCGAGAACTTGATGTTTTGCTCTCTGCTGGTGAGCAAGTGTCGATGGCACTGCTGGCAATGACCTTAAATAAATTGGGTTATGCAGCACGCTCACTAACCGGAGCTCAGGCGAAGATTGTGACGGATAATCAACACAATGACGCAACGATTAAGAACATTGATACTCAAACGATTACAGAGCTACTAGAGCAAGATCAGATTGTGATAGTGGCTGGTTTTCAAGGTATTAATGATAATGGGGATATCACCACTTTAGGACGAGGAGGCTCCGATACGAGTGCAGTAACACTCGCGGGAGCACTGAGAGCTGATGAGTGTCAAATATTCACGGATGTTGATGGTGTGTACACTTGTGATCCACGAGTGGTACCTACTGCTAAAAAACTAGACGTGATAGATTTCCCATCTATGGAAGAGATGGCGCGTAAAGGCGCTAAAGTGTTGCATTTACCTTGCGTACAATATGCATGGAAGCATCAAGTGCCTTTACGAGTGTTATCGACGTTCGATGTTAATCATGGCAGTTTAATTAAGGGTGAGGTCGGGACACAAAAGGTCTGTGGCGTAGCAATACAGCGCGATATGGCTTTAGTCACTGTTCCTCACGATAGCTTAGCTGGCTTAATTAAACAGTGTCAGATGCTAGCGATTGAACTGTGGAATGTGATCGAGGAGACAGAATGGGCAGGCGTAGTCATAAAACGCGATGCTTATGCGAAGTTGGATCTGGTGTTCCGCGATAAAATCCGTAATAGTGAGCAGGTGAGTTTACTAACGACAGTTGGTTTGCAAGCCCCTGCTTTGATGGATCATGCCTGTACATTATTAGCCGAAAACGGTATTAATGTGCATTATGTTTCTAACACCTCACACTCGTTAATGTTAATGCTTGCGCCGGACAAGGTTGATAGTGCGGCTAATATTTTGCACGAAGCTTATATTCATTCGGATACTTTATTGCAGTTTCAGGCTAAACAAGCCTTTTTAGGCTGATTTAGAGAGTAGAGAGTTTACGAAAATATAACTTTTAGTAGATAATAGTGTTGTTGCAAGATAATACAGAGAATACTCAAGGAGCAAAGAATGCTAATTTTGACTCGCCGCGTTGGCGAAACACTGATGATCGGTGATGAAGTAACCGTAACAGTTCTGGGCGTAAAAGGTAACCAAGTACGTATTGGTGTGAATGCTCCGAAAGAGGTGTCTGTGCACCGTGAAGAAATCTACATGCGCATTCAAGCTGAAAAAGGTAATAGTACTGCCACACCTGGCAACTACTAATTATTGAACTGAGAAAGGCTGACTAATGTCAGCCTTTCTGGTTTTTGACGGACTGGAATGGTAATTAGAGTCGTGTGTTTTTGACTACGATTGCGTAATTCGTGGATGATATTATTTAGGTGTTTGTTTTTACCTAGAGTTTTTCTAAAGCGCAAATTCTCGACGCTTTGGTTAAATTGCCAACGGTTGATGTGGTTTTTGTTTTTTTTACCAAGAAAGTGTTTGACATATTTTGGGTAAATCGTAATATGTGCCTCCGCAAGACGGTGAGGTGGCCGAGAGGCTGAAGGCGCTCCCCTGCTAAGGGAGTATACGGTTTGTAGCCGTATCGAGGGTTCGAATCCCTCCCTCATCGCCATATTGTGGTGCTTAAGAATATAAAGAAATTTATACAATAAGCGACAGCGCGTCCTTAGCTCAGCTGGATAGAGTACCTGGCTACGAACCAGGCGGTCGGAGGTTCGAATCCTCCAGGACGCGCCATATTTCTTTTGGAATGTGAACATGTGGTGAGGTGGCCGAGAGGCTGAAGGCGCTCCCCTGCTAAGGGAGTATACGGTTTGTAGCCGTATCGAGGGTTCGAATCCCTCCCTCATCGCCATTTGTTGACCTCGGGTCAACATTTTTGTTTTAAAAGAAGTAGTTAGTGGTGAAAATCACTTTTGCGCGCTCATAGCTCAGCTGGATAGAGTACCTGGCTACGAACCAGGCGGTCGGAGGTTCGAATCCTCCTGAGCGCGCCATATTATTAAACTGGTGATAATAATCATTAGTCTTGCGTCCTTAGCTCAGCTGGATAGAGTACCTGGCTACGAACCAGGCGGTCGGAGGTTCGAATCCTCCAGGACGCGCCATATTACGGTGAGTAATCACCGATTTTCATTGGCTAGCCATGCGAATGAATAAAGTAAAAATCTGCGCGCTCATAGCTCAGCTGGATAGAGTACCTGGCTACGAACCAGGCGGTCGGAGGTTCGAATCCTCCTGAGCGCGCCATATTATTAAACTGGTGATAATAATCATTAGTCTGCGTCCTTAGCTCAGCTGGATAGAGTACCTGGCTACGAACCAGGCGGTCGGAGGTTCGAATCCTCCAGGACGCGCCATATTACGGTGAGTAATCACCGATTTTCATTGGCTAATCATGCGAATGAATAAAGTAAAAATCTGCGCGCTCATAGCTCAGCTGGATAGAGTACCTGGCTACGAACCAGGCGGTCGGAGGTTCGAATCCTCCTGAGCGCGCCATATTATAAAACCTCGCTTAAGCGGGTTTTTTTATTACCCTTATAATTTAACTTTTCATTAACAATTTTTGTTGTTTTAATTTACAACTCTTTGTTTTCAATAAGTGCTTTATGCAATTGATGTCAATATCGCCTATTGAGCTATGAAAACTCGCCAAGTTCGCAATTTTGATCATAATCCCTGCCGTTTTTAGCGAATATTACACTCGTTTATGTGATTCATGTGACGCTTCTATGACTTGAACGTCTCGATTAGGTCAAAGATGTTTAAAGCAAATTGACAATTTTCCACCAGTCGAGAATAATCCTTATTCACCTCACTTTTATCTAAGCTTTGAGTAAGTCATCTCAATCGCTGATAGGCATTTTTATCACCAATGATAATGCTCTAAGTGAGGCCAAGACGCTGTAGCCGTCAATATAATTTCTCAAGCAGATTGTCAGGATGACAGAGAAAGGAAGCAAGATGATTGATATTGGAAGCCTGCTTATCGATGCCGCAACCTTAATGGGTACAGGAATGGCGGTAGTCTTTATTTTTTTAACTATTTTAGTCTATCTGGTTCGACTAATGTCGACATGCCTTCGCGATGAAGCATTGCCAGTAACGACGCCAGTTCCCGTTAATAAAAGTGCCTCTTCAGTCACAACTCCAAGCCCTCAGGTGGTTGCGGCGATTTCTGCTGCGGTGCACCAATACCGACACTCAGCAATCCAACAGTAAGAATTAAAAGGAGTTAATCAGCATGTCTAAACCACTTGCTATTACCGATGTGGTCCTACGTGACGCGCATCAGTCATTATTTGCGACTCGTATGCGCTTGGAAGATATGCTGCCGATTGCGGCAGAGTTAGATAAGATCGGTTACTGGTCACTGGAAACATGGGGTGGTGCGACATTTGATGCGTGTATTCGTTTTCTCGGTGAAGATCCTTGGCAGCGTTTACGGGCATTAAAGCAAGCGATGCCCAATACTCCGATGCAGATGTTGCTACGCGGTCAAAATCTGTTGGGGTACCGTCATTATGCCGATGATGTCGTAGCGAAATTTGTTGAGCGTGCCCATGCCAATGGTATGGACGTATTTCGTATTTTTGATGCGATGAACGATGTACGTAATTTTCAACAAGCAGTGAAAGCTACGATTGAAGTGGGGGCTCATGCTCAGGGGACACTGTCTTATACTACTAGCCCAGTTCACAATACTCAGACATGGGTCGATCTTGCGAAACGTTTAGAAGATCTCGGCTGCCACTCTTTGTGCATTAAAGATATGTCTGGGCTACTGAAACCTTATGAAGCGGAAGAACTGATTTCGCGGATTAAGGCGTCTTGCGCAGTGCCTCTAGCCTTGCATTGTCATGCAACCACTGGGCTGTCCACGGCAACCGCGATTAAAGCGGTTGAAGCTGGGGTAGATATTCTGGATACCGCGATTTCGTCGATGAGTCAGACCTATGGTCATACGCCAACGGAAACGGTTGTTGCGATGCTGCAAGGGACAGAGCGTGATACACAGCTTAATCTCGAGCAATTAGCGCCAATTGCTGCCTATTTCCGTGAAGTACGTAAAAAGTACGCTCAATTTGAGGGGCAATTAAAAGGGGTTGATTCACGGATCCTGATTGCTCAGGTTCCCGGTGGTATGTTGACCAATATGGAGAGTCAGTTAAAAGAGCAAGGGGCGGCTGATCGTCTTGATGAAGTTCTGCAAGAGATCCCAAGAGTACGCCATGATCTCGGTTATATCCCTTTGGTCACTCCTACCTCACAAATTGTCGGCACTCAAGCGGTGATTAACGTTTTAACTGGAGAGCGTTATAAAAGTATTACCAAAGAAACGGCTGGAGTGTTGAAAGGGGAATATGGCGCGACACCTGCCGAGGTCAATCATGAACTGCAGCAACAAGTACTCGCTGGTGAGCGACCGATCACTTGTCGCCCTGCGGATCTTTTACAAGCCGAGATGGTTAACTTAACGAGCGAGTTATTAGAGAAGGCGAAGGCTGAGGGGATATCTCTCGCTGAGGATACCGTTGATGATGTACTGACTTATGCCCTTTTCCCTCAGGTGGGTTTGAAGTTTTTAAAACATCGTGGCGATGCGTCAGCGTTTGAACCCGCACCAAGCGTTGAGTCTCAGCCTTCTGTATCGACAGACAATCGACCTAGTGAGGTCATGCAAAAAGGTGTTGAGACTTACAGCGTTAAAGTTGATGGTCAGATTTATCAAGTCGAAGTTGGCCCTCAGGGACAACTGACCTCCGTGGCGACTCAAGCTTCTCCTCAAGCGGCTGCTTTGGCATCAACGGCTGAGGCGGTGCCAGCGCCGCTCGCGGGTAATATTTTTAAAGTTCAAGTTCAGCCGGGAAGTGAAGTGGTTGAAGGCGATGTATTAGTCATTTTAGAAGCAATGAAAATGGAGACAGAAGTGCGTGCTGCACGTAATGGGGTTGTTCAAGTGCTGCATGTCAAAGAAGGCGATAGCGTCTCTGTTGGTACGCCAATCTTAAGTCTGGCATAAGGGCTATCACATGGATGGATTATTGACTCTATGGAATGAAACCGGGATTGCTAATTTTGAACTCAGCCAATTAATCATGATTTTGGTTGGCGTGGGATTGCTATTTTTAGCCATTCGTAAGGGGTTTGAACCGTTATTATTGCTACCGATTGGTTTTGGGGCGATTTTAGCCAACATTCCTAACGCTGGTTTTACCGATCCTGGCGGATTACTCTATTACGTTTATAACATTGGTATTGCATCGGGGATTTTTCCTTTATTGATTTTCCTTGGTGTCGGAGCCATGACCGACTTTGGTGCCTTAATTGCAAACCCGAAAACGTTATGGCTGGGTGCTGCGGCGCAGTTTGGGATTTTTGCTACCTTATTTGGTGCAATTCTACTCAATTATGTGCCGGGGATCAGTTTTACCATGGCAGATGCCGCTTCTATCTCGATCATTGGTGGGGCAGACGGTCCAACCGCGATTTTTTTGACCAGTAAACTCTCTCCGGATTTATTAGGGGCCGTTGCCGTTGCTGCTTACAGCTATATGGCGCTGGTACCGATCATTCAGCCGCCGATCATGAGAGCGTTGACCTCGGAAAAAGAGCGTCAAATTAAGATGGCGCAACTGAGACACGTTAGTAAACGTGAAAAAATAGTCTTTCCGTTATTAGTGTTGTTGATGGCTATCTTATTTCTTCCTGCTGCCACACCTTTAGTTGGCATGTTCTGCTTAGGTAACTTAATGCGTGAAGCGGGAGTGGTGGAGCGATTATCAAAAACAGCGCAAAATGAGCTGATTAATATCGTGACTATCTTCTTAGGTTTGGGGGTCGGGTCTCAACTGCAAGCGGATAAATTTCTTAATGTTTCGACGCTGGGGATTTTATTGCTTGGTGCCGTCGCTTTCAGTATTGGTACTGCTGGCGGTGTATTGATGGCTAAATTGCTCAATAAATTTTCTAAAGAAGATATTAATCCCCTGATCGGTGCTGCTGGTGTTTCTGCAGTCCCCATGGCTGCTCGAGTGGTCAATAAAGTTGGTTTAGAAGCCAACCCGCAAAACTTTTTGTTGATGCATGCGATGGGGCCGAATGTGGCAGGGGTGCTAGGCTCAGCTGTTGCTGCTGGAGTATTGCTTGCCTTGGTTGGATGATCTCATACCATTCACCCTAAGCATGAAGCGCTTAAGCCCTAATGTTGAGGTCATCTCTCACCAAGCCGTTCGGGGAGATATAGTTCACAATCTGTTATAAAATGATATATATTCAAAGGGATGCTTCGGCATCTCTTTTTACTTGCTAGCAATAGGAACCGAGGACATGGACAATAAGCAGATCGTCATTACCCAATTCGGTGGGCCAGAAGTGCTCGCGATTCAATCATCAAGCATTCCAGAGCCACAAGAAGGGGAGGTATTGGTCAAAGTTGCTTTTGCCAGTGTGAATCCTATTGATGTCAAAACTCGCGCCGGTTTAGGTTGGGCTGCAGAGCAAAATAAAGATAAGCTACCTTGGGTACCGGGTTACGATATATCAGGACGAATTGTCAACGTTGGCCCAGGAGTTGACGAGTTGCGGCAAGGGATGAATGTAGCCGGCTTTATTGGTTTTCCACTGCGAGGCGGCGGTTATAGTCAATATGTCTGTGTTGCAGAAAAAGATCTCAGTATCGTACCTGACTCGGTGACTTTAGAAGCTGCCGCTGCATTACCATTAGCTGGACAAACCGCGGCTCAAGCCTTAAGTAAAGCCCAGATTAAAGAGAGCGATCGCGTTTTGATCCTTGCCGGTGCAGGAGGCGTTGGGCATATTGCTTTACAGATAGCGTTAGCTACGAAAGCCGAAGTTTATACCACTTGCAGTGAAGCTAATCTAGATTATCTTGCCACATTAGGTGCCCATGCGATTAACTATCAATTTGCTCCTGTTTCTCAGCGTTTGGAAGAGGTTGATGTCTTGATCGATCTTGTTGGTGGCGATGCTGCTCTCGATGCTCTTAAATGTTTGAAAGATGCCGCCAGAGTGGTCACAGTGCCGACACTTAGCGCTGAACTTATCTGTGAAAAAGCCAAATTACTGGGTTTTGACGCTTGCGGTATGTTGGTTGACCCTAATCCTGAACAGTTAGATACCATGCTATATATGGTTGGGGTTGGATTGTTGAAAATAGAAATTCAGCGTATTTATCCTCTGCAAGATGTACAACAAGCACATGAGCAAATCGCCACTGGACACACGCGAGGTAAAATCTTGCTTAATATGCAATGCTAGAACTGTTTAATACCAGCTTTGCTTATTTGGCGGAGCTGTTTTCTACTTCTGCACTTTGGGTATTGTTTGTTGTTAGTTTTCTGAGTGCTACCTTACTGCCTGGTGGCTCTGAAGCCGTACTCATCGCAACACTTGCTCTTGGTCAATACTCTCCATGGTTGATCATTTTGATCGCAACGCTTGGTAATTCGCTTGGAGGTATGACGAATTATTGGTTAGGTTTATTGCTTCCAAACCGAACTCAACAGGAAAAACAGGGTCATAATGCGTTAAAGTGGCTAAACAAACATGGTTATTGGGCATTATTATTCAGTTGGCTACCGATTATTGGTGATCCACTTTGTTTAGCTGCAGGGTGGTTAAGAATGCGTGGTAGCGTGGTCTTTTGCATGATTCTGGTTGGGAAAATGCTTCGCTACTGCTTGTTAACTGCGATTTTCTACGGTCTTTTTTAAGGTGATGGTATGAAGAAAATTTGGCTGGGCGCACTCGCGCTGCTGGCTCTCTCTGGCTGTTCTACTCCTACTGCGTTATCTTTTTTTTCATCCTTACCTTCAGGCGTCACTTTACTGGAAGAGGTCGAAGCACAGCCTGATAAAGTGATGATTCCCTATAGTAAATATCGTTTAGATAACGGGTTAACCGTGATTTTATCACCGGATCATTCCGATCCTTTGGTGCATGTCGATATGACTTATCACGTGGGGTCTGCTCGCGAGGAGCTTGGTAAGTCAGGGTTCGCTCATTTTTTTGAACACATGATGTTCCAAGGTTCTAAGCATGTCGCTGATCAAGAACATTTTCGGTTGATTACCGAAGCAGGCGGACGTTTAAATGGTACCACCAATCGTGATCGAACCAATTATTTCCAAACCGTTCCTGCCAATCAATTAGAAAAAGTTTTATGGTTAGAAGCCGATCGAATGGGCTTTTTACTTGATGCAGTGTCGCAGCGTAAATTTGAAATACAGCGTGATACGGTGAAAAATGAACGAGCGCAAAACTATGATAATCGTCCTTATGGACTGATTTGGGAAAGAATGGCTGAAGCCTTGTATCCACAAGGCCATCCTTATTCATGGCAGACGATTGGTTATGTCGAAGATTTAGACCGAGTCGATGTGAATGATCTGAAAGCTTTTTTCTTACGCTGGTATGGACCGAATAATGCTGTATTGACCATTGGTGGAGATATTGATGTTAAACAAACTTTAGCTTGGGTTAATCGTTATTTTGGCTCCATTCCTAAAGGTCCAGAAGTTGATAAGGCTGAAAAGCAACCCGTTACATTAGCGGAAGATCGTTATATTACTCTAGAAGATCGCATTCAGCAGCCGATGGTATTAATTGGCTTCCCAACGGCTTATCGAGGTGCTGAACAACAAGCCTCACTAGATGCTCTAGCGCAAGTACTCGGTAGTGGTAGTAATAGTTTGTTGTATCAAAATCTAGTTAGAACCCAGAAAGCGGTCGATGCTGGTGCCTTTCAAGATTGCGCAGAACTGGCGTGTACTTTTTATATCTATGCCATGGCTCCCTCAGGACAACGTGCTCAACTGACACCGCTGTATCAAGAAATCATGCGAACGTTGGCGCAGTTTGCGCAGCAAGGTGTTAGTGATGATCGTTTAGCACAAATCACCGGTATGGCTGAAGCGAATGCTATTTTTGCGCTACAAAGTGTCCAAGGTAAGGTAACCCAGTTGGCAAGTAATCAAATTTTCTATGATCAACCCGATCGTATTGAGGCGCAGTTAGCACAGTTAAGAGCGGTTACTCCACAATCAGTGACTCAGGTTTTTCAGACTTATCTACAAGGTAAACCCAAAATCACATTAAGTGTTGTACCACGAGGCCGTACATCACTCGCGGTTCGTCAAGCAACCTTTGTTACTCCTGAGCGTTTATTGCCCGTTTATCAAAAAATAACAGAACAACAGCTTGAGTATCGTCAAGTGGTAGATCATTTTGATCGTTCGGTGATGCCAGCCGTTGCGCAAGCTGTGCAAATTAATATGCCTGAGTTGTATGAAATCCATTTTGATAATGGCGCGGAGTTAATCGGAACGGTGAGCAGTGAGACTCCGACCGTACAAGTGGAGATCCGCTTACCCGCAGGAGAGCGGCATGTTGAAGCGGGCAAAGAAGGTTTAGCGAATTTAACGGCAGCTCTAATCAAGCAAGACTCAGCGATACGCAATGTGGAAGCGATTCAAGCTCAGCTCGATAAGCTGGGTTCGACCATCAGTCTCAATACCGGCGCTTATTCGACCAATGTGGTTATCTCAAGCTTAACCAAACATCTGCCAGAAACGTTGCAGATTGTCCAAGAGATGTTATTCACACCGGGATTTAAGCAAGAAGATTTTGAGCGTCTTCAGCAACAAATGCTACAAAGTGTCGTCTATCAGCATCAACAACCAAGTTGGTTAGCTGGCCAAGCGATGCGCCAAGTATTGTTTGGAGACTCGGTATTTGCTCGCTCGAGTGACGGTACACAAGCCTCGATTGCTGCACTGACATTGGATGAGGTTAAAGCGTTTTATCAGCAGCATTATACGCCACACGGTGCTCAAGTGATTGTCGTCGGTGATATTGAACCTCAACAGGTACGTGAACAACTGGCCTTTTTCACCGATTGGCATGGCCAACCAGCGCCAATACTCCGTCCTCAAGTGATCCCGACGCTCACTGAGCAGCGTCTGTTTTTGGTCGATAAACCCGATTCGCCGCAAAGTGTGGTGCGTTTTGTTCGTCGTGGATTGCCTTTCGATGCAACGGGAGAAATGTATCTCACTCAATTAACGAATTTTAATTTAGCGGGTAACTTTAATAGCCGTATTAATCAAAATCTACGTGAAGATAAAGGCTATACCTACGGTGCAAGTGGTTACTTATCCAGTAATCGTGAAGTCGGGGCGATAGTCTTTAATGCACAAGTGCGAGCTAATGCAACGTTACCGGCCATTCAAGAAATCATCCAAGAACTGACCCATTTTAGTCAGTATGGTTTAACTACGGATGAAATGGCCTTTTTACGTCTTGCCGTTGGTCAGCAAGAGGCGTTGAGTTACGAGACTCCCTCGCAAAAAGCGCAATTGATTGGCCAAATGTTGACTAATAATCTAGACCGAGATTATCTCCAGCAGCGTAATCGCCTGTTGAAAACGGTGAATAAGTCGACACTGAATGAATTGGCAGCTAAATGGTTTGTCCCAGAGGATTATCAAATTATTGTGGTTGGCGATGCTAAAAGCTTAAGGCCACAATTAGAAAAATTATCAATTCCGATTGAAGAGCTTGAAATAATCCAGTAGAGCATGCATATATAACGCAACGTAGAAGAAAAATAAGGCTTTCGAGCCGATTCGATGAGCCATTGGGCTTAATGTCGCGTATCAAGCATCGCGTTCTACATCGTTACTTGAGCAACCAAGGCCACAAAAATATTACGTGGCCTTGGTTGCTGTGACAAAGTGATGATCAATGGATTGAGTCTGTTTCTTCTGAACAGACCCTATCGGGATTCAGTGGGCCTGCGGTAGCGATATCTAAAACATCATCTATTTTTATAAGCGAATTTTATTTTGACTAATTTTGCCGAGCGACTAGCACGAGTTGCTAATCAACCAGAAATATTTCAGCAGTTTGGCCGCGGTGTTGAACGTGAAACTTTACGTTATACCGTCGATGGCAGCATTGCCCAAACACCGCATCCAGAAGCCTTGGGGTCAGCATTAACTAATGCTTGGATTACCACCGACTTTGCTGAATCATTACTGGAATTTATTACGCCAGTGTCGAACAACGTCGATACCTTAATGGCTCAATTAGCCGACATTCATCATTTTGCGCAAGCTAATATCGGTGATGAAAAGCTCTGGCCGCTTTCTATGCCTTGTTATGTTGGTAGTGAAGCAGACATTCAGCTTGCTCAATACGGTACTTCTAACACCGGACGAATGAAAACTTTATATCGAACGGGATTAAAACAGCGTTATGGCAGCTTAATGCAGATCATCTCTGGTGTGCATTTCAATTTTTCATTTCCAAGCACATTTTGGGATGCTTTATATGGTCAGCAAACGGAACAAGAGCGTCAAGCTAGCCAGTCGCAAGCCTATTTTGGCTTAATCCGTAACTATTACCGCTTTGGTTGGCTGATCCCTTACTTTTTTGGTGCCTCTCCGGCGCTGTGCTCTTCATTTATCCAAGGAAGAGAAACGCAGTTACCCTTCGAATCGATAGGTAAAACGCTCTATTTGCCTTATTCAACCTCTTTGAGATTGAGTGATTTGGGTTATACCAATGATGCGCAAAGTAGCCTCAAGATAGGTTTTAATAGCTTAGAGCAATATTTAACTGGCTTAAATCAAGCGATCAGAACGCCTTCTGAGCTTTTTGCTAATATTGGAGTCAAGGTCGATGGTGAATATCGTCAACTGAATAGCAATATTTTACAAATTGAAAATGAGCTCTATGCGCCGATTCGTCCGAAACGTGTCGCCAAAAATGGTGAAAAGCCGTCAGAAGCACTGGCGCGTGGCGGGGTTGAATACATTGAAGTGCGCTCATTGGATGTCAATCCTTTCAGTCCGATCGGGATTACTGAACAGCAAGTGCGTTTTTTAGATTTGTTCCTCACATGGACTGCGTTATCAGATTCAGAACCGATGGATAATTGTGAGTTACAGTGTTGGCGCGATAACTGGAGTAAAGTGGTCCTTGAAGGACGAAAACCATGGCTAGAATTACAAATTGGCTGTCATGGTGAAAAATTGACCCTGACGGCGTGGGCGAAACGCGTATTTGCAGACCTAAGTTTGATTGCTGAGCAAATGGACGCCGCGTGTGGCGGTAATGCCTATCAAGAGGTATGTCGAGAGCTTGCTAGCTGGATTGATCATCCTCAGCACACTTTATCGGCTCGTTTACTGGATAAAACTCAGCAACTGGGCGGTTTAGGTAAAGTTGGAAGTTATTTTGGTGAGCGTTACCGTAATGATAACTTACAACATGCTTACCAAGTCTATTCTGAACAGAAAATGAAGCAAGAAGTGATGCGTTCACGCGAAGCTCAGTTACAGATAGAGCAGCAAGATACACAAAGTTTTGATGCGTTTTTGGCCGATTACTTCAGCTATTTACCGTCATAATCACTGGCGTGTGGATACGCAAATGTCATTCTTTTTCCTCGTTGACTGAGGTTGCTGGTTGATTTAGGGCAAGATGTGAATGAGTATTTTAAGGGTTAAACAAGGAGATAAGTTTTATGCCACTACTAGATAGCTTTACGGTTGATCATACTCGCATGCAAGCTCCCGCTGTACGGGTAGCGAAAACCATGCAAACCCCGAAAGGCGATACGATTACTGTATTTGACCTGCGTTTTACTCTGCCTAATCAAGCTATTTTGTCTGAAAAAGGAATTCATACTCTAGAGCACCTTTATGCAGGGTTCATGCGTAATCATCTTAATAGCGAACAGGTGGAAATTATTGATATTTCCCCAATGGGCTGTCGTACTGGATTTTATATGAGTTTGATTGGTGCACCTACCGAGCAGCAAGTGGCTACGGCGTGGTTAGCCGCGATGGAAGATGTCTTGAAAGTGCGGGACCAAAAGGATATTCCAGAACTCAATGAGTACCAGTGCGGTACCGCAGCGATGCACTCTTTATCTGAAGCACAAGCGATTGCTCAGCAAGTGTTAAGTAGCGGTATTGGGGTGAACAAAAATGATCAACTTGCTTTACCTGAATCGATGCTAAAAAACCTACAAGTGAATTAACCACTTAAACGGTTCAGGCAATAAAATGGGCGGTAATCAATACCGCCCATTTTTTATCGGTCTATTATCGAGATTATTAACGTTAACAGAGATTAAGCCTTTTTGATTTTTC
Source organism: Vibrio sp. A11 (assembly GCF_013048705.1). NCBI lineage: Bacteria > Pseudomonadati > Pseudomonadota > Gammaproteobacteria > Vibrionales > Vibrionaceae > Vibrio > Vibrio sp. A11. The sequence continues at coordinate 121,655 of NZ_VHSI01000009.1, read as the reverse complement.
GCGGGTAGACTCGTACCAGTTTAATGCGGTTTTCTTCTAACTGGACAATTTCCATCGGATGATTAGCAACTTTAACACTTAAGTGAGTTTCTGGGATCTCTTCCAAATGCTCTAAAATCAGTCCGTTCAGGGTTCTTGGTCCATCGGTTGGTAATTTCCATTTTAAGCTTTTATTAATATCGCGAATATTAGCACTGCCTTCGATTAAGAAGCTGCCATCACCTTGTGGCGTGATCTCTTCAGCCAAGCTTGGCGCCATTGAGGTGGTAAATTCACCGACAATCTCTTCTAGAATATCTTCCAAGGTAATCAGACCAATAATATCGCCGTACTCATCAACGATAAGACCAATTCTTTGTTTATTACGTTGGAATTTTAGTAGCTGGACATTAAGCGGTGTCCCTTCCGGAATAAAATACACTTCATCAGCGGCCCGAAAGAGCGTTTCTTTATTGAATTCGTTTTTTTCTAACATTAACCGTGCCGCTTCGCGTAAGCGCAGCATACCGACGGCTTCATCAATATTGTCTCGATACAGCACCACTCGACCGTGAGGGGAGTGGGTCAGTTGGCGAATGATCGACTTCCAATCATCATTGATATTGATACCCGTAATTTCATTACGTGGAATCATGATGTCATTCACCGTCACATGTTCTAAATCAAGAATGGATAACAGCATATCTTGGTGACGACGAGGAATAAGCCGTCCAGCATCGTTAACAATGGTGCGTAGTTCTTCAGAGCTGAGAGGGTCATCGCGTGTGTGTTTGGCATTAAGACCCAATAAGCGGATAAAACCGTTGGTAATGAAATTGATAAAAACCACTAATGGAGAAAGCACTTTCATTAGAAAGGTCAGCACAACACTGCTGGTATAAGATACCCGCTCAGGATAAATCGCAGCTAGCGTTTTCGGGGTCACCTCCGCGAAGACGAGAATCACAAGAGTTAATACGCCGGTTGCTATGGCGACACCAATGTCACCGTACAATCGCATACCAATGATCGTGGCAATCGCAGAGGCGAGGATATTGACTAAGTTATTGCCAATCAGGATCAGGCCGATTAAACGGTCTGGACGACTGAGTAACCGTTCAACGCGTTTAGCGCCCTTATGACCAGTACTCGCTAGATGCTTAAGACGATAGCGGTTAAGCGCCATCATGCCCGTTTCTGAGCCGGAGAAGTAGGCAGATATAACGATAAGACACGCGAGTAGCGCAAATAAGATACCCGTTGATATGTCGTCCAAAACGCTTTGTTTCCTTATAGATGATCAATAATAAAAAGAAGATAGTATCCGCTTCCTACTGGAAGTTATATCGGTGCTAGCCGTGTTGGCTTGACCCCATTCACATTGTTATCTCTGTTTGTGAGGGCAGCTTACTCACTGGCTGTCTACCTGTTACTCCAAGTGGTTTGAGGATGAACTTTTATCTCGCAATACAATACTCTGAGTTTATATGGGGATTAAGTCCACCGTTTTCACCCATCGTTAGATCTAAATAGGCGTTATTTACCATAATGATAGGTTGAGGAAGTCATGAATAAACAGACCTTAGCGCAGAATAATCTCTCTGACAAATCGACTGCCAAAGTAAGCCAAGGTAAGTAATGTCGCCCCAGCAACGGCAAACCAAGTAACTTTACGTCCTCGCCATCCTTTTTGATAATGACCCCATAATAAAATCGAGTAAATGATCCAAGCGATGAACGATAAAATGCCTTTATGTGCTTTACCTTGAGCAAACATATCTTGCACAAAAAGAGCGCCGGTTAATAATGTCCCGGTCAGCAGAACGTTGCCGATTAAAATAATTTTAAATAATTGGCGCTCGACCATCATCAAGGGCGGTAAATTAGGGTTGATGGATAAGCCTTTCTTTTTTTTCAATTTGTAATCAAGCCAAGCGAGCTGTAAAGCGTATAATGCACCAATGGATAAGGTTGAATAAGAAAAAAGGGCTAAGGCGATATGGACCATTAGCTCTGGCTCACGCTCTAAATGAGTGATAAAGGTGCTCGGCAGAAAAGTCGCCAAGAATAAATTGATTGCTGAGAAGCTGTATACCACCGGCAGTAAAAACCATAAGCGTACCTTGAACATCGCTAAGCTCATCACCAAAGCAATGATAAAGCTGATCAGTGATGCGACATTAAGAATACTGAGGTTTTGTCCACTGCTGTGAAAAATTAAGCCACTGAGTAACCAGGCATGAAAAAAAAGCCCCAATGTGGCGCTAATAAAAACAGTCTTTGCCTTAATACCCGTTTGGTTAAGCAGTCCAGGGATAATCGTGGCAATCGATAAAAAATAAAGCGTAGCGGCAACAATAGCGATTAGGTTATCCATGCTGGTCACAAATTTGGTGGCTGAGTTGGCGAATTATACCTTGCCAAACCTTAATGAGCTACGTTGGATCGCAATCGTTTTTGAGAGTTGAGATATCGACAGATAACCCAATCTAATAAAGAAACTCGACAGCTAGCTTGCAATGGGTATGCCTAAGCAGTTGGCTAAGGTATACTCAGGCGCATTGGTCGCCTAATCGCGAAGAGAAAAACATGTTTGAAAATTTAACCGATCGTTTATCTAAAACCCTAAAGAATATTAGTGGTAAAGGTCGTCTTACCGAAGACAATATAAAAGATACCCTGCGCGAAGTTCGTATGGCGCTACTCGAGGCTGATGTTGCTTTGCCGGTGGTGCGTGACTTCGTTAGTCGAGTAAAAGAGAGTGCAGTGGGGGTTGAGGTTTCCAAGTCTTTAACGCCTGGGCAAGAGTTTATTAAAATTGTTCGTCATGAGCTTGAGACCGTTATGGGAGCCGCGAATGAAGCGTTGAATCTCGCGGCGCAGCCTCCAGCGATCATTTTAATGGCGGGTTTACAAGGCGCAGGTAAAACGACCAGTGTCGGTAAACTCTCTAAGTTACTTAAAGAGCGTGATAAGAAAAAAGTACTGGTGGTTTCTGCAGACGTTTACCGTCCTGCGGCAATCAAACAGTTAGAAACGTTAGCCAATGACTTAGGCGTCGATTTCTTCCCTTCATCAGCGGATCAAAAGCCGATTGATATTGCTAACGCTGCAGTCGATCACGCTAAGAAGAAATTTTACGATGTCTTGATTGTCGATACGGCGGGGCGATTAGCGGTTGATGAAGTGATGATGGCAGAAATCAAAGCCCTTCATTCCGCCATTAATCCGGTAGAAACGTTGTTCGTCGTTGACGCAATGACAGGACAAGATGCCGCGAATACCGCCAAAGCGTTTGGTGATACTCTACCACTCACCGGGGTGATTTTAACCAAGGTTGATGGTGATGCACGTGGCGGTGCGGCTTTGTCGGTACGTCATGTGACCGGAAAACCGATTAAGTTTTTAGGGGTCGGAGAAAAAACCGATGCTCTTGAAGCTTTCCATCCGGATCGCGTTGCCTCGCGTATTCTAGGTATGGGCGATGTCTTATCATTAATTGAAGATTTGCAGCGTAATGTTGATCAAGACAAAGCTGAGAAGTTGGCCAAAAAATTCAAAGAGAAAAAAGGCTTTGATTTAGAAGATTTTCGCGAACAATTAGGTCAAATGAAAAATATGGGTGGCATGATGGGAATGCTGGATAAGCTTCCCGGAATGTCACAGCTTCCTGCGGGGGTAAAAGATAAAGTCGATGACCGCATGTTCAAGCAAATGGAAGCCATCATCAATTCGATGACCATGAAAGAGAGACAAAATCCCGATTTAATCAAAGGCTCTCGTAAAAAGCGCATTGCGGCAGGCTCAGGAACACAAGTACAAGATATTAACCGGTTACTAAAACAGTTTACCCAAATGCAAAAAATGATGAAAAAAATGCAAAAAGGTGGCATGAAAGGCATGATGCGTAATATGCAAGGCATGATGGGCGGCGGTGGTTTTAACCCGTTTGGTCGCTAAAAAAAGCGAGGCTTGAGTTTTCTTTAAGCCGGTTTGTTTTTTGTCTCTTTTTAAAGCTGTTACCTAAATCACAAAGTTAAAATGCAATTTATGCTGGTGAAAAAGTAGCTAAACCCCTTGCAAAGCCTCGGAATAAGAGTAAAATTCCGAGGCTTTATTTTGGCACGAGACCCCAAACTGTTTTAAGTAAATAGTTTCTGGGGTTAATTTTATTTTTGAGAAAGCAAAGAGGACGACATGGTAACCATTCGTTTGGCACGTCACGGCGCTAAAAAGCGTCCATTTTATCAAATCGTTGTAGCTGATAGCCGCAACTCAGCAACTGGCCGTTTCATTGAGAAAGTTGGCTTCTTCAACCCAACAGCAGCGGGCAAAGAAGAAGGCCTACGTGTTGATCTAGATCGCGTGAACCATTGGGTATCACAAGGCGCATCTCTATCTGATCGCGTAGCTAAACTAGTTAAAGACGCTCAAAAAGCGGCTTAATGACCAGTAGCAACTAGTTTATGTCGATGAAAGGCAAACAGACAATGAGCGAGCAAGGCGAGAAAATTGTTGTAGGCAAGTTTGGTGCTTCTTATGGCATTCGTGGCTGGCTTAAAGTTTTGTCCTACACAGACAATGCTGAAAGCATTTTCGATTATAGCCCTTGGTTGGTAAACCAAAATGGTGAATGGGTTGAGTACAAAGTAGAAAGTTGGAAGCGCCATAACAAAGGTTTGGTGGCTAAACTTGAAGGTCTTGATGTGCGTGAAGATGCTCATCTATTGACTAACTTTGAAATTTCAATTGACCCAGCTTCATTACCTGAGCTGTCAGAAGATGAATTCTACTGGCGTGAATTGTTTGGAATGCGAGTGGTGACAACGCAAGGTTATGACCTTGGTGAAGTTGTCGATATGTTAGAAACTGGCTCCAACGATGTTCTCGTAGTGAAAGCGAATCTTAAAGATGCTTTTGGGCAAAAGGAACGATTAATTCCGTTTCTTGAAGAGCAAGTGATCAAACAGATTGATCGCACCGCTCAACGGATCGAAGTTGACTGGGATCCTGCGTTTTAACTCTAAATCGATAAGGCGAAGAACACATGTGGGTTGGCATTATTAGCCTATTTCCTGAAATGTTCCGTAGCGTAACGGATTTTGGAGTCACAGGCCAAGCGGTAAAAAAAGGGTTATTATCCGTACAGAGCTGGAATCCACGCGATTTCGCTCACGACAAACGTCATACGGTCGATGATAAGCCTTACGGTGGTGGTCCTGGTATGTTAATGATGGTGCAACCTTTGCGTGACGCCATACATGCAGCCAAAGCAGCCGCACCGGGCGAGACGAAAGTGATTTATCTCTCCCCTCAAGGTCGTAAACTCGATCAGCAAGGGGTAGAAGAGCTGGCGAAGAATGACAATTTATTGCTCATTTGTGGCCGCTACGAAGGGATAGATGAGCGCGTTATACAATCAGAGGTTGATGAAGAATGGTCAATCGGTGATTTTGTAATGACTGGGGGTGAAATTCCAGCCATGACGTTGATTGATACCGTCTCCCGTTTTATTCCGGGTGTATTAGGTGATTTCGCGTCAGCAGAAGAAGATTCTTTTGCTAATGGCTTATTAGATTGCCCACACTACACGCGCCCTGAAGTATTGGATGGAAAAACCGTACCTGCGGTATTGATGTCTGGTAATCATCAGGAAATTCGTCGCTGGCGATTGAAACAGTCGTTAGGCCGCACTTGGCTAAGAAGACCAGAGCTCCTGGAAAACCTAGCTCTGACTGACGAACAGGAACAATTACTGGCTGAGTACATTAAAGAGACTCAACAGTAACCTATTAAATTTAGTATCAGTTTATTCTAGGAATTTAAAAACATGAGTAATATCATCAAGGCTCTAGAACAAGAGCAAATGAAACAAGACCTACCTAAATTCGCACCAGGTGACACTGTTGTGGTTCAAGTTAAGGTAAAAGAAGGTGATCGTGAGCGTCTACAGGCTTATGAAGGCATTGTAATCGCTATCCGTAACCGTGGTCTACACTCAGCTTTCACTGTACGTAAGATTTCTAACGGTGAAGGTGTTGAGCGTACGTTCCAAACTCACTCTCCAATCATCGCTAGCATTGAAGTGAAGCGCCGTGGTGCAGTACGTCGTGCCAAATTGTACTACCTACGCGATCTATCTGGTAAAGCAGCTCGTATTAAAGAGAAGCTTACTAAGAAATAATGCTAGAACTCGCGTTCTCATTGAAAAAACGGAGCCTAACGGCTCCGTTTTTTTATCTGTTTTTGCTGTAGGAGAATCAATCAAACAGTGAGCTTATTCTCGGCTATCTTCGGCAATCGTCACTGGCACAATCATCTCTTGCCCTTTACGTAGCAGGGTAAACTCAATCACACTGCCAGGGCGCAGATCGGTAACCATATCCATGACGCTCTGCCGACCGTTAATTTTTTGCCCATCGATTTTTAAAATAATGTCACGAACCATAAATCCGGCTTGGGCGGCAGGCCCATTGGGATCAACCCCGAGAACCACAATACCACCGATATGATCACTACCCAGTAGACGGGAAGTCACGGCATTAATATCTTGTCCATCAACGCCGATATAGCCCCGAATTACTCGCCCATCGGCGATGATTTTTTCCATGATTTTATTAGCCAGAACAAACGGAATCGCAAAAGAAATTCCATAGGTCTCTAATTCAGTCGCCTGTTGAAAAGAGGCGGTATTAATGCCGACTAACTCACCTTGCGTGTTGACTAAAGCCCCCCCTGAATTACCTTCATTAATTGCCGCATCAGTCTGAATAAAGGCTTGTCGACCATCAGCACTGATCGATGAACGGCCGGTTGCAGAGATAATGCCGAAGGTAGTGGTTTGGCCTAAGTTATAGGGATTGCCAATAGCGAGTACCACATCTCCCACTTTGGCATGATAGTTAGGATTTTGAGGAATGACGGGTAAGTTATTGCCTTCAATTTGTAAAATAGCGATATCGGTGCGTCGATCTTGGCCCACCAATTGTGCCGCCGCCACTCGACCATCTTGCAAGGCGACAATGATTTGATCGGCCTGAGCGATCACATGGTAATTGGTGATGATATAACCTTTTTCACTGACAATAACGCCGGAGCCGAGGCCTTGTGTTGATAATTTGCTGCGATCGTTTTCTGAATATTTTCGACTGTAGATATTGACTACGGCTGGAGCTGCTCGGCGTACCGCGTCATTAAATGAAATTTGTAACGAGGCAATATGAGCGGGTTGAGCGCTCGGTTTAACGACCAGATGAGCTCGTAATGAAGGCGTGACTACAATCACCGCGAGTGCGATAACCAACCCAAGCCCAATAGAGCGAATCAGATAAATCAGCATGTTTTCCCCAAATATATTCATGCCACTGAACTTAACATGGATACGATGTCGCTAACTAAGAAACCTGACAATGCGGCATTAATGATGCACTATCTTGATTAACTTCATCAGACCTAATGAGATAGTCTCAGGAGGCTGACAGTATTTGCCGCTGATTGGTACCTTCCAGTAATGTGGGTTGAGGTGTAATGAGAGGCGTGTTTCAAGGATACCATCACCAGCCGAAATAACAAAAGGCAGCGTAGTGATCGCTGCCTTTGAAAGATAGATGCTCGTTGTTGAGTGATTAACGTATAACAAGATAGAGTGTTCTATCACCGCGCTGTATATTCAGCGCCAGTATCGCTGGTGATTGCTCTAATACTGCTCTGAACTCGGCGATATTTCTGACTCGCTTACGGTTAACCCCAATGATGATGTCATCTTGTTGTAGTTGATAAGCTTCAGCGGTCGAGCCTTTTTCTACCTGAGTGATTTTAACCCCTTGAATACTATCACTTGCGGTTGTGTTGGACAGCTCTGCACCGGTCAATCCTTGATGCAGATTATCCGCTTTGGTTTTATTAACCACTTGCTCTTCTAAGGTCACGGTGAAGGTTTTGTCTTTACCATCACGAACCACACCTAGCTTCACTTTTTTACCCGGTCCCAGTGTGGCGACATTGGCTCGCAGTTCAGAGAAGGTATCGATTCTTCGACCATTGAGTGAAACGATAATATCACCCGCTTTAATTCCGGCTTTATCAGCAGCACTGTCAGCGACGACTTGACTAACAAATGCTCCTTTACTTGAGGTATAGCCTAAAGCTTCCGCCAGTTCAGAAGAGATTTCTCCCCCTTGAACACCAAGCATGCCGCGTTTGACTTCTCCAAACTCAATGATTTGATCGGTGAGGTTTTTCATCATATTTGATGGAATGGCAAAACCAATGCCCACATTACCCCCATTAGGGCCTAAAATTGCGGTATTAATACCAATCAGTTCGCCATTGAGATTGACTAATGCTCCACCAGAGTTACCACTGTTGATCGCGGCATCAGTCTGGATAAAGTTTTCAAAATTTTCTAAATTTAAGCCGCTGCGACCGAGGGCAGAAATGATGCCTGAGGTGACGGTTTGTCCCAAACCAAATGGATTACCAATCGCGACCGCAAAGTCACCGACGCGCAATTGATCGGAATCGGCGATGGCCATCTCAGTAAGGTTCGTGGTGTTGTTGATTTTGAGCAGGGCAATATCAGACATCTGATCACCGCCAACCAATTCTGCGTTAAATTCTCTACCGTCATACAACTTGACGCGAATTTTTTCTGCATCGTTAATTACGTGATAGTTGGTAACAATATACCCTTTACTGGCGTTAATAATTACCCCAGAACCGAGTCCTCGAAAAGGGCGCTCTTGAAATTGTTCGGTGGGAAAATTCGGCCCAAAAAAGAAACGAAATTGATCTGGAATTCGCTGGCGGGCAACTTGGGTGCCTTCTACTGCGATACTGACTACGGCGGGCGTCACTGCTTCTAACATAGGGGCAAGGCTAGGTAATGTTTGCCCTTGAACGGCGATGGGCAAAGCTGCACTAACCTGCACTGGTGTGATGAGGGAACTTAAGCTTAAAGAGAGAGCCGTTAAAACAAGCAAAGGTTTTTTCATCGTAACAATCCTCATAAATGAATGCCTCATGAAAGTAATATTTGTCTTGAACAAAAAAACTTCAATAGGCTGAGTGAAAGTTATGACTTAAAAACCTTTACAAAGTTCATCATTGTGTTGCGAATTTAATCTTCAATACTAAGCGAATTCTCCTGATGAATCGGTTTGGCAGCAAAACGGTTAATTGACTTTACTGTGAATCACATCGGATGAACGTAGGATCGTTTTTGGTTCATTTTTTAATAACCCAGTTGCTCCTTGAGCATAATCTTTAGGCGGTTGTTCAACGAGTTCTTGTTTTGGCTCATTGTCTTTATGTTGAGCCATTTTTTTTATAAACGGATTATCTTGTTCTGGTAGGTTAGGTTGCAGGTCTGTCGCAGTTTTTGCCATATGTTGATAGAGCTTGGTATAGTCTTTACCAAGTGCATCGAGCATTTCTGCCGTTTGAGCAAAATGATCGGCCAATTCTTGGCGCTGTTGATCCATAGCAAATTTTGCGTTATCCAGCTCTTTTTGCAATGACTTTTGGTTTTTGTAGTTGTCAGCAGTCAAACGTGCAATAACGACTCCGACAACCATCCCTACTATTAGGCCTACTACGGCATAAATCCAAGGCATAACGACTCCTTATTGTTGTTATTTAACATGTTTTTTACGGGTTAGTTACACATGCTGTAGTGACATGTTACTATGAGAGCGAAATTCGATAAAGCAAAATGCATGTACGCCTGAAGGCAGTTTTTATTCTCTAGAGACACAGTAAACCATCATGACACCGAAACAGCGATACGAACAAGATTTAAAACGCTCAGGTTTTCAATACGATGCCGCGCAAGCTCTCGCCGTCGACGCGCTGGATCTGCTCTATCATCAGTTATGTGATTTTATTAATCAACCGGTGGTTCGACCTCAGCTTTGGAAAAAATGGTTGGGTATTACATCACCGACGATGACCGTGCCTCAAGGGCTCTATTTTTGGGGTGGTGTTGGGCGAGGGAAAACCTATCTTATGGATACTTTCTTTGATGCCTTACCGACCGAAAAGAAAATGCGCGTTCATTTTCATCGTTTTATGTATCGTGTGCATGATGAATTAAAGCAATTGGGCGAAATCAGCGATCCTCTTGAATCGGTCGCTGAAAAATTTAGCCAAGAAGCCGTCGTGATCTGCTTTGATGAATTTTTTGTCTCGGACATTACCGATGCGATGATCTTAGCCACTTTATTGCAAGGACTATTCGCTCGCGGTGTGGTTTTGGTTGCAACCTCGAATATTCCGCCAGCAGAGCTCTATCGTAATGGTTTGCAGCGGGCTCGTTTCTTACCCGCTATTGCACTGATTGAGCAGCATTGCCACATTTTGAATGTTGATAGTGGTGTGGATTATCGCTTGCGAACGCTACAGCAAGCCGAAATTTATCATTCGCCATTAGATGAACAAGCGCAGCATAATTTAGACAAGTATTACGCTCAGTTGGTGAGTAGTGATAAAGAGTTCCAGACGCAAATTGCCATCAATCATCGCCAATTAACAGTGGTCAAAGCCAGTGATGGCGTATTGTATGCGACGTTTGCTCAATTGTGCCAAACGGCTCGTAGTCAAAATGACTATATTGAACTGTCTCGTGTTTATCATACCGTCTTACTGGCTGAGGTAATTCAGATGGGGCCACTCACTGAGGATGCTGCTCGTCGATTTATTGCTTTAGTGGATGAGTTTTATGAGCGTCATGTCAAACTGATTATTTCGGCGCAGGTGAAGTTAGAAGAGCTCTATGTTGGAGATCGGTTAAGTTTTGAGTTTAAACGCTGTCAGTCAAGATTGATTGAAATGCAAAGCCATGAGTATTTGGCGAAAGCACATTTACCTTAAAAAGAGCCCAAAACGCTGCGCGACTATGTTGATTGAAATTGATGGTGACTATTCTCGATGCGGATGAACCTTCATTAATTCACTTTATGTAATGCTATTTGTTGTTTATTGACTGATTTTCGAAGCGAGATAGTGATTGGCAGAGTTTTTTGTGATTTTAAGCAAAAAAAGGTGATTTTTTCCGCTCTCTTCTCTATAATCCTGCAACCCACCGTTACTGCGGCCTTTTAGGCCAGAGTGCCATCCACTCGAAGGGGTGATGTCTGGGCTCTTAGACAGTGGGAGCAAATGCTCCTTTAAGTGTAAATTTTAATTAACGGGTTATTGTTAGCATGAAAACTTTCGTTGCTAAACCAGAAACTGTAAAACGCGACTGGTACGTTGTAGACGCTGAAGGTAAAACTCTTGGCCGTCTTGCAAGTGAAATTGCATCTCGCCTACGTGGCAAACATAAAGCTGAATATACTCCACACGTTGACACTGGTGATTACATCATCGTTGTAAACGCGGAGAAAGTTACTGTAACTGGTAACAAGGCTAAAGGTAAAATCTACCACCGTCACACTGAGTTCCCTGGCGGCCTGAAATCAATCAGCTTTGAAAAGCTGATCGATCGTAAGCCAGAAATGGTTCTTGAACTAGCGGTTAAAGGTATGCTTCCACGTGGTCCTCTAGGCCGTGCTATGTACCGTAAGCTGAAAGTTTACGCTGGCGCTGAGCACAACCATGCTGCTCAACAACCAAAAGTACTAGACATCTAATTGGGGATTTCGGAAATGGCAGAGAATCAATACTACGGCACTGGCCGTCGCAAAAGCTCAGCTGCACGTGTTTTTATTAAACCAGGCAGCGGCAACATCGTAATCAACAAGCGCAGTCTTGATGAATACTTCGGTCGTCCAACTTCGCGCATGGTGGTTAAGCAACCACTTGAGCTTGTTGAAATGACAGAGAAATTTGACCTATACATCACTGTTAAAGGTGGTGGTATTTCTGGTCAAGCTGGTGCTATCCGTCACGGTATCACTCGCGCTCTTATGGAGTACGATGAATCACTACGTCCTGCACTACGTGCGGCTGGCTACGTTACTCGCGACGCTCGTTGCGTTGAGCGTAAGAAAGTTGGTCTACGTAAAGCACGTCGTAAACCTCAATTCTCTAAGCGTTAATCTTTTTCAAAGATTATCCTTCAGCTTCGGCTGGATTGTGGTTCAAAAAGCTCAGCATTTGCTGGGCTTTTTTGTATCGGTAATAACGGGTTGCATGGCGGGTGTTATTACGCTTAAGAAAGAACATTAGCGTGATGAGCACGAAATATGCTATTATGCCATGCTAATTTTTGATTATTCGAATCATCAATGGAGGCTAAGCCTCCATTGTTTTTATACTTGTAAGTGTGTGCTGGAGGGCTCCATGGCTGTCGCTGCCAATAAACGTTCTGTGATGACTCTATTTTCGAGTGCGTCTGATATGTATAGCCATCAGGTACGTATTGTGCTGGCTGAAAAAGGTGTCAGTGTTGAAGTTGAACTGGTTGATGAAGATAATCTGCCTGCTGAACTTATCGAACTGAATCCCTATAAGTCGGTCCCAACGCTGATTGATCGTGAGCTTGCGCTGTACGATTCAAAAATCATTATGGAATACCTAGATGAGCGTTTTCCTCATCCACCTTTGATGCCAGTTTATCCGGTCGCTCGTGGTAATAGTCGTTTAATGATCTATCGTATCGAAAGAAACTGGTATTCATTAGCGGATAAAGTGATTCGTGGTAATGCTAGCGAAGCGGAAGCGGCTCGTAATAAACTGCGTAACGACTTATTAACGCTCGCGCCAGTATTTGCCGAATACGAATACTTCATGAGCGAAGAGTTCAGCTTAATTGACTGCTATCTCGCGCCATTACTATGGCGTTTACCAGTCTTAGGTATTGAATTAATTGGCCCAGGTTCTAAAGAATTAAAAGTCTACATGAATCGTGTATTTGAGCGTGATTCATTCTTAGCCTCTTTGACAGAAGCTGAGCGTGAGATGCGTCTGTCGCGTTAATCGGTGTGTTATGGATATTGAAAAAATGACACCTCGTCGACCTTTCATGCTGCGTGCGTTTTATGATTGGTTGTTAGACAATGAATTAACACCACACCTTGTGGTTGATGCGACTCTGCAAGGGGTACGAGTACCGATGGAGTTCGTCCAAGATGGACAAATCATCCTCAATGTCGCTCCTCGTGCAGTGGGTAATTTAGAGTTAGGTGATGATGAGGTCACGTTCAGTGCTCGCTTTGGCGGACGTCCTCACTTAGTGATTGTCCCTCTCTATGCGGTGCAAGCCATTTATGCTCGTGAGAATGGGGCCGGTACCATGTTTGAACCAGAGCCGGCTTATCAGCAAACGCTGACGCAGGTGACTGAGAGTGCTATTGCTGCTCAAGACAGTGGTGCTGATGAACAACCTACCGATACTGAGCCATCAAAACCTCAAGGTAGACCAAGCCTTCGAGTGGTCAAATAATCCTCTATAATAAAAAAAGCAGCGATGACGCTGCTTTTTTTATTGATACGATGGCTTGATTAATTAAGTGTTAATCTGCGTATTCAAACGCTTTGATGACTTGCTTAACCCCTGATACATGACGTGCAACATCAGTCGCTATTTCTGCATGCTCTTGAGTGACGTAACCGAGTAAAAACACTTCTCTATTTTCAGTGATTACTGAGACTTTCACGCCGCGCAGCTCTGACTTAGCCAACAAGGCTGATTTGACTTTAGTGGTGATCCAACTGTCATTGCTCACTTGACCGACGGTTAACGGCGTTTGTATTTTGACTTGATTGTGTAAGTGGTTCACCCCTTTAAGTTGCTCGATTTGGCCAATAAATTGCTCAAGTAATTCATTGGTTTGCGATTGACCAATCAAGACGACCGTACCTCGAAATGAGCTGGCCGTGATACGCATTTGACTACGAAAAGGCGGTTTATTACTTAACCCTGTGATTTCTAATTCAAGGTTTTTATCTTGCCATTGTTCAGTCGTTGAACGAGGATCTGTCGCAATATTAACCGTTGCTGCCGCACCTGCGACTAAAAAACCAGCACAGCCAGAGAGCGGTAAGATAAACAGTAGGGCAAGTAGAGCGAATAAGTTGAACCGGGCGTTTTTCATGGGTTACTCTTCGTGAGCTGGAAACAACACTTGGTCAATTAAGTCACATAAACAGTGTAAAGTGACCATGTGCACTTCGTGAATACGGGCGGTGCGATGGGAAGGAATGCGAATCTCGACATCATTCTCCCCAAGCAACCCTGCCATTTCTCCACCATCTTTACCCGTTAAAGCAATAATGGTCATATCGCGCGTAACCGCGGCCTCCATCGCTTTGATGATGTTTTTACTATTACCACTGGTAGATATGGCTAGCAGTACATCACCCGCTTGACCAAATGCTCGGACTTGTTTAGAGAAAATCTCTTGGTAATGGTAGTCATTGGCGACAGCGGTCAATGTCGTATTGTCGGCTGTGAGTGCCATCGCGGGTAAGCTGGGGCGCTCAGTTTCAAAACGATTCAGTAAACAAGAGACAAACTGCTGAGCATTAGCGGCCGATCCACCATTACCACAGCAGAGGATTTTCTGCCCATTCAGTAGCGTGACGACCATCGCTTGCGCTGCATGCATAATCGCATCTGGCAAGGCCTCGGCGGCGGCGATTTGAATTTGAATACTTTCAGTAAAGCTATCTTTAATGCTATCGAGCATTGATTGATTATCCTTGGGTTATTGCGTTTTTTATCCACTCAATGTGTTGACCGTTGTCATGAATGGCCACGACATCGAAACGAAAGTCGGTATTATCGACACTGAGTCCGTGCTTGAGCATCCACCAATTCGCAGCTTTGATCAAGCGCGTTTTTTTATGTGAAGTGACCATCTCGGCGGCATGGCCGTAAGATTGATTTTTACGATATTTTACTTCAACAAAGACTAAGCAAGAGCCATCGCGCATCACCAGATCAATTTCGCCAACGCGAGTGGTAAAGTTTTTTTCTAGTAAGCGTAGTGCGTGGCGGCTGAGGTAATCTGCCGCCACTTGTTCATAATGCTGTCCTGTACTTCGGCGACTAAAGAGCCCCATGCTCTGCCCAGCTAATTTCACGCTGTACTATACAGTTTTGATCAATACCAAGCACACCCGTTTGGCCAGAAATTGTATATCCTTTGACGGCTTTCATTTGTGGGAGTTCCAACATCAGTTGATAGGCATCCATTCCGAGCGCTTGCAAACGACGATCAGCATTGGACGTTCGCGGCCAAAGTTCAGCCGCTTGAGTGGCAATCGGGTTGTTAGGTTCAATCAATAGCGGAATGTCGCTATAGGTGATCCCAGAAAGATCTTCAAATTGGCGGCCTCCGCTATTGCTATTTGAATTAGAAAACAGCTTAGGCGGACGGGTATCTGGATTAATAGCGACTTCAATAAAAGGTTTGATCAACGTGAGATCGGCAATACCCGCTGTAATGTATACCGCATCAATGTCGCGTCGGCTACGAGGCTGGCTCTCTAAGCTGATACCCAATAATGAGTTCATTTGGGCAATATTCTGTTGGCTTGCTTGAAGACCGAAAACGTTGTTGATATTGCGTTGTAACTGTCGTTTGTCACCAAATAAGTTCACCGCAACTTTATTGGTACTGTATTGACGCCATTCTTGATTGAAGGCCTCTACCACGCGATCACCGTAGCTACCTTGTGGCGCTAAAATTAATGGGTATCGATAGCCTTGACTGAACAAATATTTCGCCGCTTGCGCGACCTCTTGCTCAGGAGAGAGAGTGAGATAGCAAGTTGTACTGGATGGCTCAATCTTGTCCGGAATATTCAGCGCTAAGGTTGGGATCGCTTGGCCGCGTTTTTTCTGAAAAGTTTGTAACTTTTCGATATCGCTCTTAACCAGTGGACCTACAACAAAATCGACCTGTTTTTCTGCCAAAGTAGCATCGACACTTTCCAAGCTTTCAGTGTTGGTGTCCAAAATGGTGAGTGTGGCGTTAGGATCGCGCTGAGGATCGTTCATCATTGCCATGATAAAACCGTCACGAATCAGCTCTGCTTGCTTAGCAAAACGACCACTGAGTGGCAGTAGTAAGGCGGTGTGAGTCGGTTTAACGAGATCTAACGCTAAAATATCACTGATCGTTTGAGGGGTATAACGAGCCGCAGGGTGTGAAGCGTTCTCTTTCAACCATTGTTCTAAGGTGTTTTTCAATTGCGGTAAATCGCTACCGAGCGTTTTGACATAGATAGCCAGTTGTAGCCAACCATCGAGAATCTCTTCGTCTGATGCAGTGGTTAGCGTTGTAATGGCTGAGCTAGAGTACTCATCAAAATTCTGCCAAATTTGTTGCGCGATGATCGATTGCTGTTGAGAGGTCGAATGTTCATACAACCCAACGAGTTCGCGATTCGCGTCAAAAGCACGATCCAGCTCTAGCAAACTGTCCGCTCTCAGCTGATAGTACTTCTGCCATTGTCGCGGGTCTAACCGCCAATCCGTAGGGAAACTGAGCCGTGATAAGACCGCTTGATATTGCTGTTGATTAAAAGATAACTGAGCGCGAGCGAGTTGCCACTCTGCTTGTTGAGCGTCACTCAAGGTTTGTTTCGAGAGACGGCGAATCAATAATTCTGCCTGTGGACGGTCATTTTCAGCCACGGCGGCTTTGAGTGCCATAATGAGCCAATCATTTTGTAAGCTGCCTTGGCTGCTATCTGCACGCATTAAATAGGTTTGTGCCGATAGCTGTGGTTTATCGGTGATCTGTACAGACGTTGGTACTGACGGTGTGGTTGAACAAGCCGCTAGCATGATTGCCAATGCAACGGGAGTGAGTAAGCGTGTTACACTGCATCTCTGATGGTTTTTCATAGCCATGGGTTCTTTCATTATTCCGTGTAAAATTGTCTCTATATTAATCGTTGAAGTGATGGTAAACAAATGACAGATAACAAAACCGTGTCCGCAGAGGGAGCAACCCTCTATATTGTCCCGACGCCAATTGGCAATCTAGGTGATATCACCCAACGTGCCCTTGATGTGCTTGCTCAGGTCGATGTTATCGCCGCTGAAGATACACGCCACACAGGTAAACTGCTTGCTCACTTCAATATCCAAACTAAAACGTTCGCTTTGCATGATCACAATGAACAGCACAAAGCTCAAGCATTAGTTGATAAATTATTATCGGGTCAGTCGATAGCGCTCGTTTCAGATGCGGGCACACCGCTGATCAGTGATCCAGGTTACCATTTAGTCAATCAATGTCGTCAAGCGGGTGTTAAAGTTGTCCCTCTTCCTGGTGCTTGTGCGGTTATTACGGCACTGAGTGCTTCTGGTTTACCTTCAGATCGGTTTAGTTTTGAAGGTTTTTTACCGGCGAAAAGCAAAGGGCGTAAAGATAAATTTTTAGAAATAGCCAAAGTTGAGCGAACGTGTATTTTTTATGAATCACCGCATCGAATCAACGAATCGTTGCAGGACATGCTGGAAATTTTAGGTCCGGATCGCCAGGTGGTTTTGGCTCGTGAACTGACCAAAACCTTTGAAACCATCCAAGGGTTACCACTTGGTGAGTTAATTGAATGGATTAATCAAGATGAAAACCGCAAACGCGGAGAGATGGTTCTATTGATTCATGGTGTGAGGGAAACATCGAATCAAGCGTTACCGGAAGAGGCATTAAGAAGCTTAGCTATTTTAAGTAAAGAGTTACCCTTAAAGAAAGCGGCGGCCTTGGCGGCTGAAATCTATAACGTCAAGAAAAATGCCTTGTACAAATGGGGCCTTGAAAACTTAAGTTAATGCTGGCTTTTTGAGCGGTTGCGTCGAATTATAGACGGGTTAGAGATTGTTGCTAGACAGCCTCTACGCTTATCTATAGAATCCGTGACCGGAGTTGACTGGGTAGCCGCTGCCTTATTGACGTCCCTTAACCTTGTGTTAGGGAGACTGATAAGGGGGAGGAAAGTCCGGGCTCCATAGAGCAGGGTGCCAGGTAATGCCTGGGGGGCGCAAGCCTACGACAAGTGCAACAGAGAGAAGACCGCCGATGGCCCTTTGGGGATCAGGTAAGGGTGAAAGGGTGCGGTAAGAGCGCACCGTGCGTCTGGCAACAGTTCGTAGCAAGGTAAACTCCACCCGGAGCAAGACCAAATAGGCTTCCACATAACGTTGCTCGCGTTAGGAGGCGGGTAGGTTGCTTGAGCCAGTGAGCGATTGCTGGCCTAGAGGAATGGCTACCGCCGCGCAAGCGGAACAGAACCCGGCTTATATGTCGACTCCACCTTTTCAGGCCCATCATAGCTTCGCGGTTATGATGGGTTTTTTGCTTTTTATTGACTTAGCTGATAGCAAAACCATTAAACTTAGCGCAATGTCACGTCCTGTCTATGCTTATGGGTAGCGGTCGAGTGTGAAAACGGTACACTAACTAAGCATCAATCGCGCTTTGTTCAGCGAAACGAGAATATTATGACTGAATCTTTCCAACACGTATCTGTACTGCTTCATGAATCCATCGATGGGTTAGCGATCAAACCGGATGGTATTTATATCGATGGGACTTTTGGCCGCGGTGGTCATAGCCGCACTATATTAGCTCAATTAGGTCCAGAAGGGCGCTTATACAGTATTGATCGTGATCCTCAGGCCATCGCTGAGGCGAGTAAAATTGATGATCCACGGTTTACGATTATTCATGGCCCTTTTTCTGGTATTGCAGAATACGCACAGCGTTATAACCTGCAGGGTCAGGTTGATGGCGTGTTATTTGATTTAGGGGTGTCATCACCACAACTCGATGATGCTGAACGCGGATTCAGTTTTATGAAAGATGGTCCGTTGGATATGCGAATGGACCCCAATTCAGGAGTTTCGGTCGCGCAATGGCTATTAACCGCAGAATTGGATGATATTACTTGGGTGATTCGTGAATTTGGCGAAGATAAGCATGCAAGACGGATAGCTAAAGCGATCGTTGCTCATCGTGACAATCCAGACAACGAGCCACTGACTCGAACCAGTCAGTTAGCGAAGTTAATTTCGGAAGCGGCACCAAAAAGTTTTAAAGAAAAAAAACACCCCGCGACCCGGACTTTTCAAGCTTTCCGTATTTACATTAACAGTGAATTAGAAGAAATTGATATTGCTTTGCAAGGAGCCGCTTCGATTTTAGCGCCGCAAGGACGTTTATCGGTGATCAGTTTCCATTCATTAGAAGATCGTATGGTTAAGCGCTTTATCCGCAAAGAGAGTAAAGGGCCCGATGTCCCACATGGTTTACCACTCACGCAAGATCAAATTAAAGCCTTAGGTAGTGCGAAGTTAAAAGCGATCGGTAAAGCGATTAAGCCAAGCGATCACGAAGTGGCGCTTAATCCGCGTTCTCGTAGCTCAGTGCTACGGATTGCAGAAAAGTTGTAATCATTCACTATGTCTGTCTCTAAGCCAAACCTTGCCAAGTTAATTGTGATTGACCTGTTTACCGTCGGTCGATGGCCTCTGTGTTTGTTATTAATGATTTTTGCCACTGCGATGGGCGTGGTATTTACCACTCATCATACTCGTCAAGCGATTGCCGAAAAAAATGAGGCCATGCAGCAACGTGACTATCTGGATAATGAGTGGCGTAATTTGATTTTAGAAGAGACAGCGCTGTCTGAGCATAGTCGAGTGCAAGATGTCGCCAGCCGTGAATTAGAGATGAAGCGTCCAGATGCTGATAAAGAAGTAGTGATTAAGCTTAAATGAGTAAACAGCCGACCAAAAAAGCGCTAGCCGCTAGCTCACCGACCAAGTCAACTCCGCCAGTTTTGATCCACTGGCGTTTATATTTATTACTCTCGTTTGTGGTGCTGATATTTGGTTTATTGATTGCTCGGCTCGCATTTATTCAAGTGATTGAACCGGACAATTTGATCCGACAAGGTGATTTACGCTCGATTCGTGCGCTGACCTTACATTCAGCACGTGGGATTATTTCTGATCGAAATGGTGAGGCGCTCGCGGTGAGCGTACCGGTCGAAGCGGTCTGGGCGGATCCGTTAGTGATTTTTAGAGAGGGTGGCTTTAACGAACTTGAACGTTGGCACGCATTAGCCGATGTGTTGGGCCTAGATAGGCAAGCCATGCTGCAAAAAATTCAAGATAACAGCACGCGACGTTTTGTTTACTTGCAGCGCCAAGTCAGTCCGGCAATGGCTAAGTACATTCGCGAGCTTAAACTGGTTGGGGTTGGCCTCAAATCAGAATCACGTCGTTACTATCCGGCAGGAGAAGTCAGTGCACATCTGATCGGCGTGACCGGGATTGATGGTCATGGTTTGGAAGGGGTTGAACGTAGCTATGATAAATGGCTGACCGGTGAGGCAGGCAAGAGCATTATCCGCAGAGATCGTTATGGTCGCGTGGTTGAAAATATTGCCCTCGAACAGCGGGAAGAAGGTAAACCCCTGCAATTGACCATTGATCAGCGTTTGCAAGCTATTGCGTTTCGTGCGGTAAAACAAGCAATGGCCGATTATCGTGCCACTTCCGCTTCCGCGGTGATGCTTGATGTAAAAACCGGAGCGGTGCTAGCGATGGTGAATGCACCCTCTTATAACCCGAATAATCGTAGCGATTGGCAAAGTTTTCAAATGCGCAATCGAGTGATTACTGATGCGTTTGAGCCAGGGTCAACCGTTAAACCGTTTGTCGTCCTTGCAGCGTTAGCGAATGGAACGGCCGATGAAAATACCATTATCGATACGGGTAATGGCATCATGCAAGTCGGTGGGAGCCGAGTGCGAGATGTTTCTCGGGTTGGAAAAGCCAGTTTGCAGGTGATTTTACAAAAGTCGAGTAATATCGGTGTGGCTAAACTGGCGTTGGATATGCCTTTAGAAGATACCTTAGATATGTATCGTGCGGTTGGGCTTGGTGAGGTTTCTGGGCTCAATCTTGTCGGAGAAAGCAGTGGTATTTTCCCTAATCGCCGCCGCTGGTCTCCTTTTGAAATTGCCACATTAGCTTATGGTTATGGTTTATCGGTGACGCCGATCCAATTGGCGCATGCCTATGCGACATTAGGCAATCTTGGTGTCTATCAGCCGATTTATCTGATTGATAGTAATCGTCAAGACTTATCTCAGCGAGTCGTAGACGAAAAATACGCCAGACAAGTATTAGAGATGCTTGAAACCGTCACTCAACCGGGAGGAACCGCGGTTCGTTCTGCCGTTCCGGGATATCGGATTGCCGCTAAATCGGGGACATCACGTAAAGCCGTCGCTGGAGGATACAGTGACGAGTATTTCGCTTACACCGCTGGGGTCGCTCCGGTCAGTAACCCTCGTATTGCTCTAGTGGTCATGGTTAATGAGCCGCAAGGGGATACTTACTATGGTGGCGCTGTTGCTGGTCCAGTGTTTGCTGAAATAATCAAAGGGGCGTTACAAATCTTAAATGTCGCACCTGATGAGAATCGTTTTCAACGCTAATGTTTATTCAAATCAAAATGAAAAAATGAAATCGACATGAAGATAACTCAAGGTTTACCCACATTGCTTGCACCATGGATGAAGATTGATGATCCGCAACTCAATTCGTTAACCATTCAGCACTTGCAGCTCGATAGTCGGAAAATACAACCAGGCGATACGTTTGTGGCGGTTGCCGGACATGCTGTTGATGGGCGACAGTTCATCGCCGATGCGTTGGCTCGTGGCGCTAATCTCGTATTAGCCCAAGCCGATGAAAAGCATCCTCATGGTACGGTGAGCGATATCGATAGCAAACCGATCATCTATTTAGCGTCGTTGGATGAGCATTTATCGGCATTAGCGGGTCGTTTCTATGCCGATCATACTAACCGAGTGATCGCCGTAACCGGAACCAATGGTAAGACGACCATCAGTCAATTAATCACTCAATGGCTCGAATTGATGGGAGAGCGTGCCGCCGTGATGGGCACGACAGGCAATGGTTTTTTAAATCAATTACAGCCAGCGCTCAATACCACTGGCAATGCATTGGAAGTACAGGCTACGTTACGTCAACTGGCGGAGCAAGGGGCCGAGTATACCGCCATGGAAGTCTCTTCTCATGGTTTGGTTCAAGGAAGAGTCAAAGCTCTCCCCTTTATCGCAGGGGTTTTTTCAAACCTAAGTCGCGACCATCTTGATTACCACGGTACGATGCAAGAGTACGCCAACGCGAAGCAATCATTATTTACTGAACATGATTGTCAGCAAGCGATCTTGAATGTTGATGATCCGGTCGGTGCACAATGGGCGACTCATCAATGGCCCGGGCTAGTTGGGGTATCATTGTATCAACAGCCGGAGACAGAACGTTGCTTATGGGCGACGTCGGTCAGCTATTCCGAGCAAGGTATTCACTTAGCCTTTGATGGCAGTTGGGGAGTAGGCCACTTACACGCCCCTTTAATCGGTGAGTTTAATGCCAGTAATCTGCTACTTTCGTTGGCCACGTTATTAAGTTTAGGGTTTAGCAAGCCAGCTTTGCTGGATACTGCGCCGCAGTTAACGCCTGTCTTAGGACGGATGGAGCTATTTAGCGCACCGGGCAAAGCGAAAGTGGTTGTCGATTATGCACATACGCCTGATGCGTTAGAGAAAGCGCTTTGCGCTTTGCGTGTTCATTGTTTGGGGCAACTGTGGGTTATTTTTGGTTGTGGTGGTGATCGTGATACCGGTAAGCGGCCAATGATGGCCGCGATCGCCGAACAATTTGCCGATGAAATCATTTTTACTGACGATAATCCGCGGAGTGAGTCTGCGCACGCTATCGTACAGGATATGCTCGCAGGATTAAGCCATGCTCAAGCGCACATTGAGCATAATCGTTATCAGGCCCTGCAGTATGCTCTGACTCATGCCAATGCCGATGATATTATTTTGTTAGCGGGCAAAGGGCATGAGGATTACCAAGTACTGGCCGATCAAACCGTTCATTATTCTGACAGAGAGTCAGCTCAACAACTTTTAGGGTTAACCGTATGATCAGCACTCAATTATCGACGATCAGCCACGTAGTACAAGGTCAATTACTGGGCGCGGATAGCATTATTTCGTCTGTTTCAACCGACACGCGTCGGATTGAGCCTGAAGGGCTTTTCATCGCTTTAGTCGGTGAACGTTTTGATGCTCATCAGTTTGCGCAGCAAGCGATAGATGCGGGCGCTAAAGCATTGCTGGTTGAGCGTGCTCTCGCGGTGGACGTTGCGCAAATTGTCGTCAGCAATACCAAACAAGCGTTAGGTCAACTGGGGTGTTGGGTTCATCAACAGTGCCAAACGCCAACCATCGCGATTACTGGAAGCTGTGGAAAAACCACAGTCAAAGAGATGGTCGCTAGTATTTTAAGTGCTAAAGGTCAGGTGTTGTATACCGCCGGTAATTTTAACAATGATATCGGTGTGCCACTCACCTTACTTCGTTCGAGCCGAGAAGATGATTTTGCAGTGATTGAATTGGGTGCCAATCATATTGGTGAAATTGCCTATACGACCCAGTTGGTTAAGCCAGATGTCGCGTTAGTTAATAATGTTGCTGCAGCTCATTTGGAAGGTTTTGGCTCGATTGATGGCGTGAAACAAGCCAAAGGAGAGATTTATCAAGGTCTCGCTCCAGGGAAAACAGCACTGGTTAACTTGGATAGCCATGGCGGTGAGCTATGGAGTAAGGTACTGGCCGATAAACAAGTCAAAACCTTTTCCGTTAACCAGCAGAACGCTGACTTTTTTGCCTCGCAAATAGCGTTAAATCAAGCGGGAGAAGCCAGTTTCACCTTGCATACTCCGCAAGGTGAACAGCCCGTAACATTAGGCATTATAGGTCAACATAATGTTAGTAATGCGCTAGCTGCTAGCGCATTAGCGATGGAGATGGGCGCGAGTATACAAGAGGTAGCCGTTGGACTTGCCCAGTTATCTGCTGTGAAGGGGCGAGTTGACGTTAGCCTGTTAACACCGATGATTCGCCTGATTGACGACAGCTATAACGCAAGCGTTCCGGCCATGAAAGCGGCGATTGAACTGCTGGCCTCTTTCTCCGGTTGCCGTTGGTTAATTTTAGGTAATATGGCGGAATTAGGTACAGAAAGTCTTGCACTTCACCAACAAGTCGGTGAACATGCTGCCCCATTCCAATTTGACTATGTTTTGACGTATGGAGAGGATGCGCGAGTGATCAGCCAACAGTGTCAGGGACAGCACTTCTCAACGCATCAAGACATGCTGACGTTTATTGAGCAGCAACTCGAAGTTCGCGCCTCTCAATCTCATGTGTTGTTAGTGAAAGGAGCGAACAGTTCAGGTATGAGTAAGATTGTTGCTGCACTTAAGGAGAAATTCTCATGATTATTTGGCTTGCGGAGTTACTCCAGCCCTATTTTTCATTCTTTCGTTTGTTTGAATATTTATCCTTTCGGGCCATTGTAAGTATTTTGACCGCATTGAGTTTATCTCTTTGGATGGGACCAAGATTAATTAAGCGTCTTCAGGTGCTGCAAATTGGTCAAGTGGTTCGTAATGATGGTCCTGAGTCGCATTTTAGCAAACGTGGTACGCCAACCATGGGCGGTGTGATGATTCTAGCCTCGATCAGTATCACGGTGTTACTGTGGGCCAATTTAAGTAATCCTTATGTCTGGGCCGTATTGGCGGTACTGTTAGGTTTTGGAGTCATTGGCTTTATTGATGATTATCGTAAGGTGGTACGTAAAAATAGCGATGGTTTGATTGCGCGTTGGAAGTATTTTTGGCAATCGGTTATTGCTCTCGTGGTCGCTTTTGCTCTTTATGCCCATGGTCACGATACCGCAGCCACTCAGTTAGTTGTGCCTTTCTTCAAAGATGTGATGCCACAGCTTGGCTTACTGTATATCGTATTAACTTACTTTGTGATTGTCGGTACCAGTAACGCGGTAAATTTAACGGATGGATTAGATGGATTAGCGATTATGCCGACCATCTTAGTCGCTGCTGCTTTTGCGGTCATTGCTTGGGCAACCGGTAATGTCAATTTTGCCAATTATTTGCATATCCCCCATATTCCTTATACCTCAGAGCTGGTTGTCGTTTGTACCGCCATTGTTGGCGCAGGCCTTGGCTTTTTATGGTTTAACACTTATCCAGCGCAAGTTTTTATGGGCGATGTCGGCTCATTAGCTTTGGGTGGGGCCCTCGGTATTATCGCAGTTTTGGTCAGACAAGAGCTGTTATTGGTGATCATGGGCGGGGTATTTGTGATGGAAACCATCTCGGTTATCTTGCAGGTCGGTTCCTATAAATTGCGTGGTCAGCGTATTTTTAGAATGGCACCCATTCACCATCACTATGAATTGAAAGGCTGGCCAGAGCCGCGAGTGATTGTGCGTTTTTGGATTATTTCTATTGTGCTAGTTTTGATTGGTCTAGCGACCTTAAAAGTACGCTAATCCGTAGAGGCAAGAGTCATGGATCGTTGGCAAGACATTCAGCAAGTTGTGGTGGTTGGGCTAGGCATTACTGGCCTTTCAGTGGTCAATTATTTACGTCGCTATCACCCCGCGCTTCAGGTTAAGGTTATTGACACTCGACTCTCGCCTCCAGGTCAAGAGTCTTTGCAACCGGACGTCGCTTTGCACTGTGGTGGCTGGCATATGGACTGGCTACTCGACGCGGATTTGATTGTCACCAATCCGGGTATTGCATTGGCGACGCCTGAAATACAGCAAGCGCTTGCTGCTGGCATTCCTGTTGTTGGTGATATTGAGCTATTTGCTTGGCATGTTGATAAGCCAGTGATTGCCATTACTGGATCGAACGGTAAAAGTACGGTGACCGACTTAACTGGAGTAATGGCGAAAGCGGCGGGCGTGAAAACGGCGGTAGGGGGCAACATTGGTGTGCCCGCACTCGATCTATTAGCGGAAGCGGCTGATCTCTATGTTTTAGAGTTATCGAGCTTTCAGTTGGAAACGACAGATCATTTATCAATAGCTGCGGCGGCATTTTTAAATTTGTCCGAAGATCATATGGATCGCTACTCTGGAATGGCAGAGTATCGCCAAGCCAAGCTACGTATTTTTAATCATGCCAAAACCGCGGTGATTAATGCTGATGATCGACAAACGTCACCGGATGACTTTTCAGGGCCAATACTCAGTGTTGGTTTAGCAAATTCTGCCGATTACTCGCTAGAGATACATCAGGGTGAGGAATATTTATCGGTTAAAGGTACGCCTGTGCTGGCGGTTTCTCAACTGAGCCTTGTTGGGCGACATAATATCGCTAATGCCTTAACGGCTCTCGCACTCTTAGACGCCCTAAATATAGAGTATACCCACGCATTAGAGGCGTTAAAGTCTTACACTGGATTGACACACCGTTGCCAACTGGTTGTAGAGTATGATGGCATTCGCTGGGTCAATGATTCTAAAGCGACTAATTTAGCCAGTACCTTGGCCGCCTTATCGGGCCTTACGGTAGACGGTGATCTTTATTTGCTGGTTGGTGGCGTAGGAAAAGGTGCTGACTTCACTCCTTTGAAGCCTATTTTGGCGACGTTACCCGTTAAATTATGCTGTTTTGGTGTTGATGGGCAACAATTTATGCCATTACACCCTTCAGCGCGGTACTACCCAAGTTTATCCGCGATCCTTGAAGAGATTCATCCGCAATTGAAAGCGGGGGATATGGTCTTACTCTCTCCGGCTTGTGCCAGCTTTGATCAGTTTAACAACTTTATGGCTAGGGGAGACGCTTTCGCGGCGCTAGCTAAACACTACGCCTATACAAAAAGGTAATCTCTGTGTCCATCTCAAGCACGCTAAGCGCTTTCGTTCATTGGCTAAAAACACCGTCACCGACAGCGCTGTTTGATCGGCAGTTAGTTTGGCTTGCGTTAGGATTGATGTTGATTGGTCTTGTCATGGTAACGTCGGCTTCTTTTCCGATCAGCTCTCGTCTAACCGATCAACCCTTTCACTTTATGTTTCGGCATGGGATTTTTTTGATTTTAGCTCTGGGGACATCGGCGATTATTTTGCAGATCCCGGTTGAGCGTTGGATGCGTTATAGCTCGGTGTTTCTTGCCCTCGCCTTTGTATTGCTGATTGTGGTTTTGGTCGCGGGTAAATCGGTTAATGGGGCCTCACGTTGGATCCCACTTGGTTTGTTTAATCTCCAGCCTGCAGAGGTGGCTAAGCTAGCGCTATTTATTTTTATGTCTAGCTATTTGGTTCGTAAACAAGATGAAGTACGCGCCACTTTTTTTGGTGGCTTCATGAAACCGATCATGGTCTTTGCAGCGTTAGCGGTGCTGCTGCTGTTGCAACCAGATTTAGGTACAGTGATTGTCATGCTGGTTACGTTATTTGGCATGTTGTTTATTGCTGGCGCTAAATTATCTCAATTTTTGGCATTAGTCGTCGCAGGCGTGTTAGTCGTGGTTGGTTTGATTGCGGCAGAGCCTTATCGTATTCGTCGTGTTACCTCGTTTCTTGACCCGTGGGAAGACCCTTTTGGCAGTGGCTATCAGCTCACTCAATCCTTAATGGCCTTTGGTCGTGGCGAATGGTGGGGCCAAGGTCTGGGTAACTCGATTCAAAAATTAGAATATTTACCGGAAGCCCATACCGACTTTGTTTTTGCGGTAATGGGCGAAGAGTTAGGATTTGTTGGCGTTAGTTTAGTACTGATGTTGATTTTTAGTTTGGTACTTAAGGCGATGTTGATTGGTCGAAAAGCCTTTGAACATGATCAGCAATTTGGTGGTTATTTGGCGTTTGGGATTGGTATTTGGTTTGCTTTTCAAACCTTAGTTAACGTCGGCGCCGCTTCAGGCATGGTGCCTACCAAAGGGCTAACGCTACCATTGATCAGTTACGGCGGTTCAAGCTTGATTGTTATGTCCGTCGCGGTATCGATTTTATTAAGAATTGATCACGAATGTCGTTTGCAAGATAGAAGAAAAGATAGACATCATGAAGAAAAATAAACGTTTAATGGTCATGGCTGGTGGCACTGGGGGACATGTGTTCCCCGGCTTGGCGGTGGCAAAACAGCTCCAACAACAAGGTTGGGAGATTCGTTGGTTAGGTACTGCTGATCGCATGGAAGCTGAACTGGTTCCCAAGCATGGCATTGCGATTGACTTTATTCGCGTTAAAGGGTTACGCGGCCAAGGTGTATTGCGTTTACTAAAAGCGCCATGGCAAATCTTAAATGCTGTTTGCCAAGCGCGCCGTCATTTGCAAGCGTGGCAGCCTGATGCGGTATTGGGAATGGGAGGCTACGTCAGTGGACCTGGTGGGATTGCTGCTTGGTTGCTGGGTATTCCGGTGATTCTCCATGAACAAAATGCTGTCGCAGGCTTAACCAATCAATGGCTAGCGAAAATAGCCACTAAGGTATTCCAAGCTTTTCCTGGTGCGTTCAGTGATGCTTCGGTAGTGGGTAACCCTGTGCGAACGGATGTCACTCAAATTGCTGAACCAACAGAGCGCTTAGCGGAACGACAAGGTCCGATTCGGATTTTGGTCATGGGTGGAAGTCAAGGTGCACAGGTCTTAAATCAAACCCTGCCAGAGGTCATGGCAATCTTGGGTGACGGTTACCACATACGCCATCAAGCGGGTAAACATCATCATTCTGAAGTCGAGCAAGCTTACACAGATTTAGGTTGTACTCAGTTTGAGGTGACGGAATTTATTGATGATGTCGCAGATGCCTATCAATGGGCTGATTTAGTCGTTTGTCGCTCTGGTGCGTTAACCGTTTCCGAAGTGTCAGCCGCGGGAGTGGCGGCTATTTTTATTCCTTTTATGCATAAAGATCGTCAGCAAGCGCTTAATGCGGATCATCTTGTTTCAAGTGGCGCGGCGTTAATGATCGAACAACCTGAACTGACCAGCGAACGATTAGCGAGTACCATCGCCAATCTCGACCGATCACAATTGTTGACGATGGCTAAGCAAGCCAGACAAGCGGCTAAGCTGAATGCGGATAAAGTGGTTGCCGAGGCGATTATCGCCATCACTGCAGATAAACATGAGAAATGATCAATGACAATTAAACATACTCAAGACTTGGCGCAAATTCGTGCCCTTGTTCCAGAAATGCGTCGAGTAAAGTGTATTCATTTTATTGGCATTGGCGGCGCGGGAATGAGTGGCATCGCAGAAGTGCTACTCAATGAAGGCTATCATATAACTGGTTCTGATTTATCGAGTAATGCGGTGACTGAGCGTTTAGCCAACAAAGGGGCAACGATTTATCTTGGTCATCAAGCACAACATGTATCGCAAGCAAGTGTGGTTGTCGTGTCAACGGCAATTAATGAGCAAAACCCTGAAATCATTGCTGCTCGAGAAAAGCGAATTCCTGTCGTACGACGCGCAGAAATGCTCGCTGAATTAATGCGTTTTCGACACGGTATTGCTGTGGCTGGAACGCATGGCAAAACCACGACGACGGCTTTAGTCACGCAAATCTACTCTGAAGCGGGTCTGGACCCGACTTTTGTCAACGGTGGATTGGTAAAAAGTGCAGGAACTAATGCACGTTTGGGGTCAAGCAGGATATTAATTGCTGAAGCGGATGAAAGTGATGCTTCGTTTTTACATCTGCAACCGATGGTGACGATTGTTACTAATATTGAAGCTGACCATATGGATACCTATGGTGGTGATTTTGAAACCCTTAAGCAGACGTTTGTCGATTTTTTACATAATCTGCCCTTTTATGGTCAAGCGGTATTATGCATTGACGATCCGGTAGTCAGAGAGCTTATCCCTCGTATCAGTCGCCATGTGATTACTTATGGATTTTCGGAGGATGCCGATGTGCGGATTGCCGATTACCACCAACAAGGTCAGCAAGGTCATTTTACCGTGCTGCGCCAAGATAAGGCGGATCTGGCGATTACCTTAAATATTCCTGGTCGACATAATGCATTAAATGCGGCTGCCGCGATTGCCGTTGCCAGTGAAGATGATATTGACGATGATGCGATTTTACGTGCGATGGCGAGTACTCAAGGCACTGGGCGTCGTTTTGACCACTTAGGTGAGTTTGCCACAGGTAATGGCCATGTTATGTTAGTGGATGATTATGGTCATCACCCTACTGAAGTTGATGTAACCATTAAGGCTGCTCGTAATGGTTGGACAGAAAAACGTTTAGTGATGATTTTCCAACCTCATCGTTACACCCGTACGCGTGATCTGTACGATGACTTTGCTCATGTACTTGAGCAGGTCGATGTTTTACTGATGTTGGATGTCTATTCTGCAGGAGAGAAGCCGATCGCTGGAGCTGATGGACGCTCATTGTGCCGAACGATTCGCCGCCGTGGAAAAATAGATCCGATCTTTATTCCAGATAGTGCAGCATTACCTGCAGTTTTAGCCAATATTCTGCAAGATGGTGACTTAGTATTGACGCAAGGTGCGGGTGATATTGGTAAAATAGCCAAACAACTTGCTGCACTGAAATTGGATATTGAGCAGATGCAACAGTGTCTATAAGTTGCATAACTGAGCACTTATGGCAAATAAATGACCATTAAGCACCGATTTCTTTACTTGAGTATTTGATACTTTTCATCGGCTCAGTATAATTCGAGGGTTAACGTCAGTGCTTTTACCTTTATTGAGCAACGATATAGGGAATCACATTGCTAGTCGACATCAGGATCATCGGACTTTGATTAACCATGTGTTAACCGAAAGTCGTCGCTTATCCACTTCATCTCAAGTGAAACAGCATACCGCTTCAGGGTGCTTTTTCCTGATGGTGCTGCTGTTGATAGGCGCTTTGTTGTACTCAACGATCAGTTGGATGTGGGATGAGCATCGTCTGCCCCTTTCCCAATTAGTCTTGCAGGGCGATTTACATTATGTTTCGACACTCGATGTCCAGCGCGCCTTTGCTGAGTTAGACCATATTGGCACATTTATGTCGCAAGATATTGATGTTTTACAGAGCCGAGCACAAGCGATCCCTTGGGTTGCGCATGCTTCTATTCGTAAACAATGGCCAGACACCATTAAGGTTTTTTTAACCGAACATCAAGTGGCTGCGATTTGGAATGGTAATGCACTGCTCAACGATAAAGGTAAGGTTTTCAATGGCGATATCGCCGCGGTAAAACAAGAGTATGTTAAATTGTATGGCCCCGATGACAGTGGTCCGCAAGTACTCGCTGTGTGGCGACAATATAATCCACAGTTTCAAGCGTTAGGGTTAAATATTTCTTCCCTACTATTGAATGAGCGCCGTGCTTGGCAAATTATTTTGGATAATGGTATCCGCTTAGAATTAGGTAAAGAGTCATTAGATGAGCGTATTGCCCGTTTTTTCCTACTTTATAAGCGATTAGGGCAAGATGCTGAGCGAGTCAGTTATATCGATCTCAGATACGATACAGGTGCCGCAGTAGGTTGGTTCTCAGAGCAAGAGTGACAAAGAGAGTTTAAATGACGAAATCGGCCAATGATAGCATTGTAGTTGGATTAGATATTGGTACCGCAACGGTGTCCGCGTTGGTCGGTGAGATCCTACCTGACGGTCAAATTAATATCATCGGTGCGGGCAGTAGCCCATCACGAGGTATGGATAAAGGCGGCGTTAACGATCTGGAATCTGTCGTCAAATCGGTACAACGCGCCGTCGATCAAGCTGAATTAATGGCAGAATGCCAAATAAGTCACGTTTTTTTATCTATATCTGGCCGACATATTGCAAGCCGTATAGAGAAAGGCATGGGAACCATCTCTGATGAAGAAGTCTCCCAAGACGATATGGATCGAGCAATCCATACTGCCAAATCGATTAAAATTGGCGAAGAACAACGGATTTTACATGTTATTCCTCAAGAATTTACCATTGATTATCAAGAAGGGATTAAAAATCCACTAGGATTATCAGGGGTTCGTATGGAAGTGAGCGTCCACCTGATCACCTGTCACAACGATATGGCTCGAAACATTATTAAAGCCGTGGAACGTTGTGGGCTGAAAGTTGAACAGTTAGTGTATTCAGGATTAGCCGCTAGTCATGCGGTGATCACCGAAGATGAGCGTGAACTTGGTGTCTGTGTGATCGATATTGGCGCCGGTACCATGGATATTGCTATCTGGACGGGGGGGGCGTTACGACATACTGAAGTGCTCTCTTATGCTGGTAATGCGGTGACGAGTGACATTGCGTTTGCTTTTGGTACGCCTGTGAGCGATGCTGAAGAGATCAAAGTAAAATATGGTTGCGCATTAAGTGAACTGGTGAGCAAGGATGATACGGTTAACGTTCCGAGTGTTGGTGGACGTCCCTCACGAAGTTTACAAAGACAAACCTTGTCGGAAGTGATAGAGCCTCGCTACACTGAGTTAATGGGGTTAGTGAATCAGATCATCGACACGGTGCAAGATAAGTTGCGCAAAGATGGTATTAAACACCATCTCGCTGCCGGAGTGGTATTGACTGGCGGTGCTGCGCAAATTGAAGGATTAGTCGACTGTGCAGAGCGAGTATTCCGTAATCAAGTTAGGGTGGGGAAACCGCTCGAAGTGAGTGGTCTAACCGATTATGTAAAAGAGCCGTATCATTCTACGGCGGTGGGTTTACTTCATTACGCAAGAGATAGCCAAATAAGTGATGATACTGATTATCAAGAGCCTAAGCGCCAATCAGTATCGAGTTTATTCAGCCGCTTGCGTAATTGGATACAAAAAGAGTTTTAACCTGATAAGCAGGAAAAACGGAGATAACACATGTTTGAACCGATGATGGAAATGTCTGACGATGCGGTAATCAAAGTCGTTGGAGTGGGTGGTGGTGGCGGTAACGCTGTAGAACACATGGTGCGTGAGTCCATCGAAGGCGTGGAATTCATCAGTATCAATACAGATGCGCAAGCACTTCGTAAAAGCAATGTCAGTACGGTTATCCAAATTGGTGGTGACATTACTAAAGGACTCGGCGCGGGTGCTAACCCGCAGGTGGGGCGTGATGCTGCTCTTGAAGATCGAGAAAGAATTAAAGAAATTCTCTCTGGCGCCGATATGGTATTTGTCGCCGCTGGTATGGGTGGTGGTACTGGAACTGGTGCTGCTCCGGTGATTGCAGAAGTGGCAAAAGAACTCGGCATTCTAACGGTTGCTGTAGTGACCAAGCCATTTAGCTTTGAAGGTAAAAAGCGCCTCGCGTTTGCGGAGCAAGGGATTGAAGAACTATCGAAACATGTTGATTCTTTAATTACCATCCCTAACGAGAAGCTGCTCAAAGTATTGGGTCGTGGTATTACCCTACTTGAAGCCTTTGCCAGCGCGAACGACGTACTTAAAAATGCCGTACAAGGCATCGCTGAGTTAATTACTCGTCCAGGTATGATTAACGTCGACTTTGCTGATGTAAGAACAGTAATGTCTGAAATGGGTCATGCCATGATGGGTAGCGGTGTGGCTAGAGGTGAAGATAGAGCAGAAGAGGCGGCAGAAATGGCCATCTCAAGTCCGCTTCTAGAAGACATCGATCTAGCAGGAGCTCGTGGCGTACTGGTTAATATTACGGCTGGCTTGGATATGCGTCTTGATGAGTTTGAAACGGTGGGTAACACGGTTAAAGCTTTTGCATCAGACAATGCGACAGTCGTGATTGGTACTTCACTTGATCCAGATATGGCCGATGAAATTCGTGTAACAGTCGTAGCAACCGGTATTGGTAACGAGAGAAAGCCAGATATCACATTAGTTGCTGGTGGTAGCAAACCGAAAACCACCGCCATTGCTCAACCACAGAACGTTGTTTCGGCGGCTAAAGTGGAAGAGAGAATGGCACAGCCTTTGCAGGAAAAGGTAGAAGTGAAAACTCAGTCAGCATCAACGACGAGTAGTGCTTCTTCTGCAGGCCAAAGTACGGCACCTAAGCCAGAAAAAGAGAGCGGTTATTTGGATATTCCGGCTTTTTTACGTCGTCAGGCTGATTAAAATAGCGCCACAATTTGACACCGTTCAAAATTTTGGTAAGATGTCGGTCGGTTTTTATCGGTCGAGCTTTGTGGCATCGAAATAGAGGCAAGTAGATGATCAGACAACGTACTCTGAAAGAAATAGTGAAAACAACTGGAGTGGGCCTTCACTCTGGTCGTAAAGTCACGCTTACTCTTCGCCCTGCTGCTGCAAACACGGGTATTATTTATCGCCGTACTGATATTAATCCACCTGTTGATTTTCCTGCTGATCCGGCATCAGTCCGAGATACTATGCTATGTACAGCATTAGTGAATGACGATGGTATTCGTATCTCAACCGTTGAGCATCTCAATGCGGCTTTGGCTGGCATGGGAATCGACAATGTTATTGTTGAAGTAGATGCTCCGGAAATTCCTATTATGGACGGCAGTGCTAGCCCATTTGTATATTTACTGCAGCAGGCTGGTATTGAAAAACTGAATGCGCCTAAGCGTTTCATTCGTATCAAAAAACCAATACGTTTCCAAGATGAAGACAAATGGGCAGAGTTACGTCCCCACAATGGCTTTAAAATGGATTTTGAGATCGAGTTTAATCATCCAGCGATTGATGGTGACGAGCAACATCTGGTGTTTGATTTCTCTTCGCAAGGTTTTGTAAAAGAGATTTCTCGCGCTCGAACGTTTGGTTTTATGCGTGACATTGAATATTTACAATCTCAAAACCTCTGCCTCGGTGGGAGTTTTGATTGTGCTATCGTGCTTGATGATTACCGTATTCTGAACGAAGAAGGTTTGCGTTTTGCTAACGAATTTGTCACTCACAAAGTGTTGGATGCTATTGGTGATCTTTACATGTGTGGCCATGCGATTGTCGGTGAGTTCAGAGCTTACAAATCAGGACATGGTCTAAATAACCAGTTACTTCGTGCGCTATTGGCTGACCAAGAAGCGTGGGAATGGGCAACATTCGAAGAAGAAGCAGGATCTCCGGTTGCTTTCGCTGAGCCGAATATGGTTATCGCATGAACGACGAATAAATAAAAAAGCCAGACTCAGTCTGGCTTTTTTATTTATTACTCATCTTGAACAGCATCCTACCTATTTTATGGTTATCTAAAGCGGCAATCTATTAGAAGAACGGCGGTAATAAGTTGCCTCTTAGGGTACTTAATCACATTTTGCCGCTTGAGATTGGAATCGCGATGACCATGTTAATGGCGTTTAGTTGCCATAACAGACTTCGTTCTGATTAAGTAAAATGGTATCTTACGCCTTTGGTGCTATGACCATTGATGATTATCGAGAAAAATCCTTACACTGAGCATGACTTAATTGGCTTAGTGTCTTGAAAATAAACATCTTCAGCACAATATCGAAGGAACATGATTTATCTCAGTATCCTTAGTTGAAGATAGAGAGAGACTGGAAATATTTAAAGCAGATCGGGACGATCCAAGTAAAGAGAGATATATAAAAAATGATAACTAAGCTACTGACAAAGGTGGTTGGCAGTCGCAACGACCGAACCTTGCGCCGTTTAAGAAAAATTGTTAAAGAGATCAATAACTTTGAACCTGCATTTACGGCGCTTTCTGATGATGAGCTAAAAGCGAAAACTATCGAGTTTCGTCAGCGTATTGAGCAGGGAGAATCGTTGGATCAACTGTTACCCGAAGCCTTTGCCACGGTACGTGAAGCCTCTAAGCGTGTGTTTGGCATGCGTCATTTCGATGTGCAATTAATTGGTGGTATGGTACTCAATGCTGGGCAAATCGCCGAAATGCGTACTGGTGAAGGTAAAACACTCACCGCAACATTACCCGCTTATCTTAATGCGTTAGCGGGTAAGGGCGTACATATCGTTACCGTCAATGACTACTTAGCTAAACGTGATGCGGAAACCAACCGTGCCTTATTCGAGTTTTTGGGCATGACCGTTGGGATTAACGTTCCGAATATGCCACCTCATGAGAAAAAACAAGCCTATCTTGCTGATATTCTTTACGGCACCAACAACGAATTCGGTTTTGACTACTTGCGCGATAACATGGCTTTCCGTATGGAAGACCGAGTTCAACGTGAACGCTTTTTTGCGGTAGTGGATGAGGTGGACTCGATCTTAATCGATGAAGCGCGTACGCCATTGATTATCTCTGGCCCTGCTGAAGATAGCTCTGAATTATATACACGAATCAATACACTGATTCCCAATCTCCAACAGCAAGATAAAGAAGACTCTGAAGATTATCGTGGTGATGGTCACTATACCGTGGATGAAAAATCCAAGCAGGTTTACCTGACCGAAACTGGGCAGGAGTTTGTTGAGGAGTTGTTAATTCGTAATGGTTTGATGGAAGAAGGGGATACCTTATATTCTCCGACCAATATTAGCTTATTGCATCATGTGAATGCGGCACTGCGCGCACATGTCTTATTTGAGAAAAACGTCGATTATATTGTTACCGATGATGGTGAAGTAGTTATTGTTGATGAGCATACCGGACGAACGATGCCAGGACGTCGTTGGTCTGATGGCTTACATCAAGCGGTTGAAGCGAAAGAAGGGGTCAAAATTCAAAATGAGAACCAAACCTTAGCCTCTATTACCTTCCAGAATTACTTCCGCCTCTATGAAAAATTATCTGGTATGACGGGAACCGCTGACACAGAAGCTTTCGAGTTTCAGTCGATTTATGGTTTGGAAACGGTGGTTATTCCAACCAATAAACCAATGGTTCGTGACGATATGCCGGATGTCGTGTATCGCACCGAAGCAGAGAAGTTTGCCGCGATCATTGAAGATATTAAATATCGAGTAGAAAAAGGTCAGCCAGTACTGGTTGGTACGGTCTCGATTGAAAAATCAGAGCTACTTTCTAATGCGCTGAAAAAAGCTAAGATCAAGCACAACGTGCTGAATGCGAAGTTTCATGAGAAAGAAGCAGAAATTGTTGCCGATGCAGGTAAACCTGGCGCGGTCACCATTGCAACCAACATGGCGGGTCGAGGTACGGATATTGTCCTCGGTGGGAGCTGGCAAGCACACATTGAGATGTTAGATAACCCAACTCAAGAGCAGATTGATCAAATCAAGGCTGAGTGGAAAAAAGTGCATGATCAAGTCTTGGCCTCCGGTGGTTTGCATATTATTGGTACCGAGCGTCATGAATCTCGTCGCATTGATAACCAGTTGCGTGGTCGTTCTGGGCGTCAAGGTGATGCGGGTTCTTCGCGTTTCTATCTCTCAATGGAAGACAGTTTGCTGCGCATCTTTACCTCAGATCGTATGGCGAGTTTAATTCAGAGTGGTATGGATGAAGGCGAAGCGATTGAAAGCAAAATGCTCTCTCGCTCAATTGAAAAGGCACAACGTAAAGTTGAAGGTCGTAACTTTGATATACGTAAACAGCTACTGGAATACGATGACGTAGCCAATGATCAACGTAAAGTGGTTTATGAGCTTCGTGATGAGCTAATGAAAGTCGATGATATCAGTGACATGATTGAACACAATCGTGTTGATGTGTTTAACTCGGTGATTGATACCTACATCCCACCACAATCGTTAGAAGAGATGTGGGATATCGAAGGTTTGCAAGAGCGCTTGAAAAATGACTTTGATCTTTCTCTACCGATTCAAACTTGGTTAGATGAAGATGACAAGCTTTATGAAGAAGCGTTGCGTGAACGGATTCTGGAACAAGCGGCTACCGTGTACAAAGAGAAAGAGCAAGCGGTTGGCGTTTCAGTCATGCGTAACTTTGAAAAATCAGTCATGTTGCAAACACTGGACACGTTATGGAAAGAGCATCTTGCAGCCATGGACCATCTACGTCAAGGGATCCATTTACGTGGTTATGCGCAGAAAAACCCAAAACAGGAATATAAGCGTGAATCGTTTGAACTGTTTGAAGGTTTGCTTGATTCGCTAAAATCCGATGTGATTGCTATTTTGTCGAAAGTTCGCGTGCAGCAGCAAGATGAAGTGGAACGTATGGAAGCTCAACGTATTGCTCAAGCAGAAGAAGTTGCTCGTCGTGCTCAAGCGCAACATGCAAGTAGCGATAACCAAAACAAAGACGATGGGCATCATCCGATGGTGCGTGAAGAGCGTAAAGTGGGACGTAACGAACCTTGTCCTTGTGGCAGTGGCAAAAAATACAAACAGTGCCACGGTAAAATTGATTAATTTTATTTAATCCAGTAAAAAGAGTCGCTTAGGCGACTCTTTTTTTAAATCTATATCGTATGGGAAAACGCATGAAACGCATTCATATCGTTGCTGGGATTATTGTTAATTCTGAAGGCTCACAGATTTATATAACGAAACGTCCTGATGATAAACATCAAGGTGGTTTATGGGAGTTTCCTGGAGGAAAGGTTGAAGTCGGTGAAAGTATCGAGCAAGCCTTGGGTCGTGAATTGCATGAAGAGATTGGTATCACGGTTACCGAGCAGGCCTTGTTTGAACACCTTGAGTTTGATTACCCTGATAAAGCCTTAATGTTCGATTTTATGCTGGTGACCCATTTTGAGGGACAGCCTTTTGGTAAAGAAGGCCAACAAGGTAAATGGGTAGCGATCAGTGAATTAGCTCGCCATTCCTTCCCAGAGGCTAATGTGGTGATTGTTGAGCGAGTAATGAAAGAGTTACTCTAAGTGCTAGCCAGCATCGAGGATAGTTGTTAGTTTAAGGGCAATGGATAAATCGTCTATCGCGAACCATGGAATGAGAAATGGAGAAAGAAGCAATGATAAGAATTGCGATTGCAGGTGCAGCTGGTCGTATGGGACGCAATCTCGTCAAGGCAAGTTATTATAACCCCAATACTATCGTCGGTGCAGGTTCTGAGCGTCCAGAATCTTCACTAGTCGGTGTTGATATTGGAGAGTTGTGTGGAGAAGGACGCTTTGATGTTGCTTTAGTTGATAACTTAGAGCAAGCCGTGAATGATTTCGATGTAATTATTGATTTTACTGCTCCCTCTAGTACGTTAGCCAATATTGAACTGTGCGAAAAACACCATAAAAAATTAGTCATTGGTACAACTGGATTTGATGAGTCTCAGTTAGCGCAAATTAAGCTTGCCGCGCAACAGGTCTCAATTGTCATGGCTCCGAACTACAGCGTTGGGGTTAACTTGGTGTTTAAGTTATTGGAAAAAGCCGCGCAAGTGATGGGGGAT
Organism: Vibrio sp. A11; assembly: GCF_013048705.1. Taxonomy (NCBI): domain Bacteria; kingdom Pseudomonadati; phylum Pseudomonadota; class Gammaproteobacteria; order Vibrionales; family Vibrionaceae; genus Vibrio; species Vibrio sp. A11. Next base: position 82,602 of record NZ_VHSI01000009.1, on the reverse strand, counting down.
TATTGCGATATCGAGATCATTGAAGCTCATCATCGCTATAAAGTGGATGCTCCCTCTGGAACGGCGATTGGTATGGGAGAAGCGATTGCTCACGCGATGGGAAATAATCTCAGTGATGTTGCGGTTTATGCACGTGAAGGGATCACTGGCGAGAGGGCTCGTCATGAAATCGGTTTTGCCACAATTCGTGCCGGAGATATTGTCGGTGAACATACAGCAATGTTTGCCGATATCGGTGAGCGAGTAGAAATCACTCATAAAGCGACCGATCGCATGACCTTTGCTAATGGGGCCGTCAAAGCGGCTATCTGGTTAGCCGATAAGCCCGCTGGACTTTATTCGATGACCGATGTGCTCAATTTGAATGAGCTTTAATTACATAATTATGCGCTAACTTAGGTTGGCGCATTTTTTTTACCCAAGTTAAACTCCCGTGTTTCCTTTTTTCTAAAAGCCTTTTTATCGATTTTTAGTGTATTAAAATGAAGGTCTTGATGGGCTTTTGTTTTGTAAGCTCTATTTTTGTTTGTTTTGTCCTTTGTTTATCGTTTGCTTTTGTTTTTGGTTTTTTAGTGATTTTTTATACGGCGTGTTTTCCAGGGTTTTTATTTATTTCATCATTATTAGCAGTAAAGTGGAGAGAAAAGTGTTGTTTTGATGGCTTTGGTGTTAGTTTTGTTGGCAAGCTGATAAATAAAAATTTAATTTATCAACGATTGTTGACAGAGATTAGTGTGAACTTTAGAATACCGCCAATTTGTCTAATATAGCCTCAAGCAACGTATCGCTGCGAACAGGAAGGCAGATTTGCGATTTAATTTATATTTAATGCATTTTTATTCTGGAGGTTGTCTTGAGTAAACCAGCACTGTTGGTCCTAGAAGATGGGACAGTGTTCCACGGAGTGTCCATTGGGGCAGAGGGTTTTTCCGTTGGTGAAGTTGTTTTTAATACTTCGATGACGGGGTACCAAGAAATTCTCACTGATCCTTCCTATTCTCAACAAATTGTTACTCTCACTTATCCCCACATTGGTAATACCGGAACCAACTCTGAAGACGAAGAATCCTCTTCTATTCATGCACAAGGCCTTGTGATTCGCGATCTTCCTCTTATCGCTTCTAACTTCCGTAATCAACTTTCTCTCTCTGACTATCTTAAATCACAAAATATTCTCGGTATTGCGGATATTGATACGCGTAAACTGACACGTATTCTACGTGAAAAAGGTGCGCAAAATGGCTGTATTATGGCTGGTGAGCATTGTGATGAAGCGTTCGCGTTAGCGAAAGCGAAAGATTTCCCTGGCTTAAAAGGAATGGATCTTGCGAAAGAGGTTACAACACAAGAAGCGTATGCATGGCAACAAGGTTCGTGGACGTTGGAAGGTGGACTTCCTGAAGCAAAAGACCACAGCGAACTGCCTTATCACGTCGTTGCTTACGATTTCGGAGCCAAGCGTAACATCCTGCGTATGCTGGTTGACCGAGGATGCCGCTTAACCGTTGTTCCGGCTCAAACTTCAGCCGAAGAGGTATTGGCACTGAAGCCTGATGGTGTTTTCTTATCCAATGGCCCTGGTGACCCAGCTCCGTGTACTTATGCAATTGAAGCCACTAAAGTGTTCTTAGAGAAGGGATTACCGGTATTTGGGATCTGTTTAGGACACCAAATTCTAGCCTTGGCTTCTGGTGCGCAGACAGTAAAAATGAAATTTGGCCACCATGGTGCCAACCATCCAGTTAAAGACTTACAGCGTGACGTAGTGATGATTACAGCGCAAAATCATGGCTTTGCTGTCGATGAAGCAAGCTTACCAGATACGCTGCGCGCAACACACAAATCACTGTTTGATGGTTCTTTACAAGGCATTCATCGTATTGATAAACCTGCGTTTAGCTTCCAAGGTCACCCAGAAGCAAGCCCTGGTCCCCACGATGCCGCACCTCTTTTCGATCATTTCATTGAATTAATTAAACAGCACACAGCCTAATTCGGAGTAGTAGACGATGCCAAAACGTACTGACATTAACAGTATTCTAATTTTAGGTGCAGGCCCGATTGTGATTGGTCAGGCTTGTGAGTTTGACTACTCTGGTGCCCAAGCCTGTAAAGCTTTGCGTGAAGAAGGCTATCGAGTGATTCTCGTCAACTCGAACCCGGCGACGATCATGACTGATCCAGAGATGGCCGATGCGACTTACATTGAGCCTATTCACTGGGAAGTGGTACGTAAAATCATTGAAAAAGAGCGCCCAGACGCGGTATTACCGACCATGGGTGGTCAAACTGCATTGAATTGTGCGCTGGAGCTAGAAAAACACGGCGTATTAGCTGAATTCGGCGTAGAAATGATTGGCGCAACCGCTGATGCGATTGATAAAGCCGAAGACCGCTCTCGTTTTGATAAAGCAATGAAATCAATCGGCTTAGCTTGTCCTCGCGCTGATACGGCAAAAACGATGGAAGAAGCTTACCGCGTTCAAGAAATGGTGGGTTTCCCTTGTATTATTCGCCCTTCATTTACTATGGGTGGAACCGGCGGCGGTATCGCTTACAACAAAGAAGAGTTTGAAGAAATTTGTCGCCGTGGCCTCGACTTATCGCCAACCAACGAGCTGTTGATTGATGAATCACTGATCGGTTGGAAAGAGTACGAAATGGAAGTGGTGCGTGATAAAAACGATAACTGCATCATCGTTTGTGCGATTGAAAACTTTGACCCAATGGGCATTCACACGGGTGACTCGATCACAGTAGCACCAGCGCAAACGCTAACTGACAAAGAATATCAGATCATGCGTAACGCATCGCTAGCCGTACTGCGTGAAATCGGTGTTGAAACCGGTGGTTCAAACGTACAGTTTGGTATCAACCCGAAAGATGGTCGCATGGTGATCATCGAGATGAACCCACGTGTTTCTCGCTCTTCAGCTCTGGCATCGAAAGCGACGGGTTTCCCAATTGCTAAAGTAGCGGCTAAATTGGCGGTTGGCTTTACGCTTGATGAGCTGATGAACGACATTACTGGTGGTGCAACCCCAGCGTCGTTTGAACCAACTATTGATTATGTTGTGACGAAAATTCCTCGCTTTAACTTCGAAAAATTTGCCGGTGCTAACGATCGCTTAACCACGCAAATGAAGTCGGTGGGCGAAGTGATGGCGATTGGTCGTAACCAACAAGAATCGCTGCAAAAAGCATTGCGTGGCTTAGAAGTTGGTGTGAATGGCTTAGATGAAATGGTCGATCTTGATGCGCCTGACGCATTGACCAAAATTCGCCATGAACTGAAAGAAGCGGGCGCTGAGCGTATTTGGTATATCGCCGATGCATTTCGTGCCGGTTTATCGGTCGATGGAGTGTTTAACTTGACCAATATCGACCGCTGGTTCTTGGTGCAAATTGAAGAACTGGTCAAGATGGAACAAGACGTCAAAGCGGGCGGTTTTGCTGGGCTAAACGCCGATGTACTGCGTAAAATGAAACGCAAAGGTTTTGCAGATGCGCGTCTCTCGACTTTATTAGGCGTGGCTGAAAGTGAAATTCGTCGCTTGCGCGATCAATACAACATTCATCCGGTCTACAAACGAGTTGACACCTGTGCCGCGGAATTCTCATCCGATACTGCGTACATGTACTCAACCTATGATGAAGAGTGTGAAGCGCAGCCGACCGACAGAGAAAAAATCATGGTGCTCGGTGGTGGTCCAAACCGTATCGGTCAAGGTATCGAATTTGATTACTGCTGTGTTCATGCTTCACTTGCACTGCGTGAAGATGGTTATGAAACCATCATGGTTAACTGTAACCCTGAAACTGTATCTACTGACTACGATACCTCAGATCGCCTCTACTTTGAGCCAGTAACACTGGAAGATGTGTTAGCCATTGTTCGCGTCGAAAAACCGAAAGGGGTTATTGTCCAATATGGCGGCCAAACGCCATTAAAACTGGCGCGCGCCTTGGAAGCGGCCGGAGTGCCGATTATCGGTACTAGCCCAGATGCCATTGACCGCGCGGAAGATCGTGAACGCTTCCAGCAAGCGGTAGAGCGTTTAGGGTTGCTGCAACCAGAAAACGCAACAGTGACCACAATGGAACAGGCGATTGAAAAATCAAGAGAGATTGGCTTCCCGTTGGTAGTGCGTCCTTCTTATGTGCTTGGTGGTCGGGCGATGGAAATCGTCTATGATGAGCAAGATCTGCGTCGTTACTTTAACGAAGCGGTCAGCGTATCGAATGAGTCACCGGTTCTGCTCGATCGCTTTTTAGACGATGCGGTTGAAGTCGATATCGATGCGATTTGTGATGGCGAGCGAGTCGTGATTGGCGGCATCATGGAGCACATTGAACAGGCGGGTGTTCACTCCGGTGATTCTGCTTGTTCACTGCCGGCTTACACCCTAAGCCAAGAAATCCAAGATGTGATGCGTGAACAAGTTGAGAAGTTAGCCTTTGAATTGGGCGTGCGTGGTTTGATGAACACCCAATTTGCGGTGAAAGATAATCAAGTTTACCTGATTGAAGTTAACCCTCGCGCTGCACGAACGGTTCCGTTTGTATCCAAAGCTACCGGCGCACCGCTGGCAAAAATTGCCGCACGTGTTATGGCTGGTCAGTCACTTGAGTCGCAAGGCTTTACCAAAGAGATCATTCCTCCTTATTATTCGGTCAAAGAAGTCGTGTTGCCCTTTAATAAGTTTCCTGGTGTTGACCCATTGCTTGGCCCTGAAATGCGCTCCACTGGCGAAGTGATGGGTGTTGGAGCAACGTTTGCTGAAGCTTACGCTAAAGCAGAACTCGGCTGTGGTAATGTGTATCCTGATGGTGGTCGTGCGTTATTGTCGGTACGTGAAGAAGATAAAGAGCGCGTGGTCGATTTAGCTTCTAAGTTGATCAAACTTGGCTATCAGCTAGATGCAACTCATGGTACGGCGGTGATTCTCGGTGAAGCTGGGATTAACCCTCGCCTAGTTAATAAGGTGCATGAAGGGCGTCCGCATATCTTGGATCGAATCAAAAACAATGAGTACACCTATATCGTCAATACGGCGGCAGGTCGTCAAGCGATTGAAGATTCAAAAGTATTGCGCCGTGGTGCTCTAGCCGAAAAAGTTAACTACACCACGACGTTAAATGCGGCATTTGCAACCTGTATGTCACATACCGCTGACGCGAAAGCATCGGTCATCTCTGTGCAAGAGTTACACGAGCAAGTCAAAGCCAGCTTAGCCTAATAACAATTAAGGTAAGTCGTTAAGGCTTATCAGACAACCTCATTGCCCGCTGAATTAAGCGGGCTTTTTTATCAGCTACATTACCCAGAGATCTCCCAAGCTTATATCGATGAATAAATGGAATAGATTGTCGTCTTGCGTTTCGCTGTTTTGATGTTTTGAGCAGTGATACTGTTGAGCTTTGTCATTCAAGATGTTGATTAGAAATGGAACTTTCACTGGAAGTATTGGGCCTGCTGTTTTTAGTGGCGGGCGTTGCGGGATTTATTGATGCTATGGCTGGTGGTGGTGGTTTGCTAACGTTACCAGCCTTGCTGGCGGCTGGGGTTCCTCCGACTCAAGCCTTGGCGACCAATAAACTGCAAAGCTCCTTTGGAAGCTTTTCGGCCACTTTCTATTTTGTCCGCCAAGGCTTAGTGAGTCTAAAAGCGATGCGCCTGGCGATTGCGTGTACTTTTGTCGGTGCGGCACTTGGCGCAGAAGCGGTGCAATATATTGATGCCTCTTTGTTGACCAGTTTAATACCCGTGTTATTGATTGCCATCTCGCTCTATTTCCTACTTGCCCCAGCAACAAAAAATCATACCGGTTCCGCTCCCTTATCGGAAACGGCTTTTGCTTTCACGGTCGGGTTTGGGGTTGGGTTTTATGATGGCTTTTTTGGCCCCGGTACCGGTTCGATCTTTACCGTCTGTTTTGTCGCTTTAGGCCATTTTGGATTGGTGGAAGCCACCGCGCGCACTAAAGTACTCAATTTCACTTCCAACATTGCCGCGTTGACCTTCTTCTTAATCGCTGGTTTACCGATTTGGCAGATAGGTTTAACCATGGCGGTCGGCGGGTTTATCGGTGCCCGTATGGGGGCAAAAGTGGTGATCAGCCAAGGTCAGCGTTGGATCCGCCCGCTGGTGATCACTATGTCTATGCTGATGGCGCTAAAACTGCTTTGGGAACAGCATTATGCAGCGCTGTTATCAATGTTTGGACTCTAATGCTGCGATAGCGGCTGGCGCGCAGACAAATATGAATTGGCCGAGTCAGATCGGCAAGTTCAGCGAAATCAAAGCAGTGCTGGGGCTCAATTTTTAGGGTGCTGACAATCGAACGTGGTACTAGGGCTGGTAACATACCGCCGAGTGCGAGCTGCGCCGCGGCGGTGTAAGAGTCCATCTCCATCGCGGGTCGAATGCCTTGTTTGTGCAGCATGGCCGCTTGGTAGGTATTGGCGGGATTGGCTAAATCATTAGTGATCAGCTCGCTTGGCAGTGAGAACAGAGGTGCTTGGCTAATCACGGTAAATGGCTCATCGCCTAAATGAAAAGTCAGCAAACCGTGATTGGCGGGCAGATACCCCGCACAAAAGCCCAAGGTGGCTTTGCCAGACTGAACATTTTCGACAATTCGCGGTGTGTGGTTGGTGGTGATCACCCAATGTGGGTCGTGTTTTCGATGTTGCCCCATAGTCTGGCCAAGATAACCCGCGACTAAAGTCTCTGAGCAATCCATGCGCAGCAGCGTATTGTCTTCCAATGTTTTCTGCTCGAAAATTAAACCATGCAACTCATTAAACGTAGGGCCAATGCTGGCAATTAATTGCTCGGCATCTGCAGTCAATTCGATGTGTCGGCCCGCGGGAACAATCAGTTTTTTGCCGAGTTTTTTTTCTAAGTTAGCAATGCGCTTACTGACTGCCGATTGGCTGATATAGAGTTGGCTACCGGTACGGCTCATGGTTTTTTCTTTGCTGAGCACCAGTAAGGTTTCAATGCCTTCGAGTAACATAGGTTGATGACAAATGGGAATAGATGTCGCTAATGGTAACCTTGAACCATCGTGGTGTCGTCTACTAAAGTCACAAAGCTTGCGTATGGAGCATCACCAGCCATGATGACTGGTGATGGAGGGATTATTTAGTCAATGCAAAAGTCGGCAGTGATAAGTGCCAACGAATGGCGCATAAGCGGATGACGAGAGTTGAAATCACCCCGCATAGGAAAGCGCTCGAACTGTTATAATCTAAAGCGAGTGCGGTGGTATGTACCATGCCGCCGACAATACACGCGGTGGCATAGACTTCGCTTCTTAATACCATCGGGATCTCACGAGCAAGCACATCACGGATGATGCCACCACCGCAGCCGGTGATTACCCCCATAATGATGGCGATTAACGCTGATTCTTGGAAGATCAGTGCTTTTTCAACCCCAATAGCGACAAATACAGCCAGGCCAACCGCATCACAGACCGGTAATATCCACCAAGCGACTCGTTTAGGGCGACGGACAATCAACATGGTTAATAAGCAGGTCGCAAAGATCACCCATAAATAAGTGGTATCGGTGATCCAAAAAACCGGCGTCGCACCTAGCGCCATATCGCGAATGGTTCCACCACCAATGGCAGTGACACTGGCTAGAACCACCGCACCGAAAGGATCCATCTTTAATCGCCCTGCTAGTAGTGCGCCTGAAATCGCAAACACCGCAGTGCCAAACATATCAATCAAGTAGAGCAGTGAAGTATCCAAAGTTGAGTCGCTCGCTTAACATTCCCTGTTAATTTGGGATGAGTGAATGGGAGCACATTGTATGCAACTTTTGCTGTTTTAGTTAATACTTTTCTATTTGGGCAAAATAATTGCAAACTTGCTCAATCGCGAGCAGTGATCTTGGGGTTTGGCGGTTGAGCCAATCAGCATTAAGGCTAGTAATCTGTCCTTTTTTTACCGCAGGGACTTGGTTTTTCCAGCGCTGCCACATAGTGCCTTGAGCCATCGCTTGTTCTGAAGTAAAGATGACTTCTGGTTTGGCGAGTAGCACCTGTTCAATACTGACTTGAGGATAGGGGGACGGGCTATGTTGGAAAATATTCACCCCCCCACAAAAAGCGAAAATCTCACTTGGCCAACTGCCTTGCGCTAAGGTGATGATGGGCTTTTCACTTAATTGGTAAAAATACCGAACTCCATCGAGATGAGCGTATTTCTGTTCAAGTTGAGTGAGCTGCTGACGAAACTGATTGGCCGTTTGCATACCTTTTGTTGGATCGCTGGCGTATTGACTGAGTTTCTCTATATCATCTGCAATATCAGTCAGTGTTTTAGGATGAGAATAAAACAAAGGAATGCCTAAACGAGCCAATTTTTCCACTTCACGCATGGCATTGCCTTCAGGCCAAACGATCACCAAGTCAGGTTGTAAGGTCAGAATCCGTTCAATATTGATCCCTTGATAATTGGCGACTCGAGGTAGAGTTTTGGCGGATTCAGGATAATCACTATAGTCACTGACCGCGATCAGCTTATCCCCTAGTCCGGCCGCGAAAACCAGCTCGGTGGCATGGGGAGCTAAGCTAATGATCCTTTCCGCAGCAGAAAGAGTGCAAAAAGGCCAAGAGAGCAGAAGTAAGAGAAAGAATCGGTGTGGCATGTTTATACGCCTTGATAAACGAGCAGTAACATAACGCTTTGTAAAATAAGCCAAAGCCATAATCTACGGGTAAGTAGTTGGCGTAACTGAGCTAAATGAAGGCTTGCTGGCACTATGCGCCCGCCAATTTTGGCGCGCACCGCTTTTTGCTGACCATAGATCGCTGGCCCGCCCAATGCTAAGTGTAATTTATTACCGACTGCACACAGTAGCCATCCCGGCCCCGGTAACGGCCAAGAGCGACTTTGGTTGAGCGTTTGCGTCAAATTATATTTAATATTATCGCCCATCAGGATCAGTAAACTAAATAAACGCAGAGGAATAAGATCGAGTAACGCGACAGCGCGAATGATCGGTAAACCAAACGGCTGAAATTGAGTACGAGAAGGAGACCAACAACGGGCCAATTCAACCATTAAACGATAAATAAACGCGCCGATCCCCCCGAGTAATCCATACCAAAATAGAACCCCAACCAGGTTACGGCCAATACCCATAGTGATGGTTTCGACACTGGCTTTACCTAAACCGACCGGGGAAAGCGTCGCCGTTTCACGATTAACAAACGGCACCAATAAACGGCGAGCTAACGGTTTATCCTGTTGTGCCAGTGCTTGACTCATCTGCTGGCTAAGTTTATCTGCACTGCGCCAATCGAGAGCTAACAGCAATAGCGCTAATTCAAACAGTTGTGGATGCCAAACCAAAGGCTGCAAAGCAACGCACAGCATAATGGTAGGGATAATCATCAGCAGCCAAGCCAGCGTGCCGGAAATTAAGCTTTGTTGGTAATTGCTCGGTTTATTAACTTTGTCAGCCAATATTTCGGCAAATTTATGCCATAAGGTAATCGGATGGGCAGCGTGAGGTATCGGCAATAGCCAATGAAATAACAAAGCGCCCCACATTACGAGTAGGGCACCATTGGTATAAAAGGGTTTGAATAATTCATCCATGAACAACAGGCTACTTTAGTAGTTCAACCATTTTTAGCACCATCGCTGAAGAGCTTTGCGCGGCTAGCGGCAAAAACTCATCAAAAGAGAGCGGTGAAGCTTTATCAGCGACATCAGAGATGGCGCGTACCACGACAAAAGGTACACCAAATTGATGGCAGGTTTGGGCAATCGCCGCCGCTTCCATTTCGACCGCTACTGCGGTTGGGAAATGTTGACGGATAAAGTTTTGTTTTTCTTCGCTGCAGACAAAGGCATCACCAGTGCAAATCAGGCCACGAACCGCATGTTTGTTGTCCATGGTTTGCAGTGCTTGTTCAGCGATTGACATGAGTTTCTCATCCGCCTGAAATGCAGCGGGCTGACCAGCCATTTGCCCGATTTCGTAACCAAAAGCGGTTACATCGGCGTCATGATGACGGACTTCAGTAGAGATCACTACATCGCCCATGGTTAAACTAGGATCAAAACCACCGGCTGAACCCGTGTTGATGACCACATCTGGTTGATATTGATTGAGCAATAATGCGGTGCCAACCGCGGCAGATACTTTACCGATCCCAGATTGAAGCAAGATAACCTCAACACCATGCAGCTTACCGCTGTAATAGGTGCAGCCACCTTGACTGACTTCTTGGCGTTGTTCGAGAGCGTCTTTTAAGATGGCGACTTCTTGTTGCATCGCGCCGATGATGCCAATTTTCATGTCATGTCTCTTTTCATTGGATAAAAATCACTGCAGTTTATCATGCTCGGCTAGGTTTGATCGAGATGAAGCAGAAAGGTAAACCGCTGAATAGACTATTGTAGCAAACCAGCAGCCGTCATTTTATCACGTAGTGTTTCAACTCGACGGCGATTAACGCCAAAATCGCTATAGCCAACTCGAGACTCTGAACGAACTTTTAACTGATCATGCTGCAGTTTAAGTTCCAAGTCATCGACAAAGCGTAATACACGTGTAGTGCATTCCACTCGTAAGTAATTCTCTTCTTTTTCAACGACTTCAGCGCCGGGTAAGGTTAATGCAATACGTTCAATTTGGCTAAGGGTCACTCCTGGGCGCAGGATAAACGGTGCCACAGAAAATTTTTCTCTCGACTCTTCCGTCGAGACACAGTTGGGTTTATTCCCACAAAGGTCGGTTGTTCGGTCGGTCATGTTCGATGCAACGCCTCGGCTACAAGCAATGATAAGGAGTGATAACCCAATAATAATGAATGGCTTCACGACATTTTCCTATAGCGAATAAAATTTGAGCATAGCTGATATTTGTCGCTGAGGATAACCAATTATACGATTGATTGACGATCTTTGGTTTATTAAGGTCATGATTTTTCTAGTTTGACGACTAAGGCCGTTAAGGTTGAGTAATGAGACGATGTTTTTAGCAATAAAAAAGGCTAACACAAGGTGTTAGCCGTTTAAGATATCCCTTTCCTACCTGTAACGCCAAGTTGTTTGGGTATAGATAAAGCGCTTACGCCGATAACATTAAAGAATCATTGATCGATTCAAGATGCGTGTTGCCCATCAAGTAAGCATCAATCGCTCTGGCTGATTCACGACCTTCATTGATGCAGCGTACAACCAGTGATTGGCCAGTGCGCATGTCGCCAGCAGCAAAGACCCCTTTTTGATTGGTGGCAAAATTATCCGTTGCCACGTTACCGCGATCATCAAGTTTTATCGCTAATTGTGCGAGTACACCATGTGGTTCTGGATGTAAAAAGCCCATCGCGAGAAACGCCATATCACAAGCTATCACTCGCTCAGTGCCAGAGATTTCGCGAAACTCAGGGCGTTGTCCCGGCGCGGCCTCTTGCCAAACAATATCGGCAATTCTCAGCCCAGTCACTTGACCTTGCTCGTTGCCAATAAATTCTTTGGTCAGAATATTCCAATGTCTTTCGCAGCCTTCTTCATGGGAGGTCGACGTGCGTAAAATCATCGGATACTGTGGCCATGGCATATTGGCTGGACGTTTTTCTGGTGGCATCGGCATGATCTCGACTTGCGTAATGCTTGCCGCGCCATGACGATTGGACGTACCGACACAGTCTGAACCGGTATCGCCACCACCAATGACCACCACATGTTTGCCTTTGGCATGAATCTCTTCACCTTTAAGATCCATATTGTTAGCGCGGCGATTATTTTGTCCGAGGAATTGCATCGCAAAGTAAACGCCTTGCAAATCACGTCCGGGGATCGGTAAATCACGTGGTACGGTGGAGCCGCCAGTCAGCAAAATCGCATCGAACTCTTGGCGTAGCTGTTGCGCGTTAATATCAACCCCCACATGAGCATTAACCACAAATTCAACCCCAGCTTGAGCCATAAGATCGAGTTTGCGATCAATCACGGCCATGCTGAGTTTAAAATCAGGGATCCCGAAGCGCAGTAATCCACCAACTTTTTCATCCCGCTCAAACACAGTCACCTGATGTCCAGCGCTATTTAATTGCTCAGCCGCGGCTAATCCCGCCGGCCCAGAGCCGATAATAGCCACTTTTTTGCCTGTACGAGCACGAGGGGTTTTGGGCTTGGCATAGCCTTCTTGATAAGCCCGCTCAACAATGGTTTTCTCAATATTACAAATGGTGATGGGATCTTGATTAATACCAAGCACGCATGAGGTTTCACAAGGCGCTGGGCATACTCGACCAGTAAACTCAGGGAAGTTATTGGTTGAGCTTAAGATTTGCCATGCTTCTTGCCAACTATCGCGATAAACCGCATCATTAAATTCTGGAATGATGTTACCAATCGGGCAGCCGCTATGACAAAACGGCACCCCACAATCCATACAGCGAGCTGCTTGTTGGTTAATTTTGTGACCAAATTCTTTATTGAGCACAAACTCATGGTTGTGTTTAATTCGCTCTGCAGGGTCGATTTTTTTTGGCAGTTCTCGACCAAACTCTAAAAATCCAGTTGCTTTACCCATTATACAGCCTCCGCTTTTTCCATTGCCGCTGCGGCTTCCTTACGTTTTTCAAGCACGGCTTTATAGTCACGAGGCATGACTTTCATCATTGTCGCTAAGCTTTGCTCAAAATTGTTGAGGAATGTTTGTGCCACTTCACTTCCTGTGAATTGAACGTGTTTAGTCAGCATCTCTTTTAACAGCGCTTTATCTTCCGCTTCGATAGGATCGAGATCGACCAGCTCAGGATTGAGTTTTTGTGAAAAATCACCGGCTTTATCCCACACATAAGCGATACCGCCACTCATACCTGCGGCAAAGTTACGTCCGGTTGAACCAAGGATCACCGCAATACCGCCGGTCATGTACTCACAGCCATGATCGCCGACACCTTCTACGACCACTTTAGCGCCAGAATTTCGCACGCAGAAGCGTTCGCCCGCTAAGCCTCGAATGTAAGACTCACCAGAGGTAGCGCCATAGAAACAGACGTTACCAACCACGATATTATCTTCGGCAATTAAGCTGGCATTGCGGTTAGGATAGAGTACTAACGTACCGCCTGATAAGCCTTTACCCCAGTAGTCGTTGGCATCGCCCTCAACTTCAAAATGGACGCCTTTGGTCAAGAAAGCCCCAAAAGATTGCCCAGCACTACCGTTAAATTTAACCGTCATAGGCTGAGGTAACCCTTGATCTTGATAGACTTTACAAATTTCGTTCGACAACATGGTGCCAGTACTGCGATCGGTATTGATGATCGGCAGTTCGGCATTCACCGCTAAGCCTTGTTCAAGCGCAGGTTTCGCTAACTGGATTAATTGACGGTCGAGGACATGCTCCAAATTATGGTTTTGTGCGCTTTGGCAATAAATACCATCACCTTCACGGGCTGGCTCAAGATAGAGTAGGGGAGAAAGGTCGAGGTTCTTATACTTCCAGTGGCCCACATCATCACGTAATTTGAGTTTTTGCGCTTGCCCTACCATCTCATCAATGGTGCGAAAACCAAGCTCAGCCATGATTTCCCGTAGGCCTTGTGCCATATATTGGAAGAAGGTCACCACATCTTCCACGCGGCCATCAAAGCGTTCACGTAATGTTTTGTTTTGAGTTGCGATACCGACTGGGCAGGTGTTTTTATGACACTTACGCATCATGATACAACCTTCCACGACTAAGGCGGCGGTAGCAACGCCCCATTCTTCTGCACCAAGTAAGGTGGCGATAGCGATATCGCGTGGGGTTTTCATCTGCCCATCCGCTTGTACGACGATGCGGTTACGTAAACCGTTTTTAAGTAGTGTCTGATGAGTTTCAGCCAGACCAAGTTCCCAAGGTAGGCCGGTATGGCGAATCGATGAAATAGGCGACGCGCCGGTGCCGCCGTCATGGCCTGCAATCAGCACTACATCCGCTTTCGCTTTAGCAACACCAGAAGCGATAGTGCCCACGCCGGCTTCAGAGACCAGTTTAACGTTGACTCGCCCTTTACGGTTGGCGTTTTTCAAGTCAAAAATCAGCTGCGCCAAATCTTCAATGGAGTAGATGTCGTGATGCGGTGGCGGCGAAATTAAGCCGACCCCTGGCGTTGAGTGACGAGTTGCGCCAATCCAATCATCGACTTTATCTCCTGGTAGCTGACCGCCTTCACCTGGCTTGGCTCCTTGTGCCATTTTGATCTGAATTTCGTCGCAGTTGGTCAAATAGTAAGAGGTAACCCCAAAGCGTCCAGAGGCGACTTGCTTGATGGCTGAGCGTTCCCAATCGCCATTCTCTTTACGAACGAAACGCGCGGGATCTTCACCCCCTTCACCAGAATTGGAACGTGCGCCCAGGCGGTTCATGGCGACTGCTAATGTTGAGTGCGCCTCATGAGAAATCGAACCGAACGACATTGCGCCAGTGGCAAAGCGTTTCACAATACTCGACACCGGCTCGACGTCTTCAATCGCAACTGAACCCGCTGGATTTTTAATAAAATCTAGCTGACTACGCAGGGTCACCGCTTTATCCCCTTGGCTATCGACAGCAGCCGCATACTGCTTGAACTGTTGATAATCTTTATTACGGGTAGAGTGTTGCAGTAAATGGATGGTTTCTGGGTTAAACAGGTGTTTTTCACCACGCTGTTTCCACTGATAGACACCGCCGACATCGAGCATTTGTAACGGGATTTCACGAATCGGATAGCCAATACGGTGACGAACCACCACTTCTTTGGCGATATCGTCTAACGTTAGGCCCTGAATACGAGTAACAGTACCAGTAAAGTATTTGTCTACCACCGATTTACTGATCCCTAAGGCTTCAAAGATTTGTGCTCCATGGTAGGACTGTAAAGTTGAGATGCCCATTTTTGAGAAAATTTTCAATAGGCCAGCATTGATCCCTTTACGATAGTTTTCGAAGTATTTATTCACCTCAACGTCAGTATCCAGCTTATTGCGACGCTGCAAATCGACAATGGTTTCGACCACTAAATACGGGTTCACCGCATTGGCACCATAGCCGACTAAGGTAGCAAAATGGTGAGTTTCGCGCGCATCCCCAGTTTCAACCACAATACCGCACTTAGAGCGTAGTCCTTTACGGATCAGATGATGATGGACAGCGCCGACAGCCAGCATCGCTGGAATCGCGGCATGGTTAGAATTTACCGCGCGGTCAGTAAGGAGAATGATGGAATAGCCATCGATCACCGCATCCTCTGCGTATTGGCAGATGCGTTTGAGTGCTCGTTCAAGTTTGCCGGGCTCTTCACTGGCTTGAAAAACAATATCCAGTGTTTTGGCTTGTAGGTGCTCATTATCAATCGCGCGCAGTTTTTCTAATTCAGCATTAGAAATCACCGGTGATTCTAGCTCGACTTTTCGACAGTGAACGGGAGATTCAGCGAGTAGGTTTTGATCACGACCAATATAGGTATTGAGTGACATGACCATCCGCTCGCGGATCGGATCGATCGGCGGGTTGGTTACCTGCGCAAACAACTGTTTAAAGTAGTTCGATAAGTGCTGAGACTGATGCGACAGCACCGCCACCGGCCAATCGGCTCCCATTGAGCCAAGAGGCTCGTAACCCGTTTCAGCCAAGGTAAAGATAATGTCGTTGACTTCTTCACTGCTGACTCCAAACGCTTGCTGACGATGGAGCAGACGCTCCGGTGACGGTTGGCTGTGAACGTTATCGGCTTCAGGAAGCTTTTTTAGGCTCAGTAAGTTATCTTCTACCCATTTTTCATAAGGTTGAGCGTTAGCGATGCCATCTTTGACTTCTTCATCAGAGATGATTCGCCCTTGTTCAAGGTCGGCGACAAAAATGCGTCCGGGTTGTAAGCGACCACGATATTCGACATTAGCGGGATCGATTTCTACCACACCAGATTCAGAGGCCATGATCAAAAAATCGTCTTTAGTGACGGTATAACGAGAGGGACGCAAGCCGTTTCTATCTAAGGTTGCGCCTACTTGTACGCCATCGGTAAAGCACACTGAGGCTGGGCCATCCCATGGTTCCATGATATTGGCATGATATTGATAAAAGGCACGACGCTTGGGATCCATGGTTTTATTTTCTTGCCACGCTTCGGGGATCATCATCATCAATGCGTGCGGCAAAGTGCGGCCTGATAGCACCAATAACTCTAACACCATATCAAAGTTGGCGGAGTCTGACGCGCCTTCCTGACAAACCGGCAGCAGCATATCAATTTCTGCTTGGGTAAAGAGATTGGATTGTAAGATAGCTTCGCGGGCTTTCATCCAGTTCAAGTTACCGCGTACGGTATTGATTTCGCCGTTATGGGCAATGTAACGAAACGGCTGCGCTAAACGCCATCTTGGGAAGGTATTGGTGGAAAAACGTGAATGCACCAGAGCCAAGGCGGTAACCATGGTTGGGTTTTGTAAATCGAGAAAATATTGCGGAACTTGCTCAGTGGTTAGCTGGCCTTTATAAACCAGCGTTTTATAGGAGAGCGAGTTGATATAAAAATCATCGCCAATATTAGAAACGCTTTCGAGACAAACGCGAACGGTATAGTTACGCAGAACGTAGAGTTTGCGTTCCAGTTCTTGTGGCGTACTTCCTGGACCGGCTGAGATGAAAACATGTTCAAAATAAGGTTCAGTACTGAGTGGATCGGCACCGAGCATGCTGTTGTCGGTTGGCAGTTTGCGATAACCGAGGACATCAAGATCAAGGCGCTTAGCATTACGCTCTAAAATATCACGGCATTGAGCGCGTTTGTGCTCATCCCTTGGAAACAAGACGACACCGACGCCGTATTGGTCAAATGACGGTAGTTTAATCCCCAGTTTTACCGCTTCCTCTAATAGGAATTCGTGAGGTTTCTGCAGTAAAATACCCGCTCCGTCACCGCTACAGGGGTCACAACCTTGTCCGCCACGATGTTCCATGCGCGCTAGCATATCTAGGGCTTGAGTCACGACATGGTGTGATTTACGGTTTTTGAGGTGAGCAACAAAACCGATGCCGCAAGCGTCATGCTCGAGTTCTGGCGTATACAGACCTTGCGAACTTTGTTCTCTATTAACCATAGATACATCCTTCCAGTTCAGTTGGACACAAGCAAGCCAAGGCAAGCCCCAGCACTGCATCTATCCTTATTGTTATCCATTTAAATCGATCTATGCTGACCGACTCGCATCCCTTCCGTCTCTCACAGGAAATATATAGTGTGAGAAAAACAATCCTTAGTGATATTCCTCTGTTTAACCACATTTTATAGTGGTTTATATAGGTAGGAATGGAATATCGCCGACGTTTCTTGAGCTTATTTGTAATAAAACAAACAAAAATCATCATGAAACTGTAACTATCCTACAATTTTGTTAGCCGTAAATGCAATGAAAAACTCGGTCTTTTTTGCGCCTTTTTCTCAGTCTCTGCATAATCAGCGCAACATTTTTCAAACAAAGTTAGCTAAATGCAGATTTAATGAATGTTTATTGATTTTGCACCACGCGGTATCTATCTCATACGCTTACTATTTATTCCTTTCGATGTAATTTAATTACATAGATCGAAGTGAGAGTTATTTGTATTCACAGCTTGGGTATTCGTTATGCAACTGCATCAATTAGTAAACACATTAGGGCAAGATCTTCAACGCCGCTATGGTGAGAAAGTCCATAAACTGACGTTGCATGGTGGCTTTAGTTGTCCTAATCGAGATGGCACCATTGGTCGAGGCGGATGCACATTTTGTAATGTTGCCTCTTTTGTTGATGAACATACCCAAAAGCAAAGTATTGCTGATCAGCTAAAAGAAAGAGCGGGTGAAGTTCAGCGTGCCAATAAATACTTAGCTTATTTCCAAGCCTATACCAGCACTTATGCCGAAGTTCAGGTGTTAAAAGCCATGTATCAACAAGCGTTGCAAAGTGCCAATATTGTCGGTTTGTGTGTGGGCACTCGCCCTGATTGCGTCCCGGATGCGGTATTGGAACTGTTGCATGATTATGTGCAGCAAGGGTTTGAAGTTTGGTTAGAGTTGGGTTTGCAGACCGCAAATAATAGTACTTTAAAGCGCATTAATCGCGGTCATGATTTTGATTGTTATCAATCGATCGCTCAAAGAGCAAGAGCGCTTGGTATTAAAATCTGTACTCATTTAATCGTTGGGCTACCTAAAGAAACGGCAAGCGATAATGTGGCGACATTACAGCAAGTCGTTGAAGTGGGAACAGATGGTATCAAGTTACATGGTTTGCATATTGTTGATGGGAGTACGATGGCCAAAGCGTGGCGGGCAGGGAAGTTAGTTGCGCCAACATTAGAAGAGTACGTCACGATTGCCAGCCACCTCATTCGCTTAACGCCACCTGAAGTGGTTTATCATCGCGTCTCTTCTGCCGCTCGCCGTCCTACGTTGTTGGCTCCTCTCTGGTGTGAGAATCGTTGGCTGGCGATGACTGAGCTTGGCCGGCGATTAGCAAAAGATGGCGCGCAAGGTTCATTAATTGGGCGTCCTTTCCAATACATTAATCCGACCAACAAAAAATAAGCCGCTCACTTTTAAACGTAATTTACTGCGTTACGCTAGGCAAACTCTTAGAATAGTTGCAGATCCTGATTTGAGAAGCTGGTATCTTTATCCTTTAAGTCTTTTTAATCACAGGCTTTTTATCTGAAAGCGCTGTTGGATTAGCGCTGAGCCGCGGTTTTGAAACTCACTTAGCGTCACGGCCATTATCTATGCGGAACCTGCAATGAAACCGATAAAAAACTTAGCTCAATACTATGTCGATCTACTTGTTAAATTGGGTATTTTACGTTTTTCAATTTTACTGGCTTTAGCGTTGGTTGCCTTAGCGGTGGTAGTCCAAGTCGGAATTACGCTGGTTTTGAAAGGTTTTGTCGATGACATTGATATTGTACGTTCGGTATTTTTTGGACTATTGATCACCCCGTGGGCGGTATATTTCTTATCAGTCGTGGTCGATCAGTTGGAAGAGTCTCGACAACGTCTCTCTAAGTTAGTCTCCAAGCTCAAAGATATGCGCTCGCGAGATCAAGAACTTAACCAACAGTTACAGCAAAATATTGTCAAACTCAATCAGGAGATAGAAGAGCGAATTAAAGCCGAAGAAGCCCGTGAAGAGGCGATGGTTGATTTGGAAAACGAAGTGTATCAACGAGAGAAAACGCAGTTGGAATTGGCCGAACGTACCGCGCTATTACGCTCGTTCATCGATGCCTCACCGGACTTAATTTATTACCGTAATGCGAAAGGTGAATTTTCCGGCTGTAACCGAGCAATGGAAGAGCTAACCGGGAAACGGGAAAGTCAATTAGTCGGTCTGACACCTTGGGATGTGTATCGTAAGGAGATTGCTCAATCGATAGTTGAAACCGATCAGCAAGTATTTAAGAATAATCAAGCTATTACCTATGAGCAATGGCTTGAATATCCCGATGGGCGTAAACACTTCTTTGAACTGCGCAAAGTGCCTTTTTATAGTAAAGAGGGCCGTCATCTAGGTTTAGTGGGTTTTGGACGAGACATTACTGAACGTAAGCGTCATCAAGAATCACTAGAAAAAGCCAGCCGCGATAAAACCACCTTTATTTCGACCATCAGTCATGAATTACGCACGCCACTCAATGGTATTGTCGGTTTAAGTCGAATGTTACTTGATACCCAGCTAACTGATGAACAGCGTAAGCATATGCAAACCATTCAAGTCAGTGCGATTACATTGGGTCATATCTTTAACGATATTATTGATATGGATAAATTTGACAGGCGTAAGTTAGAGCTGTTACCCGCACCTTTAAACTTTGTCGAATTTGTCGCCGAGCTAGAGAGCCTTTCTGCTTTAATGGCAGAGCAAAAAGGACTGCGTTTTGATTTGGAGCGCTTAACCGAGCTGCCGACCTGGATTGAAGTCGATGCAACACGCTTGCGCCAAGTGCTGTGGAATTTAATGAGTAACGCCATGAAGTTCACCAAAGAAGGTGGCGTAGTGATGAGTGTCAGTGCGGATATTAATCCAGGTTCTGCTGACATCACCATGGAAATAGAAGATACAGGCATTGGCATCCCTGAACATGAATTGGATAAGATTTTTGCCATGTATTATCAGGTTAAATCTGGCAAAGATAACCTCCATGCCGTAGGAACGGGCATTGGTCTTGCGGTTTCGCGCCAATTAATTAATTTAATGGCTGGTGATATCGAGGTAAGCAGCGAAGAGGGCTTCGGCAGTACCTTTACGGTGACTATCCGAGTGCCTTTAGTGAGTCCTCCTGATAAGCCGCAATTAAGCCTAACTCCACAAAAAAGTTTACGTATCTTTATGGTGGAAGATATTGAGCTTAATGTCACGGTTGCTCGCTCACTGTTAGAGAGCTTAGGCCATCAGGTTACGGTCGCCATGACCGGTGAAGAAGCTAAACAACGATTTACGCCCGATCAGTTTGATTTGGTTTTCTTAGATATTCAACTGCCGGATATGACTGGGTTTGATGTGGCGCAGTTTTATCGAGAGACTTATTCTTCATTACCGCCGCTCGTTGCGCTGACCGCCAATGTCTTGAAGGATAAGCAGCAGTATCAAACCCAAGGATTAGATGATGCGATAAGTAAGCCGCTTTCGGTGCAAGTGGTGCAAGCGGTGATCAGTAAAGTCATTGCTCAGCAGCCATTTCAGACCGAGGCTACGAATATCCCTGATGTTGATCTTGCAGAGCCTTGTTATCAAGAGTTATGTGGCCGTTTGCTCGATCTCGACATGTTAAACTCTTATCTCGATATTGTCGGGCCTCAACCTATGTTAGAAAGCGTTGAGATGCTTGAAAAAATGATGCCGAGTTATTTAGAGGTCTTGGATTCTAATATGGTGGCGAAAGATCAAGCTGGCATTGTCTCTGAGGCTCATAAAATTAAAGGTGCAGCAGGCTCCATCGGCTTAAAACGAATTCAAAACGTTGCACAAAAAGCTCAGTCTCCCGATGCGCCAGCATGGTGGGAAAATATTACCGATTGGGTCGATGAAATAAAAAATGAATACCGTAATGATATTCAGGTGTTAAAACAGTGGTTAGAGCAAAGGAGATAATATGAAAAAATATGGCTTAATGATACTCACATTTTTATTGTCAGCGTGTGCAACGTCGCCGCAAGTCAATTGGCAGGCAAGTAATGCGGCACTATTTTCTCAGACCGCTATTCAGCTAAAAAGCAACTTATGGACCGATAGGATGCCTAAAATAGCATTAACTGAGGAGGCTACTGAGCTCGATTTTACCGACAATTTAAACGGTACTCTAGTGTTAGAAACTTCAGGTCAATTGCCAGCGGATTTAACCCTGTTTCAATTAGTGTTCAGACAAGGAGATGAGATCTGGTCGCTTGCTGGCTCTGAGTTAGAACTTCGTACACCAAGCGAAAATAATTGGGAAGTGGTATTTAACAGCACGCTATCGGTGGATATTAACCGTCCAGTGAGTGTGGCGCTGGGGGTACAAGACAGTTTAGGTAAGACGTGGTTAGTCGAGCATCAAGTATCGATTGATAAAGTCTATTAACGAATACCTAGGGTCTGTTGACTTTAGAGTGGACTTTAAAACTAGCGGCTCTTTCGCTTCGAACATCTCGTCATCTATGCATATAGCGATTGATTCATGTCTCGCTTCGCGGCTGCTCTAAAAAATTCGGGAGCACCTGCAGGCCCCGTGATTTCGGCATGATAACCATAAAAAAGCCTCGATCATCTGTCGAGGCTTTTTTTAATAACATGTCCGCTTACTCAGTGATATCCCCACAGAAGCGATAGCCTTCACCATGAATGGTCGCGATGATTTCTGGTGTACCGGAGATCGATTCAAAATGCTTACGAATACGACGGATGGTAACGTCAACGGTGCGATCATGAGGCTTAAGTTCACGACCGGTCATTTTCTTCAATAGATCGGCACGAGTTTGAATTTTCCCCGGATTCTCACAGAAATGAAGCAGAGCACGGAATTCTGAGCGTGGCAGCTTGTAACCTTCACCATGTGGGCTGATCAAAGAACGGCTATTAATATCTAATACCCAGCCATTAAATTGATATTTTTCAACCGAACGTTTTTCTTCGTGAGCAACGTTAGCATTCATTGAACGGCTCAATAAGTTACGCGCACGAATGGTTAATTCACGAGGATTAAAAGGTTTGGTGATGTAATCGTCGGCACCTATTTCAAGTCCTAAAATTTTATCAACTTCATTATCACGACCCGTTAAAAACATCAGAGCCACATCTGCCTGTTCGCGTAGTTCACGGGCGAGTAGCAAACCATTTTTACCCGGTAGGTTAATGTCCATGATGACTAAGTTAATGGGATTATCCGACAGTATTTGGTGCATCTCTTCTCCGTTACTGGCTTCAAAAACAGCGTATCCCTCTGCCTCAAAAATACTTTTTAATGTGTTGCGAGTGACTTGCTCGTCTTCAACGATAAGAATCTGCGGGGTTTGCATTTGGCGGTACCTAAACTTGTGAAAAAATTGTACTAATAGAACTTATTCTAGGCAAAAACATAACATACAAGAAACTTTATGTTGATAATAAATCAAAGTATCTTGAAAAATCACCTCAACTGCCGCCGTCCTTGGTATATTTGCTATAAAGATCCATCACCTTTCACTTCTATCAGCCTTTGAGCGGATTCTATAATGTTAACAGCATGCTAACAACGCCCAAATGTTAATTCCAATCACTTTGTTGATTTATATCAAGAGTTGCAATGTAACAGATATGAATAGTAATAACGAGATGTAAAAAGAGATGATCAATGAAAACCTATGGTACGCTTACACTCAAGTCACGCTGCTGTTCCCAACAAGGAGTATTGAAGGGAATTTTGCGATTATTACCGCATGGAACCCACGAAGTGTTCGCTTGTCAGAAGATGAGAATCGGCGAAATAATCGACGTTTACAGCAAACTTTAATCGGCTATGATTTGACCGATGTTATCGTTGGTAATGATGATTTTAGTTGGTATGAAGAGAGTTTTGCGGTCGTGATGCCTCTCGCTGACGCGGTGGTTTTAGCTGGCCAGTTTGCGCAAAATGCGCTTTATTACGTACAAGATGGACAACTTATTTTGCAATCTTGCCTTGATCATCAACGATTCGATTTAGGGTCATTATCAAGCAAAATCACATCACCTTAAACCGAGTCATGTAACAGATTTACTTATTCCTTGCGATTTGAAACGGTAGCGGTGGGTGTGAGTACTCGATCAGCAAGTTGATTATTATTGGCGCTGATTAAGACACATACACTTACTCGCGATGTTACCACTTCTTGTCGTTGGGCGATTAGAATCATGGAGGAACAATGAACGATATAACACCGGATCTGTGTGATAAGTACCCATCACAAGTTACGCTACTTAATCTACCACTACAAAATTTTGGCATGCGTAGTGCATTTTGGGGAGAGATAGTCACTGTACGTTGCTATCATGATAACTCAAAAGTCAAAGAGATTCTCAGTCAACCAGGTAAAGGTAAAGTTTTGGTTGTTGATGGTAATGGTTCTTGCCAAAAAGCCTTAATGGGCGATCAAGTTGCGATCATGGCAATTGAAAACGGCTGGGAAGGTGTGATCATTAATGGTGCCATCCGCGATGTCGTGGCGATGTCACAAATGGATTTAGGGATTAAAGCGTTAGGTACCTCGCCCTTTAAAACTGACAAGCGTGGTGCAGGAGAGGTCAATGTGACTCTAACTTTGCACAACCAAATGGTTCAACCTGGGGATTATCTGTATGCCGATTGGAATGGTATTTTACTCTCTGAGCAATCGCTAACGTTGGCTTAAAACCGAAAGCCGATACCGAACTCAATACCCTGTTGCCATTCTTGATAGTCAAGGGTGGCGTGTAAATCTAAGTTTTCCGATAGACGTAGGCGACTTGATAGCTCTGCTGAAAAGGCGTCATAGCGACGTTTTTGGTCATCGTATTTTGTCGATGAATAAAGGGTACTCTTAACCGAGATTCGCTCGTTAACTTTGTAACTCACACCGCTTAAAAAGCCATTACTAGCGCCATTGATTGAGGCGCTTGATGAGTTAATCCTCGCACCGACATAAAGATCAACGTTACGAAAGACATTGTAAGCGTAGCCACTATCAATTACCCAACTATCGAAAGTTTGGCTATTGGGGTCACTGTAGAGAAAAACGGTGTGCGCAGAGCGGGAGGGCTCAGAAGGTAAGGAGGGGAGCGTTACCGCGTGGGCGCTTAATGCTAGCCATAAGCCAGATAGAGCGATCAGTATGCGCATGGTATCCTCCTTGTTACCGAGCTTTGTTTCACGTTGAACACTATTTAAGCATAAAATTCCCCGCTTTGCAGAGAGAAATTATCTTGAATTTATCTCTATGATTAATGGATGGGTGATAAAGCTCGGTTTTGTTTATCTTTATTGAGCGAATGATTATTTAAAATGCATAGAATGTTAAACTTTTTATTGACTCTGCAACAAGAAATAAGGTAAACGTAGATAAACGCCCACAGAAAGTGATTTATCATCGTGATGACATTGTTCAGCCTAGTAATGACCACCACCATTATTACCACCGACACTACGCATGTTGGGGCGGGCTGCTGAGCGTAAAATTTCACAAGAAAAAGGCCTGTATCCCCACCGATACAGGCCTTTTTTTATACCTATTATTTTGACGAGTTTGGAGAAAGGGATGCGAGTATTAAAATTTGGAGGTTCATCATTAGCGGATGCTGAACGTCTATTGAGAGCGGCCGATATTATCGTTAACAATGCTCAACAAGAAGACGTGGCCATTGTGCTTTCAGCACCGGGTAAAACCACCAATAAGCTAGTGGCGATTATCGATACGGCGTTACGTCATGGTGATGTTGAAAGGCAAGTGCTTGAACTGGAACAGTCATTCCAACGTTTGTTTAATGATATTCAAGCTCAGCTCCCCAAGATAGACGGCGCTGCTTATCATCGACAAGTAGATCAATCTATGACTCAACTACGTCAGTTTGTGCATGGTATTCATCTGTTAGGCATGTGTCCTGATAATGTGAATGCGCGGATCATCAGTAAAGGTGAGCGTATTTCTATACAGCTAATGAAAGCGGTCATCCAAGCCAAAGGTTTAGCGGTCAATTTAATTGATCCAGTTCAGTATCTCATCGCTAAAGGTGATTATCTGGAAGCCATGGTCGATGTTGAACTTTCGACACAAAACTTTTTACAGTCCCCATTACCCAAGCAACATGTCCATATCATGCCTGGTTTCACCGCAGGTAATAAAAAAGGTGAGCTGGTTTGTTTAGGGCGTAATGGATCGGATTATTCTGCGGCAGTATTGGCGGCGTGTTTACGCGCAGAATGTTGTGAAATCTGGACCGACGTTGATGGTGTGTATAACTGTGACCCTCGTTTGGTTGCTGATGCTCGCTTACTCAAGTCGCTTAGCTATCAAGAAGCAATGGAGTTGTCTTATTTTGGTGCTTCGGTGTTGCACCCCAAAACTATCGCCCCAATCGCTCAATTCCATATCCCATGTTTGATCAAAAACAGCTTTAATCCGCAAGGGGCGGGGACATTAATTGGTCAAGATACGGGTGAAGATCAACTGGCGATCAAAGGCATCACGACCTTGAATCATTTGACCATGGTTAACGTATCCGGACCGGGTATGAAGGGCATGGTTGGTATGGCGAGTCGTGTATTCGGTGCAATGTCTACTGCTGGGGTATCCATTGTCTTGATCACTCAGTCGTCTTCTGAATACAGCATTAGCTTTTGTATTGAAGCCCAAGATAAACGGTTAGCTCAACAAGCATTAGCCGAAGCATTTGAGTTGGAACTAAAAGAAGGCTTGTTGGAGCCGGTTGAGTTTATGAACGATTTGTCGATCATTACATTGGTTGGTGATGGCATGCGCACCTCACGTGGCGTGGCGGCGCAGTTTTTTGCTTCGTTAACCGAAGCACATGTCAACATTGTTGCCATTGCTCAAGGCTCTTCCGAACGAGCGATTTCTGCAGTGATCCCAGAAGATAAAGTCTCACCTGCCATTAAAGCGTGTCATGAAAACTTGTTTAACTCAAAACATTTTCTTGATGTGTTTGTGGTTGGCATCGGTGGTGTTGGCGGTGAACTGGTGGATCAAATTTATCGTCAACAAACCAAACTTGCTGCCAAAGGTATCGTGATCCGCGTCTGTGGTTTAGCGAATAGTAAAGGGTTATTACTCGATGCTGACGGCCTGCCATTAGAGCATTGGCGAGACAGAATGAGCGCCGCGACGGAGGCTTTCTCTTTAGCCAATTTAACCGCTCTGGTTCAACGCAATCATATTATTAATCCAGTATTAGTCGATTGTACGTCTAGCGAAGTGATTGCTAGTCAATATGCCGATTTTCTTGCCGCAGGCTTTCATGTGGTGACGCCTAATAAAAAAGCCAATACAGGTAGCATGGCTTACTATCAGCAATTACGTAATGTAGCTCGTCAGTCGCGCCGTAAATTAATGTATGAAACTACCGTCGGTGCTGGTCTACCGGTTATTGAAAATTTACAAAACTTGATTGCCGCAGGGGATGAACTTGAGCAATTTAACGGTATTTTATCCGGTTCTCTCTCGTTTATTTTTGGTAAATTGGATGAGGGACTGACTTTTAGTCAGGCGACGTTATTAGCCAAAGAGAAAGGCTTTACTGAGCCGGATCCCCGAGATGATTTGTCTGGGATTGATGTAGCGCGTAAGTTACTAATTTTGGCTCGTGAATCTGGTTTAGCGCTTGAACTGAATGATGTCGAGGTTGAGCCAGCTTTACCACCGGGTTTTGATACTTCAGGCAGTGTCGAAGCGTTTATTGCTCGTTTACCCCAAGCTGACCACTATTTTGCACAGTTAGTTGATCAAGCGCGTCAGCAAGGCCATGTACTTCGCTACGTAGCAGAAATTTGCGCTGGGCGTTGTCAAGTTCGTCTCGCAATGGTTGATGAAAACGACCCGATGTTTAAGGTCAAAGATGGTGAGAATGCACTGGCATTTTACAGCCGTTATTATCAGCCGATCCCGTTGGTACTTCGTGGCTATGGTGCTGGTACTGAGGTCACAGCTGCGGGTGTTTTTGCCGATGTGATGCGGACATTAGGCTGGAAGTTAGGGGTTTAAGCGATGAGTTCAAGTGATATGAGTGTAGTAGTTTACGCGCCAGCCTCGATTGGGAATGTGAGCGTCGGTTTTGATGTTCTGGGTGCCGCCGTCTCTCCGATTGATGGCAGTTTATTAGGCGACCGAGTGTGCGTTCAAGCGGGAAGCCTGCCTTTTGAACTCAAAACCGCGGGGCGCTTTGTCGATAAACTGCCTAGCGATCCTGAGCAAAATATTGTTTATGACTGTTGGACGGTATTTGTTCGTGAATTAACCATCAAGCAGATCGCCGTAAAGCCTCTCGTGATGACCCTAGAGAAAAACATGCCGATTGGATCTGGACTTGGTTCTAGCGCTTGTTCAATTGTTGCCGCGCTCGATGCCTTAAATCGCTTTCATGGCCAACCATTGAACGAGACTGAATTACTGGCATTAATGGGGGAAATGGAAGGAAAAATCTCCGGTGGCATTCATTATGATAATGTCGCACCATGCTACTTAGGTGGCTTGCAGTTGATGATTGAGGAGCAAGGCATAATCAGCCAACCTGTACCGGGTTTTGATCAGTGGTTTTGGGTCATGGCTTACCCTGGGATTAAAGTTTCAACCGCTGAAGCTCGGGCTATTTTACCCGCTCAATATCGTCGTCAAGATGTGATTGCTCATGGCCGTCATCTGGCTGGCTTTATCCATGCCTGCCATACTCAGCAACCGGAATTGGCTGCCACGATGATCAAAGATGTGATTGCTGAGCCATATCGTGAAAAACTGTTACCTGGTTTTAGCCAAGCCCGCGAGTATGCCAAATCTGCCGGGGCTCTGGTCACGGGGATCTCAGGTAGCGGGCCAACTTTATT
This sequence comes from Vibrio sp. A11, assembly GCF_013048705.1. Lineage (NCBI taxonomy): Bacteria > Pseudomonadati > Pseudomonadota > Gammaproteobacteria > Vibrionales > Vibrionaceae > Vibrio > Vibrio sp. A11. The sequence continues at coordinate 54,530 of NZ_VHSI01000009.1, read as the reverse complement.
TAGTATTTGTCAGCAGCAAGACGTTGCCGAGCGCGTTGCGAAGTGGCTTGAAAAAAATTATTTACAAAATGAACAAGGATTCGTGCATATTTGTCGTCTAGACAAGCAAGGATCACAAGTAACAGGAAGTCAATTATGAAGCTGTACAACATCAAAGAAAATGATCAACAAGTCTCTTTTGCCCAAGCCGTTCGCCAAGGCTTAGGTCGTAATCAGGGGTTGTTTTTCCCTGCTGAGTTACCTAAATTTAGTGATATTGACGCGCTATTAGATGAAGATTTTATCTCGCGTAGCAGTAAAATTTTATCTGCGTTAATTGGTGATGAACTGGCCGCGGAAAAAGTGACTGAGATGGTCAATCAGGCGTTCCAATTTCCCGCGCCGATTAAAGCGATCAACCAAGATATTTATGCATTAGAGCTTTTTCATGGACCGACGCTAGCGTTTAAAGATTTTGGTGGCCGCTTCATGGCTCAATCTCTCGCGGCGGTCTCTGATGGCGGTAAAATTACTATTCTCACTGCGACATCCGGTGATACAGGAGCGGCTGTTGCCCATGCTTTTTATGGTATGCCTAACATTAATGTGGTGATTTTGTACCCGAAAGGAAAAATTAGTCCGTTACAAGAAAAGCTATTTTGTACCCTAGGCGGCAACATTCATACCATTGCGGTAAACGGTGACTTTGATGCTTGCCAAGCACTAGTCAAGCAAGCCTTTGATGATGCCGATCTGCGTCAGCAAATCGGCCTTAATTCAGCTAACTCGATTAATATTAGTCGCTTAATGGCGCAAATTTGTTATTACTTTGAAGCGGTTGCTCAGCTTAGTAAAGCGGAGCGAGAAAACTTAGTCATCAGTGTCCCTAGCGGTAATTTTGGTAATTTGACGGCTGGCTTATTTGCTAAAGCCATGGGGTTACCGGTCAAACGTTTTATCGCCGCAACTAATGCCAATGATACCGTGCCACGTTATCTTGAGACGGGAAAATGGGATCCGAAACCAACCGTCGCCACCACCGCCAATGCGATGGATGTGAGTCAGCCGAACAACTGGCCACGTATTGAAGAGCTATGTCGATTACAAAGCTGGGGTTTAGATACGTTAGGTAAAGGCTCAGTCTTGGATAATGAAAGCGCTCAAGCGGTACAAGAACTCAATGAGCTTGGCTATTTGTGTGAGCCACATGGCGCGATTGGTTATCGTCTCTTAACTCAGCAATTACAACCAGGTGAAACCGGGTTATTTTTATGTACCGCGCATCCTGCGAAGTTTAAAGAAGTGGTTGATGATATTTTAGGTAGCGATATTGATCTTCCTGCCCCGCTTGCTAAACATGCCGTGATGACTTTGCTTTCTGAACAGCTTGATGCGGATTTTGCGCAATTAAAAGCGCGCTTAGTGGCTTTGTAATATTGAGTTTACGCTTGAACTGTCATGCAAAGTCGTGTCGGAATAAATAGAAAACGGCGTCTATAGTCATAGACGCCGTTTTTATATTCAGGGTTATCATATCAAGATAACCACTCAACTCACGATTATAGTGATTCAGTAAAAGTACGTGCAATCACATCGCGTTGTTGTTCGGTCGTCAGTGAGTTAAAACGCACAGCATAACCAGAAACACGAATGGTTAATTGTGGGTATTTTTCTGGGTTAGCGACGGCATCTTCTAACGTTTCACGTTTTAGTACGTTAACGTTTAGGTGTTGACCACCTTCAATACGAGGAGTGGTTTCAACAGCCACTTCACGACTTTCATAATCGCCAAATTCGCTCAGCGCAACGACTTGGTCTGCTTCATAGCCTTTGACTGCCGCTACGCAGCGTGCTTGATTGGTTTGGCTATCGATCAGCCAGATAGAGTTAAGCAGGTCGTCATTGGCGGCTTTAGTGATTTGGATACCTTGGATCATTACTGTCTCCTTGCCCACTGAATGTGGCATTATTGGTGTTAATTTTCAATACGTGTTGAGCTGGGTATTATATAGCTTATATCCCCACTTTAAGTATTGATTTGGGTCAAAAAACATCAATATTGCTTGTTTTTGAATCGGCTGTAGAATTGATCTCAATCAATAAGTTGATAATAAACAATGAGTCCATTTATTTTTTGAATGTTTAAAATAAATTTTAATCTTGTTTTCTTGTAAAATTACTACATTTTTAGGTGTGTTTTTAGCCTGTATTACGTAGCATCAGACAGTTATCTAAATAAAACTGAAAGTAAAAAAGTGACTCAATGACAAGTACGATAGAACCTTCAAAAACCAAATATTTTGGTGCTCATGTCTCTGCTGCTGGTGGTGTTGATCAAGCGCCGATCCGCGCTCACCAAATAGGAGCGAATGCTTTTGCCTTATTTACTAAAAATCAGCGCCAATGGGCGGCTAAGCCTTTAGATATCGAGACGATAAAAGCGTTTAAAGCCAATTGCGCACGACTAGGTTTTAACCATGACCACATTTTGCCGCATGATTCTTATTTGATTAATTTAGGCGCACCAGAGGTGGATAAGCTTGCCAAATCAAGAGCGGCGTTTATTGATGAGATGCAACGTTGCCGACAATTAGGATTATCACTACTCAATTTTCATCCGGGTAGTCATTTGAAGCAAATCTCTGAAAGTGAATGCCTTCGTCATATTGCTCAATCGATAAACTTAGCTCATCAGGCCGTTCCTGACGTTGTTGCGGTGATTGAAAACACGGCCGGTCAGGGGAGCAATTTAGGTTGGCGTTTTGAGCAGCTTGCCGAAATCATCGAACAAGTGGATGATCAATCGAGAGTCGGCGTTTGCCTTGATACATGCCATACCTTTGCCGCGGGTTATGATTTACGAACTAAAGCCGATTGTGAGCAGACTTTCGCACTTTTTGATCAGATCGTTGGTATGCATTATTTGCGTGCCATGCATATTAATGATTCAAAATCCCCCTTGGGTAGCCGAGTCGATCGTCATCACTCATTAGGGCAGGGTGAGATTGGGTGGACATGCTTTGAGTATATCGCTCAAGATGGCCGATTTAATGGTATCCCTTTGATTTTAGAAACGATTGATCCCGATATCTGGGCGCAAGAAATTCAAACACTACGAGATTATCATCACCAAGCGTTGTCGGTTTGATCAATCTAGTCGATCTGCCTATCTGCAATCGGAGGTCGTTTGAGTATACAATGGGCTGACTATTCATATTATAGGGCTTTTTTATGGGGCAATCATTGACTTGGCATGAGGTTATTGGTCATGAAAAACAGCAAGGCTATTTTAAAAATACGCTAGCCTTTGTTGAACAAGAAAGACGGTCTGGAAAAGTAATTTATCCTCCGGCAGCAGAGGTTTTTAACGCTTTTCGTTTAACGGAATTTCATGATGTTAAGGTAGTGATTCTTGGTCAGGATCCTTACCATGGGCCAAACCAAGCTCATGGTCTTTGTTTTTCGGTGTTACCACAAGTTAAGACGCCGCCTTCATTAGTGAATATATATAAAGAGCTGGCACAAGATATCAGAGGGTTTAGCATTCCGAACCATGGCTACCTAAAAAGTTGGGCCGATCAAGGCGTTCTTCTACTCAATACTGTATTAACCGTCGAGCAGGGTAAGGCTCACTCTCATGCCAATAGTGGCTGGGAAACGTTTACTGATCGTGTCATTGAAGCATTAAATCAACACGGACAAGGGATTGTCTTTTTATTATGGGGAGCTCATGCACAAAAAAAAGGCAAGATGATCGATCGTCAGCGTCATCATGTTTTAGAGGCCCCGCATCCTTCCCCCCTCTCTGCCCATCGTGGTTTTTTAGGCTGCAAACACTTCTCAATGACGAATCAATTACTTGAACAGCAAGGTAAGCAAGCTATCGATTGGCAACCGAAATTGGATGTCTGAGAGCGCGAGATCTTGAAGGGTTGGCTGTTTTTTGAGCTATACTGAACAATCAAACCAAAGAATACGATTGGTTTACGATCAGTCAGGGAGGCTCATCATGATGTTAGAAAGGATCCGTCGCGAACATGAGTACATGGCTCGTCTACTCACCATACTGCGCGAAAAGTTACAGTTGCTCAATACAGAGCAGCTGATCAACTATAGTCTGATTAAAGAAATTGTTGATTATTTAGGCTCTCATTCTCAATCAGTTCATCACCCGAAAGAGAATGTGCTTTATCACTACTATCAGCAGAACTACCCCACGACTCCGATGGTCGAAAACTTGGAGCAAGAACATGAGTTGCTGGCTGAGCAGACGCAAGCATTTTTGTTGATCGTAGAAATGATTTTGCAAGATGCTGTCGTGCCTCAAGATGTCTTTATCGAAAAATTGACCGATTTTATTGAACAGCAGCAGCGTCACCTAGAGTTAGAAGAGCAGTCGGTTTTTCCATTGATTGAAGATGCTTTTAGTATTTCAGATTGGCAGCAGGTTGAATCTATCTGGAGTGGCCACGAAGATGATCCTGTCTTTGGCGAAACCATCGCTGATCGATTCACCCAGTTGGCTCGGCGAGTCAGGAAAAGTGAGTCAGAGTGCATTTAGATAATAAGATGACCATCAATAATAAGGCGCACCGAATAGCTGAGTGCGCCTTATTACATATCCCCTTCCTACTTGAAGCTGCAGGAGGGGATGTCTACGTTCGTTCGCCCCAATCATAGAGTCTATCTATGCTCATAGGGACTCACTGCTCATGGGGACTCACTCACTTGCCGCCTACCTGCAACTCCAAGTTGTTTGGGTATAGTTACAGTTTTATGCTGTCGAGATCCAAGCAGACATCCATATCAAGTAGCTCTTTCTCTAAGCGTTTTTTATCCCGTATTGCTTCAATTTCTCTCCACATTCGTTTCACTGGTTTACTGCGGCTAGCGCGAATCTTGGTCATTTCCATGTCTAGTAGTTGATCAAAGTGCAAGTCATCCATAAGCAAGCCTCATTGTCATAAGTCATTCTCCCTCTCCACTGCATACCGCCATAGCTTCGCTGATGAGATACTCGTTCATTAAAGAGCACAACGGACGGCATCTATCGCAGGTATCCTGTGGGTTGGGTCTACATCGTAAACATCATGCTAGATATTCCCTTCCTACTTGAAGTTACAGCACTTAAGTTAAGATCTTACATCAACCAGCTTGTTTTATGATGTAAGTCCGCGCTGCATCTCATTGCGATTTGGGTATAGCATATGAAACTTAATCTTAGCCATGATTCATTTCTCATTTATGACTTTTTATCGATTGAACGGCTTTTTTTTCGTTGTTCTTTCACATTTTTGAACTTTTTTCTGTACAAAAAAGACGCAACCGATTCGCGCAAACGTTTTTATTGCCAGAAAAATCTTGTTAATAAAACGTTACATTTAACGCTAGCAATTGACTGCTTGATGATTTATTGCTCGCTTGGTTGTGTTTTATGACATTTTACTGACAAAAAATTCAGTCATGCACTGTGATAGCTAGATTCTCAGCCAATGAGATTAGGATTATGCAACATGAGGTTTGTGCGGTTTTTTTATTCTGTTTTGTTGGTATTTTGTTTGTTTTTTGTTGGTTTTTTTGGGGTTTAATGGTCGCGTTTGTGTTAATAAATGGTGACTTTATAGTAAAAAATAACATAAAGATGAGTTGTGTTGCATATTGATTTTTGCTGATTGAGGTAGCATTATCCGCCCGTCAAAAAATTTACTGCATTATTTTAACGACCTAAAAAGTGTTGAATCACGCTTAATGGCTCCCGTAATACGAATTATTTTCTGGGATGCTCATTCACCTTTTCGTGCTGATCGGCTGGTCAACTCAACACACATTCTAAGAGAGGTTCTTGTGACAGACTTAATTAATTTAATGAACGACCTGCTTTGGGGATCGATTCTGGTTTATCTTTTAGTCGGGGTAGGGATTTACTTTACGGTCCGTTTAGGATTTATCCAGTTTCGTCATTTCGGTCATATGTTCAGTGTATTGAGAAACAGCCGAAAATCAGACCAATCTGGTATCTCTTCTTTCCAAGCCTTATGCACCAGCTTAGCGGCTCGTGTTGGTACCGGTAATATGGCCGGGGTTGCGGTCGCTTTGACATTAGGTGGTCCTGGTGCCATTTTTTGGATGTGGATGACGGCGATGCTTGGTATGGCGACGTCTTTCGCGGAAAGTACTCTAGCTCAGCTGTATAAAACCCGTGATAGAGATGGAAACTATCGTGGTGGTCCCGCTTATTACATGGAAAAAGGCTTAGGCATGCGTTGGATGGGCGTGCTGTTTTCTATCTTCCTTATCATCGCTTTCGGTTTAGTGTTCAATGCAGTGCAAGCCAATTCGATTTCCAGTGCGATGCACACTGCTTTTGGTTTTGATCCGCTTTATGTTGGCATCGCGATTGTTTTAATCTCTTCGTTTGTGATTTTTGGTGGGATTCGTAAGATTGCTCGTACTGCCGAGCTGATTGTACCGATCATGGCCTTGGCCTATATTTTGATTGCTATGGTCGTGGTGATCCTAAACATCGAAAAGTTACCGTCAGTACTAAGCTTAGTATTTAGAAGCGCGTTTGGTTTAGAGCAAGCGGCGGCAGGTGGCTTAGGCTATGCGATTGCTCAAGCAATGATTCATGGTGTTAAACGCGGGTTATTTTCGAACGAAGCGGGCATGGGCTCGGCACCTAACGCGGCAGCTTCTGCCACGCCTTATCCTCCGCATCCAGCCTCACAAGGATACGTACAGATGCTTGGGGTTTTCGTTGATACGATAGTCATCTGTTCGGCGACCGTTGCGATCATTCTTATGTCTGGAGAGTATGTTCCTCACGGTGAAATTACCGGTATTGAGCTTACCCAGCGTGCACTGAGTTCACAAGTTGGTGATTGGGGAAGTATTTTTATTGCCTTAGCGATTTTCTTCTTCGCCTTTACCTCCATTATTGCCAATTACTCTTATGCTGAAACCAACCTGATTTTCCTTGAGCATAATAATAAAAAAGGCTTGGTGGTTTTTCGAATGATCGTGCTGGGCATGGTGATGTTCGGTTCGCTTGCGACATTACCTACCGTTTGGTCGATGGCTGATGTTACGATGGGCTTGATGGCGATTGTCAACTTAATTGCGATTTTGCTGCTCTCTGGAACGGTGGTTAAATTGGCGAAAGACTACAACCGTCAACTGAAAGCCGGTAAGTTACCAACCTTTGATGCCAACGATTACCCAGAGCTAAAATCTCAGCTAGAAGACGGGATTTGGGATAGCAAAAGCAAATAATCGTTAAGAATTACCCTTTATGATGATTTGCCATTGAAAGTGGTTAAGCCTATCGTTAGGCCCAATGAATAAGATAGAAAAAGCCATGCAGACAATGTGTGGCTTTTTTTGTTAATCTAACGATTCAACTCTCTAAGTAAAACGATATTAGGATAGAACAATGCTGATTGTGGTTTCTCCTGCTAAAACCCTTGATTATGAATCGCCTTTACCAAGTCAAGAGCACACTCAACCGGAACTGATCGAGCACTCCAAGCTGCTGATTGACGTCTGTCGTCAATTAACACCTGACGATATTTCAGCATTAATGAAAGTCAGTGATACGATTGCTGGATTAAACGTCGCTCGTTTTGCACAGTGGAGTGAGCAGTTTAGCTTGGACAACGCCCGCCAAGCGATTTTCGCTTTTAAAGGCGATGTATATACCGGTCTTGATGCTCAGAGCTTATCTGAAGAGAGTTTGCGATTTGCTCAGCAGCATTTACGTATGTTATCAGGCTTATATGGTTTACTTAAGCCGCTCGATTTAATGCAGCCTTATCGTTTAGAAATGGGCACCAAATTAACCAATCCTCGAGGCAGTAATTTGTATCAATTTTGGGGTTCTATTATTACCGATAAGCTGAATCAAGAGATTGAAGCGCAAGGTGATAATGTACTGATCAATTTGGCGTCTAATGAATATTTTAAAGCGGTGAAAACCAATCAGCTTGATGCACAAGTGATCACGCCAATTTTTAAAGATGCCAAAAACGGACAATATAAAGTGATCAGTTTTTATGCTAAAAAAGCTCGCGGCATGATGGCGCGTTATATTATTGATAATCAAGTCACCTCGGTTGAAGAGCTGACCCATTTCACCACCGCTGGCTATTACTTTGTACCTCAAGAGTCGAGCCCTACCGAGCTGGTCTTTAAGCGTGAAGAGCAATAAAACCACGATGATTTTGTGGAATAATAGATGGCATTAACCACAGACGCTGGAGAGGGAAAAACCATGTGGCAATGGCTAAAACAGACACTGGCTCGCTACGATGCATGGTGTCAACAGATGGGGTTAACGCCCGAACAAAAGCGCAGTTGTGTGGCTTATCGAGCGGATCCAGCGCGTCGTACTGAGCGTGATGGTTCATCCGATTCGCGCGCTTAAGGTATAGTACTGTGCAATTATTTGATACCCACTGTCACTTGGACTTACCTGTTTTTGAATCGACATTAGCCAGCGACTTAGCTCAAGCTAAAACGCAAGGCGTTGAGCGTTTTCTCATTCCATCGACAAGTCTTGAGAGCTGGGCGAGAATTGAGCAGTTAGTGTCACGCGACTCAGATTGTATTTTCTATGCGCTTGGCATTCACCCTCATTTTATTCCTTTATCAACTCCTGCCCAATTATTACAACAATTAGAGCATAAGCTTTCGGTTGCTCAGCACGCCTGTGTGGCGATTGGCGAATGTGGTTTGGATGCGCTGATTGATCAACCCGCAGAGCGTCAAGAAGCACTCCTGATTGGACAGCTTTCCATCGCTCAAGCTTTTCAGAAGCCAGTCATTCTTCATAGTCGTAAAACCCATCAGCGGCTCATACAGATGATAAAGCAGATGAAATTTACCCAAGGTGGTGTTTTACACGCGTTTTCAGGCAGTAGGCAAGAGGCGAAGCAGTTTATTGATTTAGGGTTTAAATTAGGCGTAGGCGGTGTGATTACTTATCCAAGAGCCAATAAAACGCGTCAAGCTATTGCTTCGGTATCGATTGAAGACTTAGTGCTTGAAACCGATGCACCGGATATGCCGCTATTGGGCTATCAAGGTCAAGCTAATTGTCCTTTACGACTGCCTTTGGTGCTGCGGGAGTTGGCCAGGTTACATCAAACAGAGCCTGAGCAGATTGCGCCCATTATTTGGCAAACCAGCCATAGGTTGTTTGGTCTTTCTACCGCCGATGAGCGTGATGAGAGTAACAAATAAGTTTATCAATAGTGATTCGTGTCACATAAGTGTGTGAATGGATTATTAATCTTATAAGAAAGTGTGAGGAAGGCATTATTTTATTGTGGTTGAGATAAGTATAATCGCTTCGCTTTTGAGCTCTATTTTGCCACACGCCAACACCTAATTAACTTCTAACTTATAAGGAAGCCATAAACTATGAGCCTGTTTATGAGCCTAATCGGAATGGTTGTATTACTGGGAATCGCAGTATTACTCTCATCAAACCGTAAAGCTATCAATATCAGAACCGTGGGTGGTGCTTTTGCTATCCAATTTTCCCTTGGCGCATTCATTTTGTATGTACCATGGGGTCAGGAACTCCTTCGTGGTCTCTCTGACGCAGTGTCGAATGTTATCAACTATGGTAATAACGGTACTGAGTTTATGTTTGGTGGCCTAGTTTCTGGTAAAATGTTTGAAGTATTTGGTGGCGGAGGCTTCATCTTTGCTTTTCGCGTACTACCAACACTTATTTTCTTCTCTGCATTAATCTCAGTTCTGTATTACCTCGGCGTTATGCAATGGGTTATCCGAATTTTAGGTGGTGCGTTACAGAAAGCATTAGGCACTTCTCGCGCAGAATCAATGTCAGCGGCTGCGAACATTTTCGTTGGTCAAACCGAAGCACCACTTGTGGTTCGTCCGTTTGTACCTAAGATGACGCAATCTGAACTGTTTGCGGTGATGTGTGGTGGTCTAGCTTCTATTGCTGGTGGTGTTCTAGCGGGTTACGCATCAATGGGCGTGCCAATTGAATACTTAGTTGCGGCATCATTCATGGCGGCACCAGGTGGTCTACTGTTTGCTAAAATCATCATGCCTGAAACCGATAAACCGGTTGATCAAATCGAAGGTATCGAAGCGGCTGAAGCTGATAAACCAGCTAACGTGATTGATGCGGCGGCAGGCGGTGCTTCAGCTGGTCTGCAACTAGCACTAAACGTTGGTGCGATGTTAATTGCTTTCATCGGTTTGATCGCTCTTATCAACGGTATGCTTGGTGGTATCGGTGGTTGGTTCGGTATGCCAGAGCTGACACTAGAGATGATTCTAGGTCTTGTTTTTGCTCCACTTGCATTCCTATTGGGTGTGCCATGGGCGGAAGCGACTATCGCTGGTGAGTTTATCGGTCTAAAAACCGTTGCTAACGAATTCGTAGCTTACTCTCAATTTGCACCGTACCTAAGTGATGCAGCACCAGTTGTACTGACTGAGAAAACCAAAGCGATCATCTCCTTTGCATTGTGTGGTTTTGCTAACTTATCTTCAATTGCGATTTTGTTGGGTGGTTTAGGTAGCTTGGCTCCTTCACGCCGTGGTGATATCGCTCGTATGGGTATCAAGGCTGTGGTTGCTGGTACGCTATCTAACTTGATGGCAGCAACCATTGCTGGCCTATTCCTTTCTTTCTAATTTAGTAAAGAAAACGATATAGACGCCATTTAACACAACCCCGTAGCAAGAGATTGCTGCGGGGTTTTTCTGTTTTGTTGACCAAGAAAACACAGTTCCTTGTCTTTCACACGATAAGGTTCGCTAAGACAGTTTAATAAATGAATTGTCCATGATGGATGATAACGATTATTTTGAGATACAAACCGTTTGCTCTGAGTGTTGTGCTAGGGTTTTGTTGCGAAGAGTTATACTGTAGATCACAGCTTATTCGCCTTTATATGCCCCCAATATTGTGACAATAAAACGAGTGATGGATTCACGGTTTTTATTATCGAACAAGGGTGAAGCAGAGCATCAGAGCGATCGATTGTAATGGAAGCTTGTGGCATAACCATCAACTTCCAACAAGTGGTTGCTTGAGCAATATTGTGTACCGCAATCACAGACGGTTATGCCATAAAGCTTATTGGCATTGTGCGGTGACAGGGATAGCAATTGGTGCAAAACACCGAGTCTTCAAGGAACCAAGTCCGTTCATTTTGTGACTATGTCGAGTGACGTCTTACTCACTAGTCAATGAATTGAATATATTGATCGGAGATAGAAATGAGCGATTTAAAAGCCGCAGCGCTACGCGCACTGAAATTGATGGATTTAACCACATTAAATGATGACGATACGGACGCCAAAGTGATCCAGCTCTGTCATGATGCAAAAAGCCCAGTAGGTAATACGGCGGCGATCTGTATCTACCCACGTTTTATTCCTATTGCTAAGAAGACCCTTCGTGAGCAAGGTACTCCAGAGATTCGCATTGCCACAGTCACCAATTTTCCACACGGTAATGATGATATTGACATCGCGGTGGCTGAAACCAAAGCCGCGGTTGCTTATGGTGCTGATGAGGTTGACGTCGTATTCCCATACCGAGCTTTGATTGCTGGCAATGAACAAGTCGGTTTTGAACTGGTTAAGCAGTGCAAACAAGCTTGCGGTGATATTTTACTGAAAGTCATCATCGAAACGGGTGAGTTAAAACAAGAAGCCTTAATCAAGAAAGCTTCACAAATCAGTATCGAAGCGGGTGCGGATTTTATTAAAACCTCAACCGGTAAAGTGCCTGTCAATGCGACACCTGAGTATGCGCGCATGATGCTTGAAGTGATCCGTGATTTAGGCGTTGCCAAACAGGTAGGTTTTAAACCTGCCGGTGGCGTACGTACCGCAGAAGATGCTGCGCAATATTTGGCCATGGCGGATGACATTCTTGGCCAAGGTTGGGCTGATAGCCGCCATTATCGCTTCGGCGCTTCGAGTCTGTTAACTAACTTATTAAATACGTTAGAGGTGACCGATCAACAAGCCGATCCTAGCGCTTATTAATCATTAACGAGCAAGTAAGTAGTGTTAAGCATTACTTACTTTGTTTTTCCCTCGATAATTTCAGCATCTGCAAAGTACTAAGCAGAAGACTTCATACAGCGAAGTGTGAGTCCAATTAACAATGGTGCTAACCATTAAGACATGCGATTTTAAAGAGGGCCTGAAAGATTAGCAAAAGCATCTAGGAGGCTTATATGTCTACATCTAATGTATTCTTACCACAAGAAATTATTCGTAGAAAACGCGATGGTGAAGTTTTAACGCGCGATGAAATTTATTTTTTCATCCAAGGTGTGGCTGATAATAGCGTTTCAGAAGGGCAAATTGCTGCCTTTGCGATGGCCATTTATTTTCAAGAAATGACCATGCCAGAGCGTATCGCATTGACTTGTGCGATGCGTGACTCGGGAATGGTTATCGACTGGGCGCACATGAATTTTGATGGCCCGATCGTGGATAAACACTCTACCGGTGGCGTTGGCGATGTGACGTCATTAATGCTCGGCCCTATGGTGGCCGCTTGTGGTGGCTACGTTCCTATGATCTCTGGGCGAGGCTTGGGGCACACCGGCGGTACGCTAGATAAGCTAGAAGCGATCCCCGGCTACAACATTATGCCCAGTAATGAGCTGTTTGGTGAGGTGACCAAACACGCAGGCGTGGCGATCATTGGTCAAACCGGCAATTTAGCACCAGCGGATAAGCGGGTATATGCGACCCGTGATATCACCGCCACGGTGGACAATATCTCGTTGATTACTGCATCGATTTTATCGAAAAAGCTCGCAGCAGGTCTAGATGCCTTAGTGATGGACGTCAAAGTCGGTTCAGGTGCGTTTATGCCAACCTATCAAGCGTCTGAAGAGTTAGCGAAATCGATTGTTGCGGTGGCGAACGGTGCTGGCACCAATACTACGGCTATTTTAACCGATATGAATCAAGTATTGGCTTCATCTGCCGGTAATGCTCTCGAGGTTCGTGAAGCGGTTCGTTTCTTAACCGGTGAATATCGCAACCCGCGTTTATTAGAAGTGACCATGGCCTCGTGCATCGAGATGTTATTGTTAGCCAAATTAGCCAAAGATCCTCAAGAAGCGCGCACTAAATTACAAACCGTGCTCGATAACGGTCAAGCGGCAGAGCGGTTTGGTAAAATGGTCGCAGGACTGGGTGGCCCTAATGACTTTGTTGAACACTACGACCGTTATTTAGAAAAAGCCGAGGTGGTAAAACCCGTTTATGCGCAGCAAGCCGGCGTAGTTTCGGCCATGGACACGCGCGCGATTGGTATGGCGGTCGTCAGTATGGGCGGCGGACGCCGAGTGGCGACCGATACGATTGACTATGCGGTCGGCTTTGATCAATTCATTCGTTTAGGTGAAATAGCTGATAGCAATAAACCACTGGCGGTGATTCATGCCCGCAATGAAGAACAGTGGGAGATTGCTGCGAAAGCACTTCAACAAGCCGTTAAGATTGGCGGCAATTATCAAGAAACTCCGGAAATCTATCGTCAAATTCGACCTGAAGATGTGTAACTCCGGTGAGGAAAAGTAATGAAAAGAGCATTTGTTTTAGTATTAGATTCATTTGGTATTGGCGCCGCTCCAGACGCTGAAAAGTTTGGTGATGTTGGCGCTGATACTTTAGGCCACATTGCCGAGCAGTGCCAACAAGGTAAAGCGGATAATGCCGATCGCCAAGGGCCTTTACGTTTGCCTAATCTTTCTAAGTTAGGCTTAGCAATGGCGCACAAAGAAGCCACAGGACAATTTGCGCCAGGCTTAGATCAAAATGCAGATATTATTGGCGCTTACGGCCACGCTGCTGAACTTTCTTCTGGTAAAGATACCCCATCAGGACACTGGGAAATTGCTGGTGTACCAGTGCTATTTGAATGGGGCTATTTCAGTGACAAAGAAAACAGTTTTCCTACTGAGCTAACCGACCGCATTTTAAAGCGTGCCGGTTTGGATGGTTTCCTTGGTAATTGTCATGCCTCTGGTACTCAAGTGCTTGATGATTTGGGTGAAGAGCATATGGCGACAGGTAAGCCAATTTTCTACACGTCAGCGGATTCAGTGTTTCAGATTGCCTGTCATGAAGAGACTTTCGGCTTAGACCGCCTGCTTGAACTGTGCCAGATTGCTCGTGAAGAGTTAGAAGATTATAACATTGGTCGAGTGATCGCCCGTCCATTTACCGGTCCTGGTAAAGGACAATTTGCTCGTACTGGTAACCGCCGTGATTTATCTTTAGAGCCACCTGCAACTACCGTATTGCAAAAACTGCTTGAAGAGCGACAAGGTGAAGTGGTTTCGATTGGTAAGATAGCTGATATTTATGCTAACTGTGGGATCAGTAAAAAAGTGAAAGCCAACGGCATTCCTGCCTTGTTTGATGCCACATTAGATCAAATTGAACAAGCGGGTGATAACACGATAGTCTTCACTAACTTTGTTGATTTTGACTCTGCTTACGGTCACCGCCGAGATGTCGCCGGTTACGCGGCAGCATTAGAGTATTTTGATCAGCGTCTGCCAGAAATTCTAGAGCAGATGCAAGAGCAAGATGTACTGATTTTAACCGCTGACCATGGCTGCGATCCTACTTGGCCTGGCACCGATCATACACGCGAATTCATTCCAGTGATCGTCTATGGTCAAAAAGTAGCGCCGGGTAGCCTTGGCCGCCGTGAAACCTTTGCTGATATTGGCCAGAGTTTAGCGAGTTATTTTGCGACCTCACCAATGGATTACGGAAAATCATTTTTGTAACATCACCTGCAGTGCTGGAATAGAAGACTGTATTTTATGATTGGTCTTGCTATTAGCAAGGCTAAGCCTATTGTTCAATTGTGTTGCTCGACTGACTGAGCAACACAATCACCAAGATGAAGAGGAAAAGACATGGCAACTCCACATATTAATGCTCAACTGGGTGATTTCGCTGACGTTGTATTGATGCCAGGTGATCCACTGCGCGCTAAATACATCGCAGAGACTTTTTTAGATGATGTCGTACAGGTATGTGATGTGCGTAACATGTTCGGCTACACAGGCAGCTATAAGGGCCGTAAAGTTTCAGTGATGGGCCACGGTATGGGTATTCCCTCATGCTCGATTTATGTGACTGAACTCATCAAAGATTACGGTGTGAAAAAGATCATTCGTGTCGGTAGCTGTGGCGCTGTGAATGAAGAGATCAAATTACGCGATGTTGTGATTGGTATGGGCGCTTGCACGGATTCAAAAGTGAATCGTATCCGCTTTAAAGATCATGATTTTGCTGCGATTGCTGATTATAAAATGGTTAAAGCGGCAGAAGAAGCGGCGAAAGCTCGTGGTGTTGATGTGAAAGTCGGTAACCTGTTCTCGGCTGAACTATTTTACACTCCAGATCCAAGCATGTTCGATGTGATGGATAAATATGGCATCCTTGGCGTTGAGATGGAAGCGGCTGGTATCTATGGCGTTGCCGCTGAATACGGCGCAAAAGCACTGGCTATCTGCACGGTTTCTGATCATATTAAAACCGGTGAGCAAACCACCTCTGAAGAGCGTCAAAATACCTTTAATGAAATGATTGAAATTGCGTTAGATTCCATTTTAATTGGTGATCAAGCCGGGTATTAATTAATCTTGATTTTGACGCCCGTTATACCGCTTCGATAGAGACAGTTAAACGTTATATTCTGCGTCATTTGTCCCGATGAGTTAAGTCTATCTTTACTCATCGGGATCTTCGCGCTTTGGTGATTGTGATCGTTTAATCGCTAAACGTGCTTAAGCAGCACATTTTCTACTTTCTGCTCTTTCGGCCTAAATTGACGACGCAACAAGAGAGTGATCAAAACCCCACCAGTAAAGCTCATCAATAACATTAAATACATGTATCGATCGCTTTTTCGATAGTGATGATCAGAAATTGCCGTTACTCGGCCCGTTTCAAACGTTAAGCGGACAAAACCAATAATGCTGCCATCATACAAGACCGGCTCAACCAGTTGTTGACGGCCAATACTGGCCGTTTGTAGTGGTGTATCTAGCCCTAATATCTCTCGAACACTGAGTGCTCCGTCACTTGCGGCTAGCTTAACGCCTTCAGCATCATAGATTGTCGCATCAAACACTAAACGTTCTTGAGCAAGTTGATTGGTGAGTGCCAGTAATCGCTCTTGATCTTGTTCTGCGAGCATGCTGCTGGCCGACAGGGAGGCTTGATTGATTAACACTTTCGTTAAGGTTTCTAATTGATTGGCTTGAATGCGCTCATTGCCTTTACTGATCACAACGCTATTTTGAATCGTGAACACCGACATGCCCATCAATAGCACAACGGTTAAGCTGCGCACGACGACACGAAATGAAAACAGTGAGCTATCCATAGATCGTAAACCTAAAAAATGACATTTCGCTCATATTGAGACTTGCGTTTTTAAATTGCAATAGGGTAACGTCAGGGAATCATAGTTAAGGAAGCGAAACATGGATGCTGTAAAACCCCTCTCAATTAGAAAACATACGACGCTGCTGAATCGCTACCCAGAAACGCGAGAGAGTAGCGCTCTTGATAAGTCCCACGCTAATTGGATTATTTTTGCTCAGCCACTGACTCCTGCTTATTTTATGGATATTGAGCAATGGAGTGGTCAAGGATTAGTGATAGTCGATACATGGAAAGTCGGCAATTATGATGTCGCTTTAATGGCGGGAGAGCTCGACGCTGCGCTAGAACCTATTCTACAACAATTACACTTGGATTATGCTCGAATCGACGAAGTGCCTGATCTGTCTAAACCCGGCTTGATCGTCTTGGATATGGACTCCACAGCGATTCAAATTGAGTGTATTGATGAAATTGCCAAATTAGCGGGTGTGGGTGATGAGGTCGCTCAGGTAACGGAGCGAGCAATGCAAGGTGAGCTGGATTTCGAGCAGAGTTTACGTCAGCGAGTCGCGAAGCTCAAAGGCGCGGATGCGGCAATCCTTGAAAAGGTACGCAACGATTTACCCTTGATGCCTGAATTGCCGGAGTTACTCACCACCCTACAAGCGATGGGTTGGAAAACCGCGATAGCCTCCGGTGGCTTTACCTATTTTTCGGATCACCTGCAACAGTTGTTATCGTTAGATTATGCGCAGTCCAATCAATTAGAAATCATCAATAATCAACTGAGTGGCGAAGTTAAGGGCGAGATTGTAGGAGCGCAAACTAAAGCAGAGATTGTGTTAAAACTTGCTCAGCAGTTTGATATTGAATTGCATAATACCGTTGCAGTAGGAGATGGGGCGAATGACCTAGTGATGATGGAGGTGGCTGGACTCGGGATTGCCTATCATGCGAAACCAAAAGTAGAGGCGAAAGCACAAACGGCGGTACGTTTTGCAAGCTTAGGTGGTGTATTGTGTATTCTTTCGGCGGGTCTGATTAGACAGCAAAAGATCAGTTGGAAAAGTCAGCCTTAAGTGCAGAGTGGGAATCTATTTTTACTATGAGTGATGGATTCCCACTCACGCTTTGCTGAGAGAGCAGGCGTTCTGACTTAGTCCGTGAGTTCCAGTCTAGTGATCACCTCTTGCGTGATATCGGTTAATTCGCAATAACCGACAATCGCACTGAGTTCTTTTTCTAAGGCTTTGGCATCGTTTAAGCTAACTAATAGTAATTGATTGAGATCTTCGCGCAGTAAGGTGGTCATCGGTTCAAATACCGGCGAACCAGAAATACGCAATGCATAAAACTCGCCCGTTTCTCTTGCTCTACGAATAAATTGAATGCGTTCTTTAATACTACTAAATTCACTTTTCAAACAAGATTCTACCGACTGAATACGGTCAGCAAACTTGACCACTGCAATATAGATTTCATGATGCTGAGGTTCGGCACCATCAATCCGTCTCATCGGGGAAGCGAGTAGAGTATTGGTGTGGTTTTTAAAGATAGGTTCAAGGGAAAAACAACCATCTTGTCCGAGTTTAGCCAATAACATGAGGTGAGCGGGTAGTGGAAAATTAACGCCAATCACTCGTGGTCGCAAATTTGCGCCAGGTTTATCAACGAAAATCGGTGAACAAACCATTTTGTCTAACAACAGATCATGCAAGCCCTCTAAGAGAGAGGGGCTCGGTAACTGCTCTTTTTGCGGTAACAATTTGTCTTGATTATGCTCGATAAGAGAATTAAAAAACGCAATGCTTTTGATGGTTGCGGATGTCTCTTCAATCTTTAATTGTAAACGTCGCCCTTCAGGACTAATCCGAACCACTTGATAAGGTAGGACATCCAAGGGTAACTTTTCATCGTAGCGTTTTAGTTCAGTAAAATTCACCTGCAGTTTATCACCAGCTTTGAGTGCCACTGGAGCATTAAGAATCAGATTTAATCCACGTTTAGAGAGGTCAACACTCAAGCCTTCCCCTAATACTTGCTGTTGATCTTTTAGCTGTAAGGGTGTTCGAAAGCGGTAGCGAAGTTCTTTACGTCGAGAGCAAGCATCAAAATACACTCCTAACGGTTGACCGATCACTTGGCGGCTATGACGAAAAGGATTCAACTCACTGCCAGGTAGAGGGGGTTTTGCTACCAATAGATAATCTTGTGCTGAACTGATATCGGCAATTTCTTGTAAAATCCCACAATGCGTTAGCTGACTGGAGTGCTCTAATAATTCTTCGGAATGGTTGGCTAGCTCGGCTTGCTCTTCGGCTGACAATTCAAAAACCGATAAACGGAACGCTTTCCAACTGTCTTTTTTTGCGCCAATATGCCAGAACAGTTTTCGTTGCTCTGCTGAGGCTTCGGGCATGAACATCGAGAAAAACAACGTTTTATCCTGATACTCATGTTTAAACGAGTACAGTACGTTACTGCAATTTTTCACGCCCGGTTGTGTGAGCAGCCCCATCCGTTCAGCATTAAATAAGCTGCCCAAACTCTGCTGATTTCGTTCATCATGCCAGTATTGCCAAATAGGACGATTGTTTTCCGTCAGCAGTACCAATTTCAGTTGGTTGCCACTAAAAAACAGCGGTAAATGGCCTGTGTGTTTGAGATAGACGTGCTCATAGCCACGGGTGCGAGCGCGAATGATTTTATCTTGGTTATCGTGACGGTTTTTCTTAATATTACTAGCTAGTGACTCGGCAATCACGTTATCGATTAATGTCGTCTCAGTAATACGTAATGCCCGCAAGTATTTCACCGCATTGTTTTCATAGGAATCATCAATAGCCAGTATGCGGTATTCAATCGGTTGATTTAAGCCAGGAATATCGAGCGATTTTTCCAGTTCAGTGAATTGTGCTTTAAACGTTTGTCCAGATTTATAGTTAAATGCCGCGGGTACTTTAAATTTTGCGCCTGAAGGCGAGAGATCCAGTGTTACTGCATGAATGGCTTGATTATTAAGAGTGATCAAGACTTGGCTATTTAGGCTGAGGCGATTTTCTTTACGTTTTAAATCATAGCCCAGTTTAATGATCTCAGCTTGGAAGCTTTTTGATGCTTTATTAGTGGCTTGATCGGTTTTGGTGTTATCCCGTTGGCTGATTCGCGCTTTGCAAACCGTTTCCCAAACCCCTTCAGTATAACCAGAAAACTTTTTTACCCCTTTTTGGTAATCATTTAATGCAATATCATCTAACCAGTGTTTAAAACCGTCGATTTCATATTCTCGACACTCAGTATCAACTCGGCTGCGTAAATCAATGGTTTTTTTACACGGCGCCATCAGTCGATTGAGTTCCATTTTTATCAATAGTTTAGCAGAGGCAGGCTGCCCATCCGTGATCTGAGAGAGGATGAACTCAAAGTCCGGAGAGCGATAGACCGGAATGAGTTTTTCAGTGAAAGAGAGAATGTCAGATTGCTGCATACTTTTCTGTTAAAGTTAGGTTCTTGAATGATATCGGCATCATGCAGTTAATCTTTAACGATAACCGAAGTAAAATGTAGGCACAGTTGTCCGTTTCGTTAAGATAGCGCAAGCGGCTAAGTTACCATTTTTAATTAAGTATTGAGGATTCATGGTTAAAGCAAAACGAGCCTATGTATGTAATGAGTGTGGGGCAGATTTTCCGCGCTGGCAAGGTCAATGTAATGCATGTGGGGCTTGGAACACCATTTCTGAAGTTCGTTTAGCCGCTTCCCCTCAAGTTGCTCGCCATGAACGATTATCCGGTTATGCGGGAAATGCTACGCAAACGAGTGTGCAAACGTTAGCCGAAATCAACTTACAAGAAGTGCCTCGTTTTAGCAGTGGCTTTAAAGAGTTTGACCGAGTGCTAGGCGGAGGTGTGGTACCAGGGGCTGCTATTCTGATTGGCGGCAGTCCAGGGGCTGGTAAATCGACGTTACTTTTACAGACCATGTGTTTGCTTTCTGCGCAGATGCCAACTTTATACGTCACTGGAGAAGAGTCATTACAGCAAGTTGCGATGCGTGCCGCCCGTTTAGGGTTACCCAAAGAACACCTGAAAATGCTTTCCGAAACCAACGTCGATCGTATTTGCCAAATTGCCGAGCAAGAGCAACCGAGAATAATGGTTATCGACTCGATTCAAGTTATGCACGTCGCCGATGTGCAATCCTCTCCGGGCAGTGTCGCTCAGGTTCGCGAATCGGCGACGGCCTTAACTCGCTATGCCAAACAAAATAATGTTGCGGTGTTTATCGTTGGTCATGTGACCAAAGACGGTACTCTTGCTGGTCCTAAAGTGCTTGAGCATATTATTGACTGTTCGGTGTTGCTTGATGGGGGCGCTGATAGTCGTTTTCGTACCCTTCGTAGTCATAAAAACCGTTTTGGTGCGGTGAACGAACTGGGTGTGTTTGCAATGACTGGACAGGGACTAAAAGAGGTCAGTAACCCTTCGGCGATATTCCTGTCGCGTGGTGAAGAAGCGACCTCAGGCAGTTCGGTTATGGTGGTTTGGGAAGGTACCCGTCCGCTTTTAGTCGAAATTCAAGCATTGGTCGATTACTCTCAATTGGCCAATCCACGTCGTGTTGCGGTTGGCTTAGAGCAAAATAGGCTCTCTTTGTTACTGGCTGTATTGCATAAGCATGGTGGTTTGCAAATGGCCGACCAAGATGTCTTTGTCAATGTCGTTGGCGGCGTAAAAGTTACCGAAACCAGTGCAGACCTCGCCCTGTTAATGGCCCTACTGTCTAGCTTTCGTGATAAGCCGTTACCTAAAGATGTGGTGGTTTTTGGCGAAGTGGGATTAGCTGGGGAAATTCGTCCGGTGCCGAGTGGGCAAGAGCGTCTTAACGAGGCGCTCAAACATGGATTTAGCCGCGCAATTGTTCCAATGGCCAATATGCCCAAGGGCGGGATTTCTGGTATGCAAATTCATGGCGTGCGAAAACTTTCCGAAGCGATTGCCGCTTTTGATGAGCTGTGATAGCAAAATAAACAATGCGTATGTGTTTTTCGAAAGATTAGGTGTGATGAAACGGAGAGTTTTGTCGATATTTGCTCGCGTCTTGTGTGCGCATCACCTATATTTCATCAGCAACAGGTAGTCCTTGACTATTTTTTTTCAGCAAGCGATCGCAGGGGTATCAGTCTTGACAGATTATGCTATACTCTGCGCGCACTTTATACCTTATTAACAGAGTAAGACAATGGCAGATTTATCAAAATACAGAAATATTGGTATTTTCGCGCACGTTGATGCGGGTAAAACCACTACCACGGAGCGTATCCTTAAGCTGACTGGTAAAATCCATAAAATGGGCGACAGCCACGATGGTACTACAACCATGGACTTCATGGATCAAGAAGCTGAACGTGGTATCACAATCCAGTCTGCTGCGACTACCTGTTTCTGGAAAGACCACCGTTTTAACATCATCGATACTCCTGGGCACGTTGACTTTACAGTTGAAGTATACCGTTCTCTAAAAGTTCTTGACGGCGGTATCGGTGTATTCTGTGGTTCAGGCGGTGTTGAACCTCAATCAGAAACCAACTGGCGTTATGCGAACGATTCAGAAGTATCTCGTCTGATCTTCGTCAACAAGCTTGACCGCATGGGCGCAGACTTCTTCCGCGTTGTTGGCCAAATCAAAAATGTACTTGGCGCTACACCACTAGTCATGACACTACCAATCGGTCGTGAAGATGAGTTTACAGGTGTTGTTGATGTACTGAGCCAAAAAGCGTACATCTGGGATGACTCAGGTCTTCCAGAAAACTACGAAGTAACGGATATTCCAGCTGATTTAGTTGACCAAGCGGAAGAATACCGTGAAATGTTGATTGAAGCTGCTGTTGAACAAGACGACGAGTTAATGATGGCTTACATGGAAGGTGAAGAGCCTTCTCTAGAAGACATCAAACGTTGTATCCGTAAAGGTACTCGTGAACTTGCTTTCTTCCCAACTTACTGTGGTTCTGCATACAAAAACAAAGGTATGCAACTTATCCTTGATGCGGTTGTAGATTACCTACCAAACCCAACAGAAGTTCATGAACAAGAGTTGACGGATCCAGATACTGGTGAAGCCACTGGCGAAGTCGCTAAAGTTTCTGTTGATGAACCATTCCGTGCTCTTGCGTTTAAGATCATGGATGACCGTTTTGGTGCATTAACCTTCGTTCGTGTTTACTCAGGTAAACTGAAGAAAGGCGATACCATTTTGAACAGTGCGACAGGTAAAACCGAACGTATTGGCCGCATGGTAGAAATGCACGCTGATGACCGTAATGAAATCGACTCTGCGCAAGCGGGTGACATCATTGCTATCGTTGGTATGAAGAACGTGAAAACTGGTCATACTCTGTGTGATCCTAAACACGAATGTACTCTTGAGCCAATGATCTTCCCAATCCCAGTTATCTCTATCGCGGTTGCGCCTAAAGATAAAGGTGGTTCTGAGAAGTTAGGTGTTGCACTTGGTAAAATGGTTTCTGAAGATCCATCATTCCAAGTTGAGTCAGACGAAGAGACTGGCGAAACTATCCTGAAAGGGATGGGTGAACTTCACCTAGATATCAAAGTAGATATCCTTAAGCGTACGCACGGTATCGATCTTATTGTTGGTGCTCCTCAAGTTGCTTACCGTGAAACAATCACGAAAGCTGTTGAAGATAGCTACACGCATAAGAAACAGTCTGGTGGTTCTGGTCAGTTTGGTAAGATCGATTACCGTATCAAACCAGGCGAGCCAAACTCAGGCTTCAAATTCACTTCAACTGTTGTTGGTGGTAACGTTCCTAAGGAATTCTGGCCAGCGATTGAGAAAGGTTTTGCAGGTATGATGCAAGAAGGTGTTCTTGCTGGTTTCCCAACCTTAGACGTCGAAGTTGAACTGTTTGATGGTGGCTTCCACGCCGTTGACTCATCTGCAATTGCATTTGAAATCGCAGCGAAAGGTGCATTCCGTCAATCAATGCCTAAAGCTGGCCCACAACTTCTTGAGCCAATCATGAAAGTTGACGTGTTCACTCCAGACGATCACGTTGGTGACGTTATCGGTGACTTGAACCGTCGTCGTGGTATGATCAAAGACCAAGAAGCTGGTGTGACTGGTGTTCGTGTTAAAGCGGATATCCCACTATCTGAAATGTTTGGTTATATCGGTTCTCTACGTACAATGACATCTGGTCGTGGTCAGTTCTCTATGGAGTTCTCACACTATGCACCATGTCCAGCTAACGTAGCAGAAACCGTTATTGCTGAAGCTAAAGCGAAAAAAGAGAAGAAATAATTCTTCACTTTAAGCGCTAAAAACGCCCCGAACAGTGAATGCTGTTCGGGGCGTTTTGTTTGCTGCGTTTTATGTTGTACAAGATGAAAAAGAGAAAAACTAAAATACCCCCAATCCTAACTGATGATAATAGGGGCAAAGTTTTCAGTAGTAAGATGGATCACTAAGTTTTTACTTTGATCATCGTTTTTCACTGTTCTAAAGAAGGACAGTTAGTGAGATTACTCTTCCCAAACCACGAGTTTGTCTTTAGGCCAATTCTGGCCAACGTCATGATATTTTTGCTCTAAGACATGACGTTTTATCTTTAGTGTTGGCGTAAGAATACCATTATCGATGCTCCACGGATCTTTGATCATCAATACGCCTTTTATCTGCTCATGAGATTCGAGTTTAGTATTCATTTTTTCGATAACGCGTTTCGTCGTGCGTTCATAACGCTCTCGATCAAAATCAGAGAAATTATGCGGTACAACCAAAAGTATCGGCGCTGGCAGCCCTAAGCCAATTAAACACAGCATTTCTACTCGGCTGTATTCATACAATTTTTTCTCAATGGGGACGGGAGAAACAAACTTACCCTTGGCTGTTTTAAACGTATCTTTGATTCGTCCTTGGATCGTAAGATAACCATCAGAGTCTATTGAACCTAAGTCTCCAGTGTGTAACCAACCTTGAGCATCAAAAGCTTCTTTGGAAGCAATGTCATTTTTGTAGTACCCAGAAAATACCCCTTTACTATGAACGAGTATCTCACCGTCATCGGTAATTTTTAAGCGAACTCCTGGTCCAGCATGGCCAACCGTTCCTATTTTATCGGCCCGGAAGGGGTAATTGATCGTACTGTAGGCAAATGATTCGGTCATTCCCCATGCTTCAGTAATATTTAAGCCAAGGCTGTGGTACCACTCTAACAAGGCAGGAGAGACTGGGGCTGAGCCACAACCAAGGACTCGTGCTTGATCTAACCCTAAACCATCCGCTAATTTGCGTTTAATTAAGCTATTTATAAAAGGGATTTTGAGCAGAATATTCAGCTTTTTCTGCGGAAGTTTGTCTTGAATACGCTGTTGGAACAAAGTCCATAGCCTTGGTACTGAGATAAACAACGTTGGGCGATGCATTTTCACATCTTCAATAAACGTATCAAGTGACTCGGGAAAAGCGGTTAAAACACCACCTTGAATTGACGTGCCAAGAATGTAAACACGTTCGGTGATGTGTGCGAGAGGCAAATAAGAAAACAGGCGATCATCTTTTTGAATACCGATTTGAGCAATCAATTGTTGTACTGCCCAAGCAAAAGCACCGTAGGTTAGCATGGCACCTTTTGGTACGCCTGAGGTTCCTGAGGTATAAACAATCGACATCAGTTTATCATCATAATGTTCAGGCCGTTCTTCACTTGGGGGATACTGAGCAATTAAGTCTAGATATTGATGGTGGCACGCTGGTGCTGAAGCGTAAGGTAGAGCGATACTGATCAGCTCTGGCATTTTAGCTAAAACTTGGGCGGTGGCTTTACTGTCGTCTAATTTACCGACAATGATTATTTTACTTTCACTATGACTCGCACAATATTCAATGGTGTCAGCGCCGGCAGTAGGGAAAATGGGCACACTGACATAGTCACCGAGCATGATTGCTAAATCACATATGAACCACTCGGCGCAGTTTTTTGATATAAGCGCCACTTTATCACCAGGTTCAGCCCCTAAGGCGCGTAGTGCTGAAACGAGACGTAGTGCTTGATCAGCGACTTGAGCGAAGGTGTATTCAACAAACTGCCGATTAATAATTTGTTTCAAGTAAACGTCGTTGGGGCGAGTTTGCGCCCAAGTTAAGATCATTTCATTAGGGGGGGGGAGAGCGCACTTAGTTTGACTTAGATTTGTTAACGGATTCATTCTCTAACTCCATGTATGAGGCAATGGCTATTCTATTTATGTTAAAATTTTGTAAATAGTAGCATGGCTATAGGAGTGATGAAGGTTAATTAACTCACATTTGTTAATGACAACAGAGTGATACCTCACAAAAATTACTCAAATTAAGACGCTGGGGATTCTCTATCTTTCGGATCGAGTTCTGGATAAGTCTCGCTAACCCGCTTTAAATAATCTTGATGATAACGCAGCGCGTTAACGCAGTGTTTATCTAGCTTACCGGATACGACCATTTTTTCTAGTTCCAACAAGGCAAATGGAACAGACCAAGCTTGTTTGTAGGGGCGATGGCTTGTTAGTGCATCGAAAATATTGGCGACAGCAATAATGCGAGCTGAGATAGGAATGGCTTCTTGGGTTAAGCCATAAGGATAGCCACTACCATCAAGAAACTCATGGTGGTAGGCAACAATCTCTTTGAGTACGGCGATACTTGGATGTTCTGGAGCGCCAATATCATCAATAATATCATTGATGATCTCAATGCCTTTTTCGATGTGTTGATTGAGTTGCTGTCTTTCATCCTGACCGAGTGAACAAGGTTTATTCAGTAATTCTGCCGGAATGGCCAGTTTGCCAATATCATGGCATTTAGAAAACTGGCTGATATTCTCTATTACCTCATCATCCAATTGGTAGACCGCTGCTACTTCTAGAGCTATGACACGCGCATAACGACTAATTCGTTCTTTGTGTTCTTTTGAATCTAACCAGTGTTCAGGCGATTTAGCGTTAATGGCTTTGGTTGCATTGAGTAGCGATTGAACCAAATCGTATTCTGAGCTGACGACAAAACGTACAATATCGATAAACGATTTGAGTTGTGCGTATTTTTCTGGACTAAAGGTATTTTTTTGTTTTGAATTTAAAAAAATAAAACCAATGAACGTTTGATCATGGTAAACCGGTAAGGTCATTGAGGATTGAAAACCTTGTTCAAATAACCATTGGCTATGTGGAGTGGTATGATTAACTTCGACTGAAATATCATTGAGATAGCGAACTTCAGCAGATTGTGCACACGCTTTTAAACTTGGCAGATTATCGAGCGAGAGTGAGTAATGGAGTAGCTCACTCCCTTGATTATCACTATGAGCATAAGTTTTTAACTCGTTGCTCTCTTCATCGAATAGAGCGAAGGAGATACGAGCGATATTTGGCTCTACCGTTAGCATCCGTTGATGGATATCGGTTAACTGTTGGTTGAGTGTGCCCACTTTAGCAAAGAAGCTGGGTTTTTCTCCTTCATGGTGCGTGTTCATGCGCCCTCCTTGCGGTGGTGTCATCATCGTCTCTAGTAAGTCTAGGCGATCCCTTAGAATTCACCTTGTTTGATGTGCAAAAAATCACTTCTTTTTGTTACAAAACGCCACGAATAAGTGCCGTTAACAAATAGAACATGACTAAACCAAGAATGGGCCACTTCATAATTTTAAGTAACCATAAACCGATCAGTAGTAAAGCAACGTCCCAAGCGTTGAATACTGCACTGATAAACACTGGTTGATAAAGAGCAGCGAGTAATAATCCGACTACAGATGCGTTGACTCCGGTGAGAGCACCTGAAACGGAGGGAATATTAGCAAGATTTTGCCAGTGTTTGAGCACGCCTAAAAGCAGTAAAAATCCCGGTAAAAAGACGCCGATGGTAGCGATGATGGCACCGGTGATCGGCGATGCGGGTAGCAAGTAGTAACCCAGATACGTTGCTAGTGTAAACATTGGCCCCGGTACCGCTTGAGCGGCGGCATAACCAGTAAGGAAAGTATCGCTGCTTATTTGATCGGCTAACAAATTTTGCAACAGAGGCATGACGACATGGCCGCCACCAAATACTAAGCTACCAGCATGAAAAAATTGTTCGAATAACATTAAACTCGCACTGGAGCTGACTAGCCATGGTAGGCCAAATAAAATCGCTACAAATAAAACTAAAGGCCACCACGTTGGTCGAAATGGAATGAGACTTGTCGTGGCAAACGGATTTTTTAGCCACTTCATGCCGATGATGGCAGCAAGGATTATGACCAAGATTTGCGCTAAGATACCGGGAAAACACAACAAAATGACCGCACTAAACAGACCTAAGCTGGCGGTAGTTTTTGTTCGGCAAAAGTTTTGATACATCCCCCATGTTGCCTCGGCAACGACCACGACAGCGAGCAGTTTTAATCCATGGATCAGTAGTGCATATTGTGATGTATCAAGCCAATAGCGGCTGAAAGTGGCGAGTAATACCATTAGTATGATCGAAGGGAGAGTAAAGCCAATAAAGGCTAAACCAGCGCCCGGTAATCCGCCTCTCTGATAGCCGATCGCGAAGCCAACTTGACTTGAACCTGGGCCGGGTAAAAACTGACTTAAAGCGACGATCTGTCCATATTGTTGATCGCTCATCCACTTCAATTTTTCAACAAACGTGTGTCGAAAGTAGCCAATATGCGCCGCTGGGCCGCCAAAACTTATCCAACCGAGCGTAAAAAAGCGTATGAATATTTCCCACATTTTGTTCATCGTCCCAAGCGCGAATTGAATATTTAACGAACCTGAGCAATCAGTTGATCGATGTGTTCAAGGTCAGTGGCGTTGACACCGGCTAAGTTGCCATATTTAGGCATGGACCGATCATTTTCCCATGGTGCTTGCCAGCCTAAGGTATGTTCGACAAAATGGCGAGCAAACGCCTCAGAAACTTCCAAACACCCGGCGAGCACGGTATCAACGTAAGTTTGGACAATCGGACTGCGTGGACAAGGGGGCTGATATTGTTCGGTGACATAGACCCAAATCGCTTGATCGGTTTTAAGAGGATGCTGACAGTCTATTTGTTGATGAGAAAGTGCGATACGTTGATATCCACGTTCTCGGCGATCAAATTCAGCCAATCCAGCCTCATCGATTTCGAGCAGTACGCCATTCACTTGGCCTTGTCCCGGGTTAACCACTAAAGGTGAAATCAGATAGCTATCATCCACTTTTCCCCAATAACGCACTAAACCATGAACAATCGCTGGAATCGCTTGTCCGGTTTGGCCTGTCAGTTGACGCGAAGCTGAGTTCATTAAGCTTCCGTAACCGAAAATATACATAGTGAGTCCCCATTTAATTGGTTAAAAAACGCAAACGGCGCAATATCCAAAATTCCATCACAAAAATAGCAAGCAGACCAGCACAAAAGACCCCAAAAGCGATAGGAGAGTCGGTGCCTGGTATACCTCCGACATTGACCCCAAGTAAGCCAGTCAGGAATGTCGCAGGTAGAAAAATTGCCGTAATGACTGAAAATAAGTAAGTGTTTTGATTCATTTTTTCAGCGTGATACTGACGCAATTCCCCTTTAATAATATCCAACTCACTCAGGAAAAAATCTAAGGTTTCATTAATCCGAGTAATGGTATTTACGCTATGACGTAAATTCAATTGTTTGCTTTTGGCTATCGCAATTTGGCCGGTTTGATAATCTTCAAGGGCGTATTGTTGAGGTTTTATAAATCGCTTAATTTTTAGCAGCGCTTTATGAGTTTGGATTAATTGCTCACTCAGTTCGGTTTCACTTTCAAATTGAGCAATTTTGGTTTCCACCGTATCGAGATAATCATCAATATTTTTGCTCAGCCCATCAATGATGGCGAGTATTACCTCAGCAAGATTTTTCGGTCCATTGCCTTTTTGTAGTGCTTGGCTAATTAAATTAATGGTTTTTGAAGATATTTTACGGCTGGTAATTAAGGCGCCATGATAATAGAGAATTCGCACGCTGAGCATATCAGAAGGGTCGGCATTATCATTCAAATTAACCCCTCGTAGAATCAGCAGAAAATGCTGTTCGTCGTACTGTTCAAATAGAGGTCGAGTATCTTCGGCGAGTAAACTATCGACGATAGAGAGAGGAATGGCATTATCGATTAGCCATTCACGCAACCCAGCTTTATCTCGTTGGCAGTGGTACCAGTGGTCCGCTTCAATTTTTTGGGGATGCAGAGAGAGTTGTATCGTAGGAGTTGTGGCAAAAGACCAATGATCGAGAAGAAAATCCATTGAGAATCCTTGTCCTTGATAAAATAAACCCAAGTGATGAGTTATCAACATCACTTGGGGAAAAGTGTTCATCGAATCAGAATAAACTAAAAACCACGCATCTGAATACGGCGTAAGAATTCTGTCATGATACGATCGTAGAGCAGATCGCCGAGAATCGCATCTTCAACTTGATGATCAATGCTCGGGTTATCATTGACTTCAATCACATAAACCTGTCCATCGATCTCTTTAAGATCGACGCCATACAGACCACTACCGATCAAGTTTGCCGCTTTTACCGCCACATCCACCACCGATTTAGGCACCTGCTTTAAATCGAAGGTTTCAAACCCACCCGATGAGACTCGGCCACTGCTGTGGTGCTGATAAATTTGCCAGTGTCCACGACTCATCATGTATTTACAGGCATAAATCGCTTGGCGGTTCATGACGCCAATTCGCCAATCAAAATCAGTCGGCATAAAAGCTTGAGCTAGGATCAGCGCGCTTTTGCTAAATAACGCATTGGCTTCTTTTTCAAGCTCTTGCTCATTACGAACTTTAACCACACCGCGAGAAAAAGCACCATCGGGGATTTTCAGCACCATAGGGAAATCCAGTTGTCCCATCAAGTAGCTTTTCCAATCGTTATCAAACCCTTGTACGATAACACTCTTAGGCGCAGGAACTTTATTACGTTGCAGTAACTCGGTCAAAAATACCTTATTGGTACATTTCATGATCGATTCTGAATCATCCATCACGATCAGGCCCATTTTTTCCGCTGTTTTCGCAAAGCGATAGGTGTAGTTGCTAATATTAGTGGTGGCGCGAATGAATAGGCCATCAAACTCGCCCAAACGCGACAAATCATCAGGGGAGATCAATTCTAAGTTCATACCTAAGCGATTGGCGGCGCGACGAAAACGCTTCAATGCAGAAGGATCGGAAGGCGGCATTTTCTCCTCTTCATCGACCAACATCGCGATATCGTAGCGATACTTCTTCTCTTGTTTCGGTCTGCGCCAGATTTTACTTGAGAACAGCTCTAATGACTCAATGAAGAAATCTTGTTCACTGTCTTGCAGATCTTGAAAAGGGAATGGCGCAATACTGTGAATTTGCCATTGTCCCTGAATTTTGGTCATTTTCAGTTCAATTACTGGCACCATAAACTGTTCGAACAGGCGCTGAGCCAGTTTTTCTAGACCAGCTTCTGGTGTGCGTCCAAAGTAGATTTTACAGTGGATAGAGTCGATATTTTTGCACAGCTTGTTAAGTTTTAAGAGTCCAGAGGACAGTAAAAACGGCTGGTTAATATCGTTAATTGCCATTACACGTGGGATCACTCGATGTCCACGGGCTTCAGCTAACAGAGAGCAGTAATATCCCGTACTCATGTAATCATAATCGCGACAAAGGTTCACCACCTGTACGCTGCGCTGTGAAGCTTTCCAGTCAGCATCTAAATATTGATCAACGCTGACGACTTGTTCTGAAGGGAAATACTGTTGCCAGTCACTGGCCTGATCGGTCACGATTAAAAGGTTTGCCATCGCTATATTCTTCCTAAATCAATAGGTCTATTATTGAGTCACAATCTTGCCAACCACTCTTTTCATCCTGTAAGGACGTCGTATGGACTTTCGTCTTGCGAAAAGTACTGATCTCGCTGCGCTTAATGCGTTAGAACAACAGCTGTTTGATGGAGATAAAATTTCTCCTCGTCAAATGAAGCGTTTTTTACATTCTAGCCATTCGGTGATTTTTGTCGCCGATTCCGGTACGGAGTTAGCTGGATATGCATTGCTACTATTTCATCAAGGTACACAGCTCTCAAGGTTGTATTCGATTGCCGTTAAACCTGATTTCAGAGGACGGAGGATTGCTCAAACGTTAGTTGAACAATGCGAGCGTGCTGCTCTTGATCAAGGTTTCACTACATTACGGCTAGAAGTTCGTGAAGACAATATAGTCGCAATAAAATTATATGAAAAAATGGGTTATCGCACTTTGAAGTGTTTGATCCACTATTACGACGATTTATGTGATGGTCGTCGGATGCAAAAACGTTTGACTCCTCATGGACCTAAAATTTTGCTACCGATGCCCCTTTATGTGCAAACCACACCCTTCACCTGTGGTGCCGCTTGCTTATTGATGAGTTTCTCTTGTTTACGACCCTCTTTTGAACTGAGTCGCACCCAAGAGCTTCAGTTATGGCGAGAAGCGACGACGATTTTCATGGCGGCGGGGCACGGTGGCTGTAGTGGCCAAGGCCTAGCGTTAGCAGCAGCGAAACGAGGTTTTCATGTCGAGTTATGGAGCCAATCACAAAGTACCCCTTTCATTGATAGTGTCCGAGACCTCAATAAAAAACAGGTGATTGAGTTAGTGCATCTGGATTTTTGTGAGCAACTGGCTCATCAAGATGTGGCGATGATTGATGCTCCACCCACTCAGGAGCAACTGGAAGCGTGGGTGACACAAGGGGCTTGCGTATTATTGTTGATTAGCACCTATCGGTTTGATGGCAAAAAAGAACCTCATTGGATCATTTTAAGTGGCATGAGTGAAAAGTTTTTCTTTTTCCACGATCCTCATGCGGAATCTGAACAGCATGCGATGGCTTCGGCGTATGTTCCGGTTGGTAAAAAAGCCCTGTCTCAGATCATCGGTTTTGGTAAGCAAAAGCAAACCGCTTGTGTGGTGATTAGCCCAGCCAATATTGCCCGTTAATTCGGTTCATCAGCGAACAATAGTGCAATAACAAAGGCTAGCTGACGCTAGCCTTTGTTTGGATAATCGAACGGGTTAAGCCGTTGAACTCATTGGATGAAACTTAGTTATTGCTATGCAACTCACTGTTTAGCTCAACCGCTGATTTATTGGCTAAACACTCGATTTGACCGGTGATCGAATTGCGGCGGAATAACAGGTCAGAGACACCTGCTAGCTCGCGTGCTTTGATGATCTCAACTTCTTGACCTTGGTTATCGAGCATGCGCACTTTGGTGCCAGCAGTCACGTACAGACCGGATTCTACCGTGCAGCGATCGCCAAGTGGGAAACCAAGACCGGCGTTGGCGCCAAGTAGTGAGTTCTCCCCAATCGAAACCACCACTTTGCCGCCGCCAGATAAGGTGCCCATGATTGACGCACCGCCACCAATATCAGAGCCATTACCGACAACAACCCCAGCGGAAATTCGTCCTTCCACCATGCTAACCCCTGTGGTACCCGCATTAAAGTTGATAAAACCTTCATGCATGACAGTCGTCCCTTCGCCAACATGTGCGCCAAGACGAACGCGAGCGGTATCAGCAATACGTACACCCGTTGGGACAATGTAATCGACCATTTTCGGAAACTTATCGACGCAATCGACGTTTAACTGACGCCCAGCAAGGCGAGCTTCGATTTGACGCTCGGCAAGCTCTGGCAAATCAATCGGGCCTTCATTGGTCCAAGCAATGTTATGCAATAGACCAAAAATGCCATCCAGTACTGTGCCGTGTGGTTGCACGAGACGATGAGAGATAAGCTGTAGTTTTAAAAAGCCTTCAGCGATTGAGCTTGGTTGTTGATCGCTAGCGAGCACCACCAAAATCAGTGGTTGAGTAGACAGCGCGGCCTTGCTGGCAAAAGCGGCATTGTCCGCTTGACCATGAGTCGCAAAGGCATGAGCCAGTTGACCGCATTGCTCTGGTAAGATCTCAACTACTTGATTCCCCGATTGATAATTGCAAATATCAGCTAATACTTTGATTAAATCATCACTTGGATTTAGAACTGGATGAGGGAAAAATGCCTCAATGATTTTTCCGTCACGATTGAGTGTGGCCGTACCAAAGCCTAGGGCAAAATTCGCCATTATGAGTTCTCCATTTTGGTGGTGTCAATTTCGTGGTCAATGACCGTAAGATGATTTGTTATCTTAAAGAGAGTTTTATTCAGAGGAAAGGTGCAATACGTTATCCGTCCATCGAACGATATCGTCTGTCTTTTTAGCGATAGATATCCTTTCTAGGATAAAAAACCGCTGCTAGGCAGCGGTCAGAGTCAGTTAAGCAGCATCGTCGACAGAGTCATCACTCTCGACCGCTTTCGGTTTTTTCGGTGGCGTAGGCTTGCGCTTGGCACCGAGCGCGACCAGCACGTCTTCTTTGTTCTGTGCCAAGAACAGCGCTAACTCTTCTTGTTTACTTTCATCTTCAATCAGAGCGCTTTTACCTAATAATTCGAACAGCTCATCTGCCATATCGAGCATTTTGTCATAAGCATCAGCTTCGGCTTTCGAGGTAAAAGTCATTTTCTCTTCTCCGTTGCGCTCCACCACGTACTTAACGATGACGGCCATGGTTCATCCTCTATGTTGTGCTAAATAATTACTGGCTTTTTATACAGTTTTTATTCAATAAAGTCTAGATGAAGCCATCAAACTGAGAGGCTAGGCATTGGATTGATGACAAAAGGCGATAAAGCTTTTCAACAGCGGACTTTGGTACTTTTCTTTATGCACCAACACCCAAAAACGCCGTTGCATATCGAGAGGGACAGTCAGTTGCTTGACTCGCCCATCTTGTAACGCGCAGTGGGCCGCCAGCTGTGACAAACAACCGAGGCCTAATCCAGCTGAGACACTGTTAATCAATGCTTCGGTGGTATTGAGCTCGAAACTCTCTTGCCATTGCTCAATACGCGGCGCAACGACGCGCATAAAAAATTCTCGAGAACCAGAACCGGCCTCTCTTAGCACCCACTGGCTCTGTTCAAAATCGCTGAGCGTTAACGTTGATTTTTTGGCGAGCGGATGATCAGGGGCGCAGATAATACACATTTCATCTTGACCAAATTGACGCGAAATCAATTGGGGATGCAGGGTCTTGCCCTCGATTAAAGCAACGTCTAACTCATAATCGACCAGTTTTTGACAAATCAGTGCTGAATTAGAAATAAATAGGCTTTGTGCATGATGATCGTATTGGGAGCGAAAGACGCTAATTAAATAAGGCGCTAACTGGTTGCCAATCGTGTCACTGGCTCCAATCCGTAATTGCCCAGAGAGGGTATTTTGCTGATCAAACAGATGATGCAGATCTTTGGCGCGTCCCAGCAATTCATCGGCCAAAGGCAATAGTTTTTGTCCTTCTTGATTAAGGATTAACCGGTTGTTGACTCGATCAAACAGCGCATGTCCTAAGTGTTTCTCCAATTCCGCTAAAGCTGAACTCACCGCTGCTTTAGAGAGAAACAGAGCGTCTGCGGCTTCGGTTAGCGTTTTGTGTTGGGTGATGGTCATAAACACATTGAGTTGTTTGAGCGAAATCGGGCTGGCCATAGGTTGTTTAGTTTTATCGAACGTAGGTTATAAATAATCAGATATATTCAAACATTAAGCAAGGGTATCATGCGCGTATTGCGATAATAAGCCGTGTTGAGGTGAGTATGATTCAAGCAGCAAAAACAAAAGTGATGGGAGCGCCCACTCCCATGGCAGGATTGGCATTAGGTATTGCCAGTTTAGGTTGGAGCTGGGAAAACCTTGCCAATTTACAAGGCTACGGTCAGTGGCTTGGCGCTGCGCTAGCCAGTGTGTTATTGATTGTTTTAGCGTTTAAGTTTCTTTTGCATAATCATTTACTCCGCCAAGATTTGGCGCACCCAGTGGTGGGCAGCGTCGTGCCGACTTTTGCGATGGCGTGTATGGTGGTGTCTCATTCGGTGGGCCAATTTTCACCATTTTTCGGTGATGGACTGTGGTTACTGGCGGTGTTGCTGCATGTCATTTTCTTGGTGAGCTTTGTTTATCATCGTGCTAAAGCGTTTGAACTGCATCATATGGTGCCGAGTTGGTTCGTGCCACCCGTGGGGATCATTGTGGCTGACGTGTCATTTTCTGGTAACCCGCTATTGGCTCCGATTGCTCATGTAACCTTAATCTTTGGTATGTTGGCTTATGCGGTAATGTTACCGATGATGATTTATCGTTTCATGTTTACCCATCAAGTGCCAGATGCGGCTAAACCCACCTTAGCGATCTTGGCAGCGCCAGCGAGTCTCTCTTTGGCGGGTTATTTAACGGTTACCGCTGAGCCTTCCCCGGTGATCATTGCTTTACTGTTTGGTATTGCGGTGTTGATGACGGCGATTATTTACCTCGCGTTCACTCAATTACTGCGTTTACCTTTTAGCCCAGGTTATGCCGCGTTTACCTTTCCAATGGTGATTGGTGCCACGGCGCTGTTTAAAACCGCTCATTGGATGGAAAGCGTAAATATCGCCCCTCACTATGTACAGCAGATACATGCCCTTGCCAGCTTTGAACTGATCGTGGCGACCGTGGTGGTTGGATACGTAGCGCTACGTTACTTGATGTTCTATTTTCCAGCTCGTTCATTGGCTGGTCAGGCGGGATAATCGTCATGCATTAGGGTTAGCAGACCCGAGGAAAATTATCCAGTTAACGGCACTTATGCTACTCTGAACCTTCATTAAGGGCAGAGTAGTGTGAGTGCATTGTGTTTACCGTTTATCATTCGAATAACGTTGAAATCCTCAAAACGCTGTTAGTGCAGTTGATCAAAAACGACCCGTTAGCGCACCCGTTTGACAAAGAAAAAATCTTGGTACAAAGCTCGGGCATGTCGCAATGGCTAAAGATGGCGTTAGCCAAAGAGCTGGGAGTGGCTGCGAATCTTGAGTTTCCATTACCGGCCAGTTTTATTTGGGAGATGTTTACCCAAGTCTTGCCTCAGGTACCACAGCGCAGTGCATTTAATAAAGAAGCAATGACGTGGAAGTTAATGCGTCTGCTGCCAAACCTACTCACTCATCCACAATTCACTGCCCTGCAACGCTATCTTGAGCAAGACGACGATCACTCTAAGCTATACCAATTGGCAGAGAAAATTGCCGATATTTTCGATGGTTATTTGGTGTATCGTCCGGATTGGATCGCTCAGTGGGAAGCGGGGGAGGTCGTTAAAGAACTCGATGACGAGCATCCTTGGCAGCCAATATTGTGGCAAGCCTTATATCAAGACACTGTCTATCAAGGTCAGTCCCATTATCATCGTGGCAATCTGTATCAAAGCTTTATTGAGCAATTGGCAGAGGGGGCATTAGATACCCGTCTGTTACCCAAGCGGTTATTTATTTTTGGTATCGCCTCTCTTCCTCCCCGTTATCTTGATGCACTAAAGGCATTAGGTGAGCAGATAGATGTCCACCTAATGTTTACCAACCCTTGTCAGCACTATTGGGGGGATATTCGCGATCGAAAAACCCTCGCTAAGCTGGACAGTCGACAGCGTAAAACTTTAGCGTTACAAGCCAATGCAATCCACGTTGAAGGTCAGCGATCGCCACTGAAAGGAGGCATTGAAGCGAATCTTGTTGATGAGCAGCATAACGAAGCTTCGGTCGGCAATGGTTTATTAGCCTCGATGGGCAAATTGGGCCGTGATAATCTCTATTTGCTGTCGCTATTGGATTGCGAAGAGCTGGAGCTGTTTATGGCCCCTGCTCGGGATAGTTTACTGCATCATCTGCAAGCGGATATTTTGCATTTAGAAGAACATCAAGATGATCAGCAACTTGATAATAGCCTGCACAAACAGATCATCGAGGTTGATGATTTTTCTCTCTCGCTTCATGTCTGCCATAGTCCAATGCGAGAAGTGGAAGTCTTGCACGATCAACTGCTGGCCATGTTTGATGCTGATCCAGATTTAAAACCGCGTGACATTATTGTTATGGTGGCGGATATCAATGCCTATAGTCCAGCGATTAGCGCCGTATTTGGCAATGCGCCTGGTGAGCGTTATATCCCTTATGCCATTTCAGATCGCACAGCCGATCAAGAAAGTCCTATCTTAAGTGCATTTATGCATTTGGTTAGTTTGCCAGAATCACGTTGCTTAGCCTCAGAGTTACTGGAGTTACTCGAAACGCCAGCGATGATGGCTAAGTTTGCGCTTAATGAGCAAGAGTTCGCGCAAGCAAAATTATGGGTAGAAGCGTCTGGGATTCGCTGGGGGCTAAATGCTCGTACGGCAGATCAATTTGAACTGCCGCCAACCGAACAAAATACTTGGCAATTTGGCGTTGAGCGGATGTTACTCGGTTATGCCATGCCGCCCTCTGCGGGCTTATTTGAGCAAGGCGAACTGGCTTTAGCGCCTTACAATGAAGTGCAAGGATTGAATGCGGATCTGGCGGGCAAATTGGCGCATTTTATTCAGAGAGTGAGTGATTACCGTGAGCGGCTCGCCAACACTCAGAGTATTGAACAGTGGCGAGCGCTGTTAGGGGAGCTACTGGATGACTTTTTTGTGGTTGATCTGCAAGGTGAGCTGGCGCTGAAATCGATTCGCGATACCTTAGCGCAATTAAAACAACAACTGGCGGATGCTAAATACGATCAAGCACTGGCACCGAGTATCATCATCCAGTATCTACGCAACAAATTATTAGGTACACGAGTCAGCCAGCGCTTTTTGGCAGGACAAGTGAACTTTTGTACCTTAATGCCGATGCGATCGATCCCCTTTAAAACGGTGTGTTTATTGGGCATGAACGATGGTGTGTATCCGCGAACCATGCCGAAAGATGGTTTTGATTTAATCAATGGACGTCCACGAGCGGGGGATCGCTCGCGGAGAGATGATGATCGCTACCTATTTTTAGAGGCGTTGCTCTCGGCACAAAAAACGTTGTACATCAGTTACGTTGGTCGTTCGATTCAAGACAATACTGAACGTGTCCCTTCAGTTTTAGTCGCAGAGTTAATGGAGTATTGCCAACAAAATTACTGCTTGCAGGGCGATCAATCGTTGAGCAGTGATCGGTCGGCGGAACGATTGGTTGATGCGTTAACCACAACTCATGCCATGGTCCCGTTCAGTCCAGACGCATTTTTGACCCAACCCGGCAGTTACGCTAAAGAGTGGCTACCTGCGGCTAATCGTCAGGGACAATCCCGTGGTGAATTTAATCGTGCGCTCAGTGATTACTTAATTGAGGCAACATATCCTCTGAATTTAGAGCTTGTAGAGCTACAACGTTTTTGGCGTTTGCCAGTGCAATACTTTTTTAATCGCCGACTGAAAGTCACCTTTGAAGCGCCGCAGCCAGTGATGGAAGATGCAGAGCCTTTTACTTTGGATGGGCTAGAGAGTTATCAATTACGCGATCAACTCCTTGATGTTTTTCTTGAGCAGCCGAATTCTGAACATGCGATCGAACGTGTATTGGTTGAGCAGCGGGCGCAGGGTAAATTACCGATCGGTGCCTTTGGCGAGCTAGAATTTGAGACCAATCGTGCACAAGCTCAAGCGCTAGCGGAGAAAATCGGTTTCTTATGTCACTCACCACTTGATGATCAAGAGCTCAATCTGCGTTTTGATTTATTCGGTGAGGGCAAATCGGTTCAACTGACTGGCTGGCTGACTAAGAATTATCAAGCTGGATTAATGCGTTATCGCAGTGGTGCGATTCGTGCTCAGCATTATCTCGCGGCGTGGATCGATCATCTTGCTCTTGCCGCAATGGGAATCAATAAACCGACTCATGTGATTGGTTACGATCGCAAACAAGGCGTGCAGCATTGGGTTTATCCCCCCATCGCGGATGCCGATCACGCCAAGGCATTACTGACGGAGTTAGTGCGTTTATTTTATCAAGGCATGACCGAACCGTTGGCGTATTTTCCTAATACCGCATTAGCCAGTATTGAAGCGGGGTTTAGCCGTGGAAAGTGGATCGATGATCGCGAAAAATCACTGAAAAAAATGGCGGAGACTTTTCATGATGGCTATATGACTCGTGGTGAAGGCAGTAATGTTTATATTGCGCGTATTTGGCCACAATGGCATGAAGAGTTAGCTGAGCAAGTCCGGTTATTGGCCAGTTTAGTCATTCAAGGACCCAGACTTGCGGCTCAGCAAGCGGCAGATGTTGAGCATTAATCGGATGATGCAAAGCCAGCTTACGTTTAGATCGTTATTGGGGTTTCGTCTTACATCGGTGTGCTGGTACACACCCGTGCATTCAAAGGTTAACGAGTTATGAGTATCACTTCACCAGCGGTGGTGACACCGTTAGATCCGCTTACTTTTCCATTGCATGGCGCGCGATTGATTGAAGCATCGGCAGGAACTGGAAAAACTTTTACCATTGCGGCTTTATATTTACGTTTGCTGCTGGGCCATGGTAATGCAGACACTCGTCATCCAACGCCGCTGACGGTTGATCAAATTTTGGTGGTGACGTTTACCGAAGCGGCAACCGCTGAATTGCGCGATCGCATTCGTCAGCGGATCCATCAGGCGCGAATCGCTTTTTTACGTGGTTCTAGTGATGATCCCGTCATTCAAGGTTTGTTGGCCGATTATGCCGATCGACCTGGGGTCGCAAAAGTATTACTGCAAGCCGAACGACAAATGGATGAAGCCGCCGTTTATACGATTCATGGTTTTTGTCAGCGGATGCTGACGCAAAATGCCTTTGAATCAGGAAGCCGATTTAGTAACGAATTTGTCACCGATGAAAGCCAGTTGAAAGCGCAAGTCGTGGCCGATTATTGGCGTCGTCAGTTTTATCCATTACCATTGAACCTGGCGGCCGAAGTCCGTCGTTTGTGGCCCTCGCCACAAGCCTTATTGGATAAAATTGGTGGTTATTTAACGGGGGCTCCGCTAACGCTATCGGTTGAAGCCATGAAGGGTGATTTAACGGCACTTTATCACGATGGCTTATCACGGATTGCTGATTTGAAACAGCAATGGTTGGCGTCATGTCGCGATCTCCCTTCATCGATTCAAGACTCTGATTTACATGCCGCGACTAAAAAAGCGCTATTGACACGGCTAGAGTTGTTGAATGTGTGGGCAAATCAGCCTCACCATCAGTTCGATTTACCCAGTGAATTATCAGACTTTGCTCAAAGTGCGCTGGAGGCTAAAGCTAAAAAAGGCAATCCCCCCCAACATGCTCTGTTTACGATTATTGAGCAGTTTTTACAAACGCCGATCAGTTTAGCTGCGCCATTATTGGCCCACGCGATCCTCCATTGTCGAGAGCGGCTCGCTGAAGCCAAAGCGCAAAAACAGTGGTTATCGTTTGATGATCTGTTAACTCAGTTATCGGCGGCGATTGATCACGATCAGCTTGGTTTACTGACTGAGCGGATTCGCACACTTTATCCAGTAGCGATGATTGATGAGTTTCAAGATACCGATCCGCTGCAATACAGCATTTTCAGCCGAATTTATCTCCCCAAAGCAGAGTGTGGTTTATTGATGATTGGCGACCCGAAACAGGCGATTTATGGTTTTCGGGGGGCGGATATTTTCACGTACATCAAAGCTCGTCAGCAGGTCAGTGCGCATTACACGTTAGGCACTAACTGGCGCTCTAGTGCGCAGATGGTGAGCGCGGTTAACCAGTTATTTAGCTCATCTGCTAGCCCTTTTATGTATGATCAAGACATTCCGTTTTTGCCTGTTGCCGCTAGCCCGAATGCGGATAAGCGACAATGGTTACTTAACGGGCTGAGTCAACCGGCATTAACTTACTGGCTGCAAGAGGCCGATAAGCCACTTCCAAAAAATGAATACCTATCCTGTATGGCTAAAGCGTGTGCGAGTCACATTCAAACCATTTTGAGTGCGGCGCAGCACCATCAAGCGTATTTTGAAACGGGCAAAGGCCAAAAAATAGTTCAAGCTGGCGATATTGCTGTATTAGTGCGTACGGGTAACGAAGGGCGGATGATCAAACAAGCGCTCGCCGAACAAGGGATTGCCAGTGTTTATCTTTCAAATCGTGATAGCGTTTTTAGCAGTGATGTCGCGCAGGATCTCCAACGCCTATTGCAAGCGGTATTAACCCCAGACGATGATCGTACTTTGCGCGCCTGTTTAGCGTCGCCCTTATTTGCTTTCGATGCTGCCAGCCTAGATGCACTCAACAATGACGAAGTGGTTTGGGAAAACGCAGTCAATGAGTTTAAAGCCTATCGACAACTGTGGATTGAACGTGGTGTATTGCCGATGCTGCGCAGTGTGATGAGTAAGCGTCATCTCGCCGAACGTTGGTTGGAAGAGCAGAATGGCGATCGTTTACTGACGGATTTCATGCACATCGGTGAGCTACTTCAGCAGGCACGACAAGAGATAGAGAGTGATCACGGCCTGTTGCGTTGGTTGGCTCAGGCGATCAGTGATGCCGAGCAAGGGATCGGTGGTCGAGATGAGCAGATTCAACGTTTAGAGTCGGAACAAAACTTAGTACAAATCGTCACCATTCATAAATCGAAGGGATTGGAGTATGACTTAGTCTTTTTGCCGTTTGTGGCTGGCTATCGAGAGGCCAGCAAAGGTAAGTATTATGATTCAGTCAACGATCAAACCGTGCTCGATATTACTGACAGCTCGGCAGCGCTTGAGCAAGCGGATAAAGAGCGGCTGGCTGAAGACCTACGCTTGCTCTACGTAGCTTTGACTCGCGCGGTGTATGGTTGTTTTATTGGCTTGGCACCGCTGCGTAATGGCCGCTCGACTAAAGAGCCGACAGGCGTTCACTTAAGTGCGATTGGTTATTTACTGCAAAATGGTCAAGAGGCGGGTATTGCCGAGCTCCATTCGGCGCTTAACGCGCAAGTAAGGGATGCTATTGTGGTCACCGCTCCTCCGCCACCACAGGGCGAACCTTTCACGGCGTTGGTGGCGGAGAAACCGATCTTGAAAGCTCAGACTTTGCATACGCATATCGATCGCCATTGGCGTTTGACCAGTTACTCGGCGTTGGTAAAACATTCGAGCAAGCTGGCTTATGATGAGGCGAGCTTGGAAATATCCGGTTTTGATATCGATTCGGGCGATGAACAGAATCAAGCTCTATTACTGGAACCAGAACGCTCTATTTTTACTTTTCCCCGCGGCGCGACACCGGGAACCTTTTTACACAGTTTGTTTGAAGAGGTTGAGTTTACCGAATCGGCCAGCAGCGATGAGAATCAGCAACGAATCATTGAATTGATGGAACGAGAGCACATTGAGCTTGAGTGGTTACCGGTTTTACAACAGTTAGTTGATACCGTATTAGCTACGCCGCTCGATGGAAAAGCATTACGCTTGAATCAAAAAACCGCCCAACAACGATTGGTGGAAATGGAGTTTTTATTACCGGTCGAAGTGCTGAGCGCTCCCGCTTTAAATCGAATAATTCAACGCTATGATCCCTTGTCCGCTAAGGCTGGGGAACTGGGGTTTTATCCTGTACAAGGCATGCTCAAAGGTTTTATTGATTTGGTATTTGAACATCAAGGTAAATATTATTTGTTGGATTGGAAATCCAATCATCTTGGAGATGAGATCGGTGCTTATCATGGCGAGCGTTTAAAAGCGGCGATGGTCGAGCATCGTTATGATCTGCAATATCAGCTTTATGCATTAGCGCTGCATCGATTTTTGCGTAGTCGTCTCGCCGATTATGATTATCAGCGTCATTTTGGCGGCGTGTATTATCTTTTTTTACGCGGTATTGATGGTCATTCGGAGCACGGTATTTTCTCAACTAAGCCGAGCCTTGAATTACTGACTGAGATAGATGCGTTAATCGATGGTAAAACACTGGAAACTCGCACGACAGAGGTGGGACAAATGGAGTTAGATTTATGAGTGACTCTTTGCTCTGCACACTACAGCAGTTGGCACAACAAGGCACGGTGCGGCAACTGGATTATCAATTTGCCCGTTTTATTGCTGAAAAGAGCCGAGATCAATTAGGCGATGAAGATAGCCAAGTACTTGGTTTTATTGCCGGAGTGGTCAGTGTTGA
Organism: Vibrio sp. A11; assembly: GCF_013048705.1. Classification (NCBI taxonomy): domain Bacteria; kingdom Pseudomonadati; phylum Pseudomonadota; class Gammaproteobacteria; order Vibrionales; family Vibrionaceae; genus Vibrio; species Vibrio sp. A11. Next base: position 10,980 of record NZ_VHSI01000009.1, on the reverse strand, counting down.
GTTAGCTAAGGGGCATATTTGTTTACCCTTATGGCGTGAAAACCCTACTGATTCTGAGCCCTTGCTACTTACAGCGGCTGATTTTAGTGCCAAGTTAGGTTTATTTGGTGATGCTGCGTTGGTGGTTAATCAGCAGTTGCAAGCCATAAATTGGCTTGGGGTTTTGCAGCGTTCAAGTTTGGTTGGTCAGCAAGGGGAAGCGGTCCCGTTAATGTTTGATGGTCAGCGTCTTTATCTGCATCGTTATTGGTACTATGAAGTGACCTTAGCGCAGCGTTTACTGAGCTTTGGGTCACCGATGAGCTTAAAGCCTACTGATGTCCAAAAGCTGAAAACGCTGCTCGATGGCTTATTTGCTCGTCAATACCATCGGTTACTTGAGGCTTTGCTGGCACAGTCTGCCATTGCGACACCATTAACTCGCCAACAGCTGGTGTGTGACTTTCTGGATGTGGTGAGTCCGCAAGAATTGGATTGGAGTGCGATTGATTCTGTAGTCAGCGCAGCTCGTCACGTGAAAGATCTGATCCACTTAGATACGCTGATCCCGCAACAGGCTTGTATTAATTGGCAGAAAGTGGCGGCCGCGGTGGCGCTTACGCGTCGTTTTGCGGTGATATCCGGAGGGCCGGGGACGGGAAAAACCACCACGGTCACCAAATTACTCGCCGCGTTAATCGCTCAAGCTCAGCAAAACGGTAGCATGCCTAGTATTAAGCTTGTTGCGCCGACTGGCAAAGCTGCAGCACGTTTAACAGAGTCGATTGGTAAAGCCGTGGCTGAGTTAGCGGTTGAGCCGGCGCTAAAAGCCGCGATCCCTAGTGAATCAAGTACGTTACATCGATTACTCGGTCCGATCCCTCACAGCGTGGAATTTCGTCACCATCAGCGCAACCCGCTGCATCTTGATATTTTAGTGGTTGATGAAGCTTCGATGGTGGACTTACCCATGATGGTGAAACTGATCGAAGCGCTGCCTAAACACGCCCGTTTAATTTTATTAGGCGATAAAGATCAATTAGCGTCTGTGGAAGCAGGGGCGGTGTTGGGGGATATTTGTTCGTTTTTGGCCTTAGGATACAGTCGTTCGCAAAGTGAACAACTATCGGCATTAACCGGCTATCAAGGGTTCACCGGACATTCGCAAGCGAATGTCAACCCTATCGCTGACAGTTTATGCATGTTGCAAAAAAGCTATCGCTTTGATGTACGCTCTGGCATTGGTCAGTTGGCTAAAGCGATCAATCGTGGCCAACCGAGCGCGGTCGATGAGGTATTAAAACGGGATTATGGCGACATTACTCATCATCCACTCACCAGCGACCAGTATAATCAGATGTTGCAAACAGTGGTTGAAGAGTATGGTCACTATTTACGTCGTCTTGAGCGCGTTATGATTGATCCCTCTAGCGCTGCGCCAGAAACGCAGGCCCAACAAGCGAAAGCGGCGCTGGATTGTTTCAATCAGTGTCGTGTTTTGTGCGCAGTCCGTGAAGGGGATTTTGGGGTGAATGGCTTAAATCAACGCATCGAGCGAGCACTCGCGGCGCGTCGCTTGATTGATATGCAAGATGAGCTTTGGTATCACGGCCGACCCGTGATGGTCACTCGTAATGATCACAGCTTAGGTTTATACAATGGCGATATTGGTTTATGCATATTAGACAGGAGTGAAGACGAACCCCGTTTGAAGGTCTATTTTGAATTACCTGATGGCAGTGTAAAGGCGATTTTACCGAGCCGCGTCCCTGAACATGAAACCGCCTATGCCATGACCATACATAAATCCCAGGGCAGTGAATTTGACCTAACGTTACTGATTTTACCGCCTGATTTTAGTCCTATTTTAACTCGCGAGTTGATCTACACTGGAGTAACTCGTGCGAAAAAACGATTAATCCTCTTGAGTGATTTACCGATCATGAAACGCGCGGTTCAGTTAAAAACGGAGCGTGCCAGTGGTTTAGTGGCTAAATTAACCGTCTCTTAATCCGTTATCGCGAAAGGTCAACAGACCCTAGGCTTACCGTCCACAATCTGCATCATAAAGGGTAAGCCAAACGCGCTAAAAGGCATGAGTAAAGGTAATGTTTTTGATTTTATAGCGGCTTTGAGAGCTCAGGATAAAAGCACGAAGTTGGTCGCTGGTTGGAAATACGCAGTGTACCGCGTGACCTTCAAGGAACTGGTTATCGGCCATATCCCAAAAGCTTTGTAATGAGTTACAAATAACAGTTTTCATCAATTGTTGCTCTTAAGTACGTGTGGTCGTAAAAGCAATCCTTGCATACCGATGGTTAGGTCGTACCCTCAAGCATTGGTTTCCTGAAGCATTGAGGGTATGGACGAGATCTGTATATTAATTGTACAGATCTCATCAGGAGGCGGATTCTACCCATAATCTACACAGAAATAAAGCGTTCATTTACTGTGCAATGAATATGCAGTTCGTTGCTATTTTTTGGGGCGCGCCGTACCTTGGCTATTCTTGGACTATAAACGCAAGACTAAAATCTTTGAGCGACGTTGGTAGTTATATAAACTTTGTTTAGCCACTGGGAGGGATTCGACCCCGACCTCAATAAAGCCTTGTTCTCTAAACCAATGTAAGCTGTGGGTAGTTAATACAAATAAACGTTGAATACCCATTTGTTTTGCTTGATGTTTCATATGGTTGAGTAACAGTAACCCTCGATTGCCATCACGGTATTCAGGGTGAATAGCCACACAAGCCATTTCTGCCATTTTTTCATCAGGATAGGGGTAAAGAGCGGCGCAGCCGATCAGTAAGCGATCTTTTTCAATAATGGTAAATTTATGTACTTCTTGTTCGAGTTGTTCGCGAGAGCGGCGCACGAGAATGCCTTGCTCTTCCAATGGACGAATCAAATCAAAAATACCACCAATATCATCAATGCTCGCCTGACGGACTTGTTCGGCACTCGCCATCACTACTTGAGTTCCAATGCCATCAAAAGAGAACAATTCTTGAATCAGTGCGCCATCGTCTTTGTAGCTGATCAAATGGCTGCGTGGTACGCCAGCTCGACAAGCGGCAATCGCCGCGCGCAGAAAACGTAAGGTCCCTGTTGGGTCCTCACTTTTTGCAACAGGACATGACTCTAAACGCTCGACAATGTGTTCGACTTCATTGGGTAACAGCTCGGCAATCGCATTGCCCTGCTCATCAATAATGCCTTGTTCAGAGCAAAAACCGATTAACTTATCGGCTTTAAGGCGAATCGCGACTTGAGTCGCGACCTCTTCGGATAACAGATTAAAACATTCGCCAGTGACTGAGCTGGCGATAGGCCCCAGTAACACAATCGATCCATGCTCAAGGGTACGATTAATACTGTCAATATCGATGCGACGAATACGACCGCTGTGGCAATAGTCAACACCATCGTCTATACCTAATGGTTGAGAGATAACAAAATTACCACTTACGACGTTAAGTTGGGTGCCAGCCATTGGCGTATTGTTGAGACTCATGGATAATTGAGCAGTAATCGCTAGTTGTAATTGTCCAGCGGCTTGCATAACCAACCTTAACGCTTCTTCGTCAGTCACGCGAATACCTTTATGGTAGGGGGTGGTTCGTTGGTGAGTCTGCAAAATTTGATTGATTTGTGGACGAGCACCGTGAACCAATACTATTTTAACGCCAAGGCTATGCAGTAAGGCTAAATCGCTAATAATATTAGCGAAGTTTTTATCTGCTATTGCCTCGCCGCCAATCATGACCACCATGGTTTTACCGCGATGAGCGTTAACATAAGGCGCGGATTGTCTAAATCCTTTGACTAAGGCTGTGCTACGAATTTTCACTTTATCATACCGAGGTGTTTAAATATGTCTAAATAATGACTTTTTATTCACCTATTAACAAGCGGTTTTATCGATAATAGGGAGATTATTTGTTATGGGTTTAGTCAATAAAAAGATTTAGCCATCTCTTGGGGTGTCGTTACGTAGTTCTACGCTAACATCTCCAAGGGAAGTGATGAACGAGAGACTCTTATTGGTTAGGTTTGGAATCACTCATTGATGATGAGAGAATAAGAAAGTGAACACGAATTCAACCCGTAATAAAAAATGGTTAGAGCGAATCTTAATCCTCGCGGTAGTACTGGGCGTCTCGGTGGTTATTTTGCTGTATAGCCAAGTGTTTAATCGCCTAGCAGACTCTTTTTCACCATCAAAAAGTGATATTTATGGATTGTGGATAGAGCAGAATGTCGCGCCGTATGCCGCGCAAAGAATTTATGTCCAAGCGGATGCGATTATGATTGATGGACGTATGGTGACAACCCATTATGACTTTAACGGGCGGCATTTGAGTTTTTATATCGGCGATCAAAAGATGGAATATCGGATGCTCAATGATGAATACACAGAAATGCGGCTAGTCTCCAAAGCGCATTATAACCCGACGTTTCAATTGTCAGGAAAGCATCAAAAAAACCTTCGTTAACAATTCAGCCATTGCGCTTCACTGTGGAGTTTGTCATGCTTTTTGATGAAACCCAACATGGATAACTCCCAGTGATAAAACGATTATTTTCTTGTGCTACGTTAGCGCTTCTGTTTGGCTGTGCTCAGCCGACCGACCGCGCGCAACAATATACTGATGATCAATTTCCTCATATCTTAAATCAGGTTGAGCTGCTCCATTCCAATACCCCGCGTGATTTTTCTAAGTTTGCCGCACAAAGTGAGCAAGTGGTGATTAATTCGCCTTCTATGGCGGCGATCTATCAACCTTTGTATGAAAAGCTTAATGAGTGGGCGATGCAAAGCGGCGATCCCGCTGATCTGGCGCAATTCGGTGTGCAAACCGCGCAAATGGGCGGAGGAGACAAACGAGGTAATGTTCTTTTTACGGGTTATTTTTCACCAGTGATGGAACTGCGCCATACCGCCGATGAAGTCTATCGTTATCCGGTGTACGCTCTACCGGATTGTAGCGATAACTGTCCAACCCGAGCAGAAATCTACGCAGGGGCTTTAGCGGGGCAAGGCTTAGAAATTGGTTATGCGGCCAACTTAATCGATCCGTTTATTATGGAAGTACAAGGCAGCGGTTTTGTTCATTTTGAAGATGATGACACGCTCGAATACTTTGCTTATGCCGGTAAAAATAATAAAGCTTATGTCAGTATCGGCCGCATTTTAATTGAACGAGGTTTGGTTGAGCGCGCCAATATGTCATTAAAAGCGATTAAAGAGTGGGTGCTGGCGAATGATGAACCGACGGTACGCGAGTTATTAGAGCAAAACCCTTCTTATGTCTTTTTCCGCCCCAGTGCTGCCGCTCCAGTCACTGGCAGCGCGGGTATCCCTCTATTGCCAATGGCTGCGGTAGCAGGGGATCGCTCCATTTTACCGATGGGCACGCCTATTTTAGCAGAAGTTCCTTTACTGAATGCCGATGGAAGCTGGTCAGGGGTTCACCAGTTACGTTTATTAATCGTGCTTGATACCGGCGGCGCAGTGAAGCAAAATCATCTCGATTTATACCACGGCATGGGGTATCGCGCTGGTATTGAAGCGGGGCATTACAAGCACTTTGGCCGAGTATGGAAGCTGGGATTGGAAAACTCTGCGACACAAGCGCCTTGGGCCTTACCGCCTGAAAAACGACAATAACACGACACAGCCTAGACTTTTTTATCAAGAGTGCGTATAAATCGCACTCTTTCTTTTTGCCTCTTTTATACAGTGTGGATGCTTGTTATGCGTGAACTCGATACGCCTGCCTCAGACAATTACAATCAGCGTTTTAGCGGTACTCGCCGTTTGTATGGTGATCGCCAAGTGGAGATTTTGCGTGCCGCACATGTGTGCGTGATTGGCATCGGTGGTGTCGGTTCATGGGCAGTAGAAGCTCTGGCTCGCTCTGGTGTTGGCGAACTGACACTGATCGATATGGATGATGTCTGTGTCACCAATATCAATCGTCAAATCCATGCAATGACGGGCACGATAGGCAAAAGCAAAATTGAGGTCATGGCTGAGCGAGTGACATTGATCAACCCAGACTGTAAAATCAATCTGATTGATGACTTTATCAACGCTGAAAATCAAGCTCAGTACCTCAATGACAGTATGGATTATGTGTTGGATGCGATTGATAGCTTATCCGCTAAAGCCTCTCTGTTGGCTTATTGCCGCCGCAATAAAATCAAGGTGATTACTATTGGTGGTGCTGGTGGTCAGACGGATCCGACCCAGATTAAAGTCGCTGACTTAACGAAAACCATTCAAGATCCTTTAGCGAAAAAGCTTAAAGATCGCTTGCGTCGTGATCATCATTTTCCAACTAATCCGGCACGTAAATTTGCCATTGAGTGCGTGTTTTCTACCGAGCAACTTAAATATCCTCAAGCGGATGGTACGGTGTGCGCCGCTAAATCAAGCGCGGAAGGGCCTAAGCGTATGGATTGTGCCACTGGATTTGGTGCCGCAACCGTGGTGACGGCAACCTTTGGTTTTGTCGCGGTTGCCCGGATCATTGATAAACTTATCCAGAAACATTCAGCTTAAATTTCTGTAGCAATTGAGTCAGTTGCTGCAGTGTCGAGACCTTTAACTCATCATTCGTTGCGGAGATATTATTGATGTCCAGTTTGCCTAACCATCCGTTTGGTCTCACTATTACTGATGCGCACATTCTTGCCACTATGCAGTCATTACAAGGTTGGGAAGCGCGTTATCGGCAGCTGATCCTCTGGGGTAAGCAATTGCCTGTTATGGAGGAGAGTTTAAAAAGTGATCAAGCCGTTGTCGCCGGATGTGAAAGTCAGGTCTGGTTAGTCAGCGAGCAAGATGAACAGGATGGCTGGTTATTTTACGCCGATTCCGATGCGCGTATCGTACGTGGCTTGATTGCTGTGGTTTTAGCGGCATTAAACGCCAAAACTGGTGAGCAGATAATGGCTTTTGATATGGATGCGTATTTTTCCGATTTGGGATTACTTGACCATCTCAGCCCTTCTCGTGGTAATGGCCTGAAAGCGATTGTCGAAAAAATACGCACAGAAATTGCCTAAGGCTACGCTTCTTCCTGTTTATCGTAATGCAATTGCGGCAGTGGGATCAGGGGGAGAGCAACCTCTTTGGCTCGTTGTTTGCCTGAAAGTTGAGCAATAATTTCAATTGCAAACTCCAATGCCGTTCCCGGCCCTTGGCTGGTTAATAGGTTATGATTAACATCAAAGGTCACTCGGCGATTACGCCAGCGTTGCTCTGGGATACGTTCTTGTAAGCTTGGGTGACAAGTCATGATCGCCTTTGGATAAAGTTGGTGATGTTCTAACATCACGGCAGGGGTTGCACAAATAGCCGCGACTAAGCGGCCATCGTATTTTTGCTGTTTGACGATTTCCACCAGTAAAGTGCTGTCACGAAATACTTCTGCTCCGCCAAGGCCACCCGGTAGTACGATCGCCGCAAATTCTTCATCAGCCACATCCACTAACTTACAATCTGCTGTTAAGGTCACGCCGCGTGAGGCTTTCATCGTTAGTTGACCTGAAAAATCCGCGCTAGCGACCACTACGTCGTAATTCGCTCGAACCAAAATATCAATAATGGTCACGGCTTCCATTTCTTCCGTTCCGGGAGCGATGGGAACTAATATGCGTTTTGTCATCAAGGTGTCCAACGTTGTTGTAGTGAGTGAATGTGTCGATAAAGGCTCTGGTTCACGGGAACCGCTAAACCATGCTGAGCCGCTTTTTTTATGACGTAACCAGTAATAAAGTCTATCTCGGTTGGCCTTTGATGGGCAACATCTTGCTGCATTGAGGAGTAATTGTCGCTGGTTGCTTCAATCACTCGGCAAATAGACTCGCTCAACGCTTGTTGATCCACAGGAATTTTCTCGGCTTGCATGACACTGACGATCTCTGCAATTAAGCTTTTGATTAATGGCTGATAATTAGCTTTCATTAGCTCACCATTACGACAGTTATTGATCGCAGTCAGCGGATTGATCGCGCAGTTAATGGCCAACTTTTGCCATAAAGCATGGTGAATATTCTCTGTCCATAAGACGGGGGAGAAGGCATGGTTGAGAACATCAACCAAAAAATCACAGCGCTCACCTTGAGCGTTGACGGCGCCTAATTGGGTGGTGCCTTGTCCGGTGTGCATCACATGATGTGCGCCCTGTTTTAACGCCCCATGAGTGGTGGTTGCCATCAGTAGTGGATAATCAGAGAGCCGCTCTGTGAGTGTGTCGAGTGCCCCCATCCCATTATGAATAAACAGTAATATAGTTTGTGGAGCAAGCTTATCGAGCAAAGGAAGCAAGGCGGTTTCTACTTGCCACGCTTTAACACAAACGAGCAGTAAGTCAGCCTGTTCAAGAGTCGCTGGTTGATTATAAGCGAGAGTGATCGGCGGCAGATCATCCAGAATAAGGCAACGCTCTCCCGCTGGCTGGGTTCCCCATAAGGCGACTTGATGGCCAGATTTATGTAATTGATAAGCCCATAAACGTCCGATTGCACCAGGGCCTAATATAACGATATTCATCAAGTTTACCTGTAGTTAGGGCGGATGATGCTTGTTTGCTTATAGTAGCAGATGATGGCGATAAAAAACGAATCGGCAGTCAGCGCTAGTGGACCAATTAATCATTTATTCAAACCTTGAATAGAATGGTTGAGCTAAATAATCTCTGTGATATCACGGAATTTTAATGTTTTTTCCGGTAAATTACAGCGGCTCTGTGACTTTAAGCGAAATAAGGAAATAAGTTTATGCAATTTAAATATGCCATACTCGCCAGTACTATCACTCTGGCGTTATTAGGATGCAGTCAAACAGATAAAGAGAGTGCCGAACAAGCGGCCTTTGAACTGACTATTGCCCATATTAATGATACCCACTCCAGTTTTGATGCGGTTCGTTCAAGCTTTTATATCAATCAACAGCGTGTGTACAACGAATTTGGCGGCCATCCACGCATTTTATCCAAAGCCAATACCTACCGTGAACAAGCTGAAAAAAACAATCAAAGCATGCTGTTTTTACATGGCGGTGATGCGTGGCAGGGTAGCGCGTACTTTAAATTGAATGAAGGGCTGATGAATGCGGATATTCTGAGCCGAATGGGTATCGACGCTATGGCGCTAGGTAACCATGAATTTGATTTAAATAACCAAAAACTGAATGCATTTTTAGATCGGATCAACTTTCCCGTTCTTGCTGCCAATATTGATACTAGTTTAGATAAAGATTTAAAAGATCAAACCAATCTAAAACCTTATGTCGTGTACGCGTTCGATGGTTATACGAAACAGCGTTTTGATGATATGAGCCAATTACCAACCGATAAGCCGTTGGTAGGGGTTTTCGGATTAGCATTGGATGATATGCCTAATATTGCTCCGAATACTGGAGACGTTCAATTTTTTGATATGGTTAAATCTGCGCAAGCGACCGTTGATGAACTGCAAGCACTGGGTATTAAGAACATCATTGCCGTCACCCACGTCGGTAATGCGATTGATTTAGACATTGCCAGTAAAGTGAATGGGATTGATTTGATTGTTGGTGGTCACTCTCACTCACTGTTGGGTGATTTTACCAATCTAGGTTTGGGCAATAACGGTATTTATGCTCAGTTAGTCACTAACCCGAATGGCACCAGTAAAACTTGTGTCGTTCAAGCCGGAGAGTTTGCGCAAGCGATTGGTAAAACGACGGTCGCGTTTGATAGTGACGGCGAACTGATTTCGTGTGCTGGCCATAATACTTTGCTGACCAACGACGAGTTTTATCATCAAGCTAATCGTCAGCAAGAGAGTGCCTTTAGCGACGATGAACGCAGTAAAGCCCTCCGTTTTATTGAGCGTCAGCGTAACATTGCAGTAGCCGCCGAAGAAGCCGCATTGCGTGCTCATATCGATAGACAATACAAGCCTGCGGTTGAGAAAGCGTATGGTGATGTGATCGCCAATGTGCCACAGGAAATTCGCCATGCTCGTCGACCAGGCGATAATAACTCTGATCAACACGGCTCGCGAGTCGCACCGATTGTCGCATTGGGACAATATTATTGGGCGGCGAGCGATGAAGTCGTGCGATTGACAGGAATGAAAGCCGACTTTGCACTGACCGGAGCCGGTGGCATTCGCACCAATATTGCTGAAGGGGAATACCGTGAAGGGGACGTGACGTTAGAAATGTTGCCTTTTGCTAACTTTATGTCGATTGTGCCAGTGAAAGGTTCGGTAATTAAAGCGTTGATCGCGAAAACCGTCAGTGAAACGTTGCCGCCTACCGCTCATGCAGGGAAATTCCCGTATGGGGGTAACTTGCGTTATGTGTTTGATGAAACCGTTCAACACCAAGCAGGGACTCTCAGTTTAATTGAAGTTAATACCGGTACATTGAATGAGCCAATCTGGAGCCCATTAGAGGATAATAAAATCTACAATGTGGCGATGAATAGCTACAACGCGACCGGTAATGATGGTTGGACACCATTATTTGAAGCACAAAAAGAGCAATCTGGTCGAGTCGATTTTGCTTATGTCGATGGTAATTTGACCGCTTTCCCAGTCAGTCACATTGAAGAAGCCGCTGGGCGTTATCAAGTACGCTATCAAGGCAATGAACTCAATTGTAAGGCGGATAATGTCGTGTGTAATACCGATGCGCGTGCTGTGGTTAAGTATATCGCAGAACAACAACCTGTATTAGAAGCGTTGGATTACCCAGTCGTGACGTTGAATCGAGTTAATTAATCTTGATTCAGATTCAGCCATTATTAAAGCGGCTTTTTAGGAGAGCCGCTTTTTTGTAGCTATCAATCAGAAATGTCAAACCATCGCTGCAAATCGAGTAGGAGGCGGGATCACTCCCGCCGTCCTCTCACACCACCGTACAAGCGTGGATCGCATACGGCGGTTCCGAATAGATTTTCAATGTTTCATACCCTTCCAACAATGAGTATAACCCCAA
>NZ_VHSI01000008.1:0-207704 GCF_013048705.1 Vibrio sp. A11 | reverse complement strand
TAACCATACAACACCCAAGGGGTTTTGGTGGACTCAAAGAAGTGCATTGAATGTGTAGAGAATGAAAACAGCTTTCCGAATTAACCAAATTTGCTTGGCGACCATAGCGTTTTGGACCCACCTGATTCCATGCCGAACTCAGAAGTGAAACGAAACAGCGTCGATGGTAGTGTGGGGTCTCCCCATGTGAGAGTAGAACATCGCCAGGCTTTAATACTTGTGTTTAGACCTAAGGTCTGAAGACAGAAACTCAATAAAGCAGCCAATCAGACTTTATCGAGTAGCAAGACAATGTGGAGCGGTAGTTCAGTTGGTTAGAATACCGGCCTGTCACGCCGGGGGTCGCGGGTTCGAGTCCCGTCCGCTCCGCCACTGATAATAATCCCTAGCAGCAATGCTGGGGATTTTTTTGTTGTTCGTTATTAATACGAAAGAAAAGCAGACAGCGGATAAGTTTAATTAAATAGAATACCGGCCTGTCACGCCGGGGGTCGCGCTGGTTGTTCAACGGCAGGGAGTCCCGTCCGCTCCGCCACTGATAAGAGTCCCTAGCAGCAATGCTGGGGATTTTTTGCATGGGGCAAATAGGCAAACTACTAGAATTTGGACGTTCTTGACCCGTCAACCGCTTTGGAAGTCGCTGATCACTCGCCATAATGCCCTCACCAATGGATCATCGAGCTGAGAACGTTTGCAACAGACTCCTAATTTAAAGGGCTTAATCGGTAATACAGAGAGTTTTTGCACCTTATCTCTGAGCGGACTATTGTTGATCACGACATCTGGGGCCACGCCAACACCACAACCTAATGCTACTAAACTCACGATAGCTTCATGTCCGGCGATTTGTGCATAGATATTGGGTTTAATCTTCATTTTCTTAAACCAACTGTTTGCTCTCTCTCGTGCTGTCCCTGCCTCGGGAACAATAAAGGGTATTTGGTTCCAATCGGGAAACTCTTTTTGCAGCTCTTCTAAAAAGTGACTGATCCCTGTAGGGGCGATCACTGACAGCGGTATTTCACTGATCGTAGCGAATTCAAGCCTTGAAGGCACATTGTCAGGGATGGCTGCAATGGCAATATCCGCCTCATCTTCAAGAATAATTTCAATCGCTTGAGCTGGATCGCCCGTGAGTAATTTGAATTCAATATAAGGATGTTGGAGGCGAAAAGCATTGAGTAAATCAGGTAAGTGGCTGTAACTGGCAGTGACCGAGCAAAATAAACGAATTTCACCTTTCAGTTCACTGTGCTGTTCATTAAGTTGTAACTGTAGTTGTCGCCAGTCATTAAGCATACGCTGGGCGACGGGTAAGAGTTTATAGCCAGATGGGGTGATCTCTACACTTCGATTATCGCGGACAAATAAACTATGACCTATTTCGTCCTCTAATTTTTGAATTTGTCGACTCAGTGCTGACGGACTGACATGCAGTGCTTTTGCTGTGCTGCTAAAATTTTTATGCTCACAAAGGTGTACGAATAGCTGTAGGGTTTTTATGTTCATTAATCTTACCATTGTTGCATTTATTGCAATTACTACTTGTGAATATATCACTTTAAGCAATGATGTTCATGCACTACTATGAAAGCTATTCGGTGTATGACCACCGACCGTATGGATCATCATCAAGGAGCGCACAATGGCTAACTATTTCAACACATTAAATTTACGCGAACAGCTCGATCAGTTGGGTCGTTGCCGATTTATGGCCCGAGAAGAATTTGCGTCAGAAGCCGATTATCTGAAAGGTAAGAAAATAGTCATTGTAGGGTGTGGCGCTCAGGGCCTGAACCAAGGCCTAAATATGCGTGATTCTGGACTTGATATTGCTTATGCTTTGCGTCAAGTGGCGATTGATGAACAACGTCAATCTTATAAGAATGCACAGTCTAACGGCTTTCCAGTCGGTAGCTATGAAACACTGATTCCGCAGGCGGATCTAGTGATTAACCTAACCCCAGATAAGCAACACACTAATGTGGTAGAAAGTATTATGCCACTAATGAAACAAGGGGCAGCACTTGGTTATTCTCATGGTTTCAATATTGTCGAAGAAGGCATGCAGATCCGCAAAGATATTACGGTCGTGATGGTCGCCCCTAAGTGCCCTGGAACGGAAGTTCGTGAAGAGTATAAGCGTGGCTTTGGCGTTCCGACCTTAATTGCGGTCCATCCGGAAAATGATCCTCAAGGTGAAGGCTGGGAAATTGCTAAAGCGTGGGCGGCGGCAACGGGAGGGCATCGTGCTGGGTGCTTGGAATCTTCGTTTATTGCAGAAGTAAAATCTGACTTAATGGGTGAACAAACCATTCTTTGTGGGATGTTACAAGCGGGCTCAATTGTCTGTTATGAAAAGATGGTTGCTGAAGGCGTTGACCCAAGTTATGCCGGAAAACTACTCCAATATGGTTGGGAAACCATCACAGAAGCACTCAAGTTTGGCGGTATCACTCATATGATGGATCGCCTATCAAATCCAGCTAAAGTAAAAGCTTTTGAGTTATCAGAGCAACTTAAAGATTTATTACGCCCACTGTATAACAAACACATGGATGACATTATTGCTGGTCACTTCTCTCGGACTATGATGGCTGACTGGGCGAATGATGATGCTGAGCTACTGGGGTGGCGCGCCGAAACGGCACAAACTGCGTTTGAAAATTATCCTGATTCGAACATCAAAATTGCTGAACAAGAGTATTTTGATAATGGCATTCTGATGATTGCGATGGTTCGTGCTGGGGTTGAGCTAGCCTTTGAGGCGATGACCGCATCAGGAATTATCGACGAATCGGCCTACTATGAATCACTACACGAGTTACCATTGATAGCCAATACTATTGCCCGTAAGCGTTTGTATGAAATGAACGTAGTGATTTCGGATACTGCTGAGTATGGTAATTACTTATTTGCCAACGTCGCCACACCATTGCTGCGTGAGCAATTTATGCCTTCAGTAAGTACCGATGTGATTGGCAAGGGACTTGGTGTGGTTTCCAATCAAGTCGATAACGCAACGTTAATTGAAGTTAATAGTGCGATTCGCAACCACCCAGTTGAATATATTGGTGAAGAACTTCGTGGCTATATGCAAGATATGAAGCGTATCGCGGTTGGTGATTAACCGCTAGTCACACTAAAGAGCAACACAGCAAACACAACAACATAAAAATATAATAAAGGGGCTGAGTGATACACGAAGCCCCACTTTTTTTTCTTCCGGTTCACATTTCCCAGTTAACGCTACTTATTTTTCGTTAAGTTTCGCTTCCAGCTCGTTAAGTTTCTGCTCCATATCGCTGAGCTTTTGACGTGTACGTAGTAAGACTTGCGTTTGTACATCAAATTCTTCTCGGCTAACCACATCGAGTTTATTTAATTGTCCTTGGATAACTTGGCGCACTTTTTGTTCGACATCAGAGCCGAGGTCTTTGACGGGTTGAGGCATTGAGTCGTGGATTTGTTTAGCAATTTGTTCTAGTTTTTTGGGATCAAACATTGGGTGGTCTCTCCTTATTTATTGCCGCTATTCTATGCAATTCATGGTTAAAAGTCGTTACTTAGCCAATAAAAAAGGCCACGTTTGTGGCCTTTGCGATAACAGAGGAAGAAGCTTACGAACGATTTTCGGCTAGTTGCCGTTGAGCGGCTTTCGCTTCATCAATCCGTGCGAGTTTCTCTAGATCTTTATCTTCAACGAAGATAGGAAGCGGTTTGTGTTTCTCCGCTAAATAGCTATAAATTACCGGAAGTACAAATAGCGTAAACAGAGTACCAATCGAGAGACCCGCGACAATCACGATGCCAATACTAAAGCGCTGTGCGGCTCCTGCACCCGTTGCGTACATCAGTGGTATCAAGCCTGCAATCATCGCCGCTGTAGTCATCAATATTGGACGTAGACGAACCTTGGCTGCTGCCATCACGGCATCAATACGGCTGAGCTTATTATGTAACTGCTCTTCTTTGGCCACCTCACAAATCAAAATCCCGTGTTTGGTAATCAAACCGACCAGAGTGATTAACCCGACTTGCGAGTAGATATTCATGGTTGATGCTCCCCACGCCAGGGCGATCAGCGCGCCGCAGATAGCTAAAGGTACAGATACCATGATCACTAATGGATCGCGAATGGATTCAAATTGAATCGCCAAAACTAGGAAGATAATCGCTAATGCTAAGCCAAAGGTCACGTAGAGTGCGCTTCCCTCTGTCACGTATTGTCTTGCTTCGCCCATATAATCATGGCTATAGCCTTTAGGCAGTTGAGTTTCAGCAATGTTTTCAAACCAAGCGATGGCATCACCCATTGCGGTACCTGGTGCAGGTACCGCACCAACCGTTGCTGAATTTAACTGATTAAAGTGAGGCAGTGAGCGCGGCTCGGCGACCACATCAATGGTGATCAAGCTGCCCAATGGGATCATGTTGCCATCGGAAGCCCGTACAAAGTAGTTTTTCATTGATTCAGGGTTAAGGCGATATTTACGCTCGACCTGCGGAATGACCTCGTAAGAGCGGCCATCTAAGTCAATACGGTTAACATAGCCATCGGCCATCATGGTCCCTAACGTCATACCAATATCCTGCATGGTCACACCGTAAGCGCCCGCCTTGTCCTTGTCGATGTTGATTTTCATCGTCGCGGAATCGTAGTTCAGATCCAAATCCGAATAGATAAAGAGTGGGCTAGCTTTGACTTGTGTTAATACATCACTGGCAATGGTGAATAAGCTCTCAAATGCGTTAGGTGTAGTGATGACAAACTGAATCGGTAACCCAGAACCCGCGCCGGGTAACTCAGGCATTTGGAAAGCTGTTACCGCCATGCCGGGAATATCTTGTACTAAGTGGCCAACACGTTTCGTCACCTCTGCTTGACTGGCTTGACGTTCGCTCCAAGGGAACATTGAAGCAATACCAAACGCTTGGTTAGAATTTGGAACCCCGGTAAACACTTGAGCAAATTGTACCTCTGGCTGATCAGAGAGAATTTTATTCACTTCATGCATCGTATTCGATAGGTAATCTAAGTTAGCGTTAGATTGTCCAGTACCGAGTAGCATGATTACCCCTTTATCTTCCGATGGGGCCAGTTCACTAGGAATGAATTTAAATAAAACGGGTAGACTCGCAAACACGATGATCGCAAAGGCAATCACGACTGGGCGATGCAACATCACCGCTTGCAACATGCGATCATAGCGCTGAGTTAACTTATCGAGTAGATGATGCACGGTTTGTTCAAATTTGCTCGGTATTTCATTGGCTTTGAGCATCTTCGAGCACATCATCGGTGATAAGGTTAAGGCGATAATACCAGAGACAAACACTGCGCCAGCTAAGGTTAGCGCAAACTCTTTAAACAATGCACCCGTGATCCCGCCCATTAAAGCGATCGGAGCATATACCGCACCTAGTGTTAAAGTCATCGAAATGACTGGAACCGCGATTTCCCGAGTACCGATAATTGCCGCTCGAAACGGTGACTCTCCTTCTTTAATATGCCGGTCAATGTTTTCTAGTACGACAATCGCATCATCAACCACCAGACCGATCGCCAACACCATCGCAAGTAGTGTCATCAGGTTCCATGAGAATCCCATCGCTTGCATCACCATAGCGACACCAATCAGTGATAGTGGAATGGTAATAATGGGAATAATCACCGCTCGCAGCGATCCTAAGAATAGCGTGATCACCACCAGTACAATTAACGCCGCTTCAATGATGGTTTTGATAACCTCATGAATGGATTCATTAATCGCAACGGTTGAGTCATACATGATATTCATTTTTATCGTGCTTGGCATATTGCGCTCAAGCTCAGGCAGGACATCAAGAACATCTTTGGCAATATTGATAGGGTTAGCGCTTGGGGCGGCGTTAATTGCTGCCACAACCGCTTCTTGCCCATTAGCACTCGCCCGGTAGCTGTCATGACTCTTCGCTAAACTGACTTTGGCAATGTCAGCCAGACGAATAATGTTGCTAGCATCGGTCCTTACGACAAGGTTTTTGAGCTCTTCAACACTAGAGACTTGAGTATCAGCGCTACCATTAAACAGCACAAACTCACCAGTGATTTGACCGGTCGCCGATTGATAGTTATTTGCACTCAATACGCCCATAACATCTTTCGCGGTTAGATTAAACGCCGCCATTTTTGCCGGATCTAACCACACACGTAGGGCATATTTCATACCACCGTACAGATCGATACTGGAAATACCATTAATTGCGTACAGTTGAGGGTTAATCACCCGTTGTAAATAATCGGTGATCTGACTGGAATCAAGTTCATTACTAGTGAAACCCAGATACAACACGGCGGTTGTTGAACCTGTCGACATACTGACCGATGGATCTTCGGCCTCTTTTGGCAACTGAGAGCGAACCGAGTTGGTTTTGGCTAAAATATCTGCCAATGCTGCGTTAGGGTCAGTATTGAGTTTCATGTAAACGGTGATTTTGGAGCTACCTAACACCGATTGAGACGTCATATAGTCAATATTATCGGCTTGAGCCACCGCTTGTTCTAATGGCTGAGTGATAAAGCCTTGAATCAAGTCGGCACTGGCACCGTAATAACTGGTAGAGACCGTAATCACCGTATTGGTCATTTCAGGGTATTCGCTCACTTGCATTTTGAACATCGCTTGCAAACCAAGCAATGCAATCAAAAAGCTGATCGATACCGCTAAAACTGGACGTTTAATAAAAACATCAGTAAAGCGCATAATTCCTCCGGTTACAGCATCGGTGTTTTGGCTGGTGGAGTCGTCGCATCGCTTTCTACGATACGTACTTTCACGCCATTGCTTAAACGAACTTGCCCTGTAGTGACGACGACATCCCCAGGATTTATGCCTTCGAGGATATGAGCAATGTCACGAGTACGTTCACCAACTTTGATGACTCTTTGTTCGACACGCTGTTCACCTTTATCTTTAGTCAACACAAATACACTATCGCCATAGAGTGTAAAGGTGATGGCGGTTTGAGGCAGAGTCACCTGATTCTCTAGTGTTGGTAAGATGATGTGCGAGCGAGCAAACATACCACTGCGTAATTTACCATCGCTATTAGGGATATCCGCTTGAACTTGAATCAAACCACTTTGCACGCTAACGGCAGGTTCAATCGCCGTGATCGAGCCTTTAAACGAATCGTCAGGATAAGCATCGACAAAAATATCAACATTTTGTCCGATGAAAATGCGGGAAATATCAGTTTGTGGCACGGTAAAACGTAGACGCATGACGGTGGTGTCTTCTAGGCGTACGATGTCAGTGCCGGGTTGTAAATATTGACCGAGATTGACATTACGAATACCTACCACGCCAGCAAAAGGGGCCTTAATTTCGCGGCGAGCGATAGCGGCTTTTAAGCTTTCGATATCGGCAGCGAGCGAGTAGTAACTGGCTTCTGCGTCATCAAGAGCTTCTTTAGATATTGACCCTTTACTGAACAAACCTTTATAGCGCTCATATTTGGCTTTTGCGGCAGGGAGTCGAGCTTTTGAGCTCTTTAAATTGGCTTGTTCGACGGCAGAGTCAAGCATTACCAATGGTTGATCTTCTTCTACTTGAGCGCCTGATTCAAACAAGATGCGATCAATCACGCCACTGGTTTCTGTCGTTAGAGTGACGCCTTGATTCGGCTCAATAAAACCAATGGCTTCAATCACGGGTACCCAATCAACGGCATTGACCTCAGTGACCGTTACCGGAAATTCTGCTTCAGGTCGATTGGCCATAAATTCAGCGATTTTTTGCTGTTTAAACAGATTGAAACCTATCACGCTACCAAATAGCAGCACCACGATAAGTAACATAAATAATGTCCACTTTTTCATTCTGGTGAGAACTCCAAGTTAATGTTGAATGACGGTATCTCAATCGGCTCGATAACGACTTGAAATGTGCCACATGGTTGAAATTTTTCCCTATCACAATCGATGATAGGGGTTAGGTTTTCTTGAGTTTGGGACCAAGTGCGCTGGATACACCTCATGCTCAATAGCTAAATAAACCGGTAACAACGTTTATAAAACGTAGGTGGTTGTACCGATGATTACCAGTAAAGAGAGAGTCCAATAGCTATTTTTTGCTCAATTCATTTTATTTGCAATCAGTTGTTATGGTTTGGCGTTCATATTTTTCTTCTGACTGAATAATAAGCTTGCCATCATATCTGATTAACTGAGGTCACATTATAGCCTACAACCTAACCATGTTTGCAATACAGTTGTGCAGTAAATGAGAAAAAATTTTACTTTGCGACTGTTTTTTGAGTTCAACATAGTATTGAGCCATCAGCGGCATTATGATTAGCGTCTTGAATAATCCACACAGAGAAGAAGATGAAGCTGAACTCACGACAAGATGAAGCGGTAAAGTATGTATCGGGTCCTTGTCTCGTCCTCGCGGGAGCTGGGTCGGGAAAAACCCGCGTGATTACCAATAAAATTGCCTATTTAGTTCAGCAGTGTGGATATAAGGCACGTAATATTGCAGCGGTGACCTTTACTAATAAAGCCGCTCGAGAAATGAAAGATCGCGTTGGTCAAACATTAGGTAAAGCGGAGTCGCGTGGTCTCATCGTATCAACGTTTCATACCCTTGGTTTAACTATTATTCGAAGAGAGTACAAAGCGTTAGGGTTAAAACCCGGTTTCTCATTATTCGACGATCAAGATCAATTAGCATTATTGAAAGAGCTCACGGAATCTCAGTTAGAGGGCGATAAAGATTTGTTGCGTCAGCTATTAAGTACCATTTCTAATTGGAAGAATGACATGGTATCGCCGCAACAAGCCAAAGCCATCGCAAAGGGTGAGCAGCAACAACTTTTTGCTTTTTGTTATGAGTGTTATCAGAAGCAGATGCAAGCGTATAACGCCTTAGACTTCGACGATTTGATCTCACTACCCGTTCGGCTCTTGCGTGATCATCAAGAGGTGAGAACGCGCTGGCAAAGTCGTATCCGATATTTACTCGTTGATGAATATCAAGACACCAACACCAGTCAGTATGAATTAGTTAAACTATTGGTCGGTGAGCGTGGGCGTTTAACTGTCGTGGGTGATGATGATCAATCGATCTACTCTTGGCGAGGCGCTCGACCACAAAATTTGGTCCAGCTAGGTCAAGATTTTAGTCATTTAAAATTGATTAAATTAGAGCAGAACTATCGTTCAACCAGTCGAATTTTACGTGCCGCGAACATTTTGATAGCTAACAATCCTCATGTGTATGAAAAAGTACTGTTTTCCGATATTCCTGATGGAGAAAAACTCAAAGTCATTATTGCTAATAATGAAGATCATGAAGCTGAGCGAGTCACTGCAGAGCTGATCGCCCATAAATTTCTTAATCGTACCGAATACCGTGATTACGCGATTTTATATCGGGGTAATCATCAGTCGCGTCTGATTGAAAAGTCACTGATGCAGAACCGAGTGCCTTATAAGTTATCTGGGGGAACGTCATTTTTTGCTCGGGCAGAAATTAAAGACATCATGGCTTATTTGCGAGTTTTGGTGAATCCGGATGACGATAATGCCTTTTTACGGATCGTGAATACTCCTAAGCGAGAAATAGGGCCTGCGACCTTAGAAAAACTAGGTAGTTACGCCAACATGCGAGGTAAAAGTCTGTTTGCGGCGAGTTTTGAACTGGGATTGGAACAACATTTAGCGGGGCGAGGCCTGGATAATGTACGACGTTTTACGCAGTGGTTAGTTGAAATCACCGATAATGCGGAACGTGGCAATACTGTCGAAGCCTTACGCTCGCTGGTGCGTGATATTCACTACGAAGATTGGTTGTATGAGACATCTTCAAGCGCGAAAGCGGCGGAAATGCGTATGAAAAATGTTTCCGAGCTTTATTCGTGGATTGTCGCCGATTTAGAAGGTGACAATTATGATCAAGAAGAGAAAACGCTTAAAGAAGTGGTTCAACGCTTGACCCTACGTGACATGATGGAGCGTGGCGAGCAAGATGACGATAGTGATGCTGTTCAGCTAATGACGTTGCATGCCTCGAAAGGATTGGAGTTTCCTTACGTTTATCTGATAGGCGCTGAAGAAGGCATTTTGCCTCATCAAACCAGTATTGATGAAGAGAATGTCGAAGAGGAGCGTCGTTTGATGTACGTTGGCATTACACGAGCGCAGCGAGAATTAACGTTTACCGTTTGTAAAGAACGCCGTCAGTTTGGTGAACTGATTAAACCGACCCAAAGTCGCTTTTTGGATGAATTACCTTACGACGATGTTGAATGGGAAACGAAGAAAAAAGTGCTTTCTCAAGAAGAGCGAATGAATAAAGGCCAAGCACATATCGCTAATTTAAAAGCCATGTTTACTAAAAAATAGCCAATATCGACTTTAGCCATTAACGGATTATTTTGGGTGATGGCGTATTGTCTATCACTGATAACGCGCTTTAGAGGCAAGAGTTAGCGGTAAAATTGGCTTTTATCGGCAAGGTTTGTTGAAAAAGACGCCAAACAAGAAAAAAAGTTGAAAAAGTACTAGACGCCCTCAGGGGATATCCGTATTATTCCACTCCGCCGATAGGGCATGCGCCCGTAGCTCAGCTGGATAGAGCGTTGGCCTCCGGAGCCAAAGGTCGAAGGTTCGAATCCTTTCGGGCGCGCCATCCGGTTGGTTGATTAGGGTGTGTATTGGCAACATCAGTGGTGGCTATAGCTCAGTTGGTAGAGCCCCGGATTGTGATTCCGGTTGTCGCGAGTTCGAGCCTCGTTAGTCACCCCATTATTTTGGTAGCAATGGCTTCCATTCTTGATTTTTCGAGATAAAAAATTGTTTCGGTGAGCAGCGCAGTTTAGTAGCGCATCCCGAGTTTGGGAATAGCGGACCAGAGGGCGACCCTCGGTAGTTATTCTTAAAGTAAAAATTGTTTCGGTGAGCAGCGCAGCTTGGTAGCGCATCCCGAGTTTAGGAATAGTGGACCAGAGGGCGACCCTCGGTAGTTATTCTTAAAGTAAAAATTGTTTCGGTGAATAGCGCAGCTTGGTAGCGCATCTGGTTTGGGACCAGAGGGTCGGGGGTTCGAATCCCTCTTCACCGACCATTTTCAATAAGTTAAGCAGTTAGCTTAACTGACAAATAGCTATAATTAGTTAGCTATTACAAAGATTGATGGTGGCTATAGCTCAGTTGGTAGAGCCCCGGATTGTGATTCCGGTTGTCGCGAGTTCGAGCCTCGTTAGTCACCCCATTATTTAAGCAGTATAAAAAGATATCGGTGAACGGCGCAACTTGGTAGCGCATCCCGATTTTATGAGCAGCGGACTAGAGGGCGACCCTCGGTAGTTGTTCTTAAAGCAAAAAATTGTTTCGGTGAATAGCGCAGCTTGGTAGCGCATCTGGTTTGGGACCAGAGGGTCGGGGGTTCGAATCCCTCTTCACCGACCACTATAAGAAGCCCTAGTCGAAAGACTGGGGCTTTTTTCATGCGCTAAATTTAAAATGATATAGCGCTCTTGCTAGGGTCGGGGGTTCGCCTGATATTCAAGCCCAGCTCTTCACCGACCACTACAAGAAGCCCCAGTCGAAAGACTGGGGCTTTTTTCATGCGCTAAATTTAAAATGATATAGCGCTCTTGCTAGGGTCGGGGGTTCGCCTGATATTCAAGCTCAGCTCTTCACCGACCACTATAAGAAGCCCTAGTCGAAAGACTGGGGCTTTTTTCATGCGCTAAATTTAAAACGACATAGCGCTCTTGCTAGGGTCGGGGGTTCGCCTGATATTCAAGCCCGGCTCTTCACCGACCACTATAAGAAGCCCTAGTCGAAAGACTGGGGCTTTTTTCATGCGCTAAATTTAAAACGACATAGCGCTCTTGCTAGGGTCGGGGGTTCGCCTGATATTCAAGCTCAGCTCTTCACCGACCACTATAAGAAGCCCTAGTCGAAAGACTGGGGCTTTTTGTGATCATGGTAGAGATAAGTGGTGAGTCAGCGCTGAGTTGAGCTTTTCGATAACTCAGCGATAAATTTATCTTTTCGAGTTTGCTTGTTGCTTTTATGTGAAAATTTTGCCAAATTGTTCAACTTGTAAATAACCAGAACAATGGACTGGTCAAAAGGATTGATTGGTACTGACTGAATAACCAGCCATTTTATGGTCTGAATCAGTCAGTCTCAGACACGGATAATTACGCCATAGCGGTTGAGGTCTGGTTTGCATGTCACTTTTAGAAGTTAATAACTTACGCATAGAATATCCCTCACGTCATGGGGTTCATGTTGCGGTAAAATCACTCACACTGGATATTCAGCGCGGTGAAATTGTCGGTGTCGTCGGTGAATCGGGGGCTGGCAAATCGACCGTCGGTAATGCAATTATTGATCTATTGAGTCCTCCTGGCACCGTTGCTGGTGGTGAGGTGTTTTTAAATGGCGAGAAAATTTCTGGCCTATCAATAGAAAAAATGCGCCAAGTGCGTGGTTCAAAAATCGGCTTTATTTTTCAAGATCCGATGACGTCTTTAAATCCATTATTCACCGTTGAACAGCAGTTAACGGAAACCATTCATGCCAATATGAAGGTGAGTAATGAACAGGCTTACCAACGCGCATTAGCGTTGATGAATCAAGTAGGTATTCCGCAGCCTGAAAATCGTCTTAAGCAGTATCCTCATCAATTTTCAGGTGGTATGCGTCAAAGAGTGGTTATCGCTATCGCCTTGGCCGGAGAGCCGGACCTGATCATTGCCGATGAGCCAACCACTGCGCTAGACGTGTCTATTCAAGATCAGATCTTGAGTTTGATTCGTGATTTGTGTAAGAAAAATAATGTTGGCTGTATGCTGGTGACCCACGATATGGGCGTTGTTTCTAATGTTACCGACCGTGTTGCGGTTATGTATCGCGGTGATCTCGTCGAATTTGGACCGACGGCGAAAGTGCTTGGCGACCCTGATCATCCTTACACACGTAGTTTGATCTCTGCCGTCCCGCGTTCGGACATCAAATTAGACCGATTTCCGCTGGTTAGCTACATCGAGCAAGCCAGTGAACTGGCGCCACTGGATATCAAAACCCATTGGTTAGGACAAAGCCAAGATCAGCGTGCCTATACTGGCCCACTATTGAATGTTGAGCAGGTTAACTTGCGCTTTGTAACCAAAGACTCATTGTTTGCCAGTCGTCGTGAATATGTTCAAGCATCGAACAATGTCAGTTTCCAAGTCCATGAAGGGGAAACGTTTGGACTGGTCGGTGAGTCGGGATCGGGTAAATCAACCATCGCGCGAGTGATCGCGGGCTTATATCAACCTAATGAAGGTCGAGTGACGTTTGAGGGAATCGATCTTACCGCTCTCAAATCGGAAAAACAGCGTCGTCCTATCCGCCGTCAAATGCAAATGGTGTTTCAAAATCCGTATACGTCAATGAATCCTCGCATGAAGGTGATGGACATTATTGCTGAACCAATTCGCTTCCACCATTTGACCGACAATGAATCGCAAACGCGGCAAATCGTGCACGATCTTTTAGAGTATGTTGGCTTGGGCCGAATGGCTGGCGTTAAGTATCCTCATGAGTTTTCTGGTGGTCAGCGTCAACGTATTTCGATTGCTCGAGCTCTCGCGACTCGTCCTCGTTTATTGATTTGTGATGAACCGACTTCTGCCTTGGATGTTTCTGTACAAGCACAAATCTTGAACTTATTAAAAGACTTACAGCAAGAGCTCAATTTAACCATGTTATTCATCAGTCATGATTTGCCAGTTATTCGCCAAATGTGTGACCGAGTCGGGGTGATGAAGATGGGGACCTTATTGGAAGTTGCCCCAACAGAGCAATTGTTTACCCATCCACAACATGAATACAGTCAGCAATTGATCTCGTTAATGCCGGAATTCACAGGCTTAAGAGAACAACGAGTCTCGGCTTAATGCGCGATGAGCGTTAAAGGTTGACGATAGATCATCGACGTTGTACCCAATAACCAAAACAACCCATAGGGATATCGATTCCCGCATAAGGAGTTATGCAATGAAAATCATTAAAAGCAAGCTAGCCCTAGCCTTAATTGCTGCTGGACTGAGTTTTTCGCTCAACGCTGCACAAATCAAAATCGCTTACGATTCAGACCCCGTGTCGATGGATCCTCATGAGCAGCTCTCTGGCGGTACACTTCAGTTATCGCACATGGTATTTGACCCGCTGATTCGTTTTACTCAAGACATGCAATTTGAAGCTCGTTTAGCAAAATCTTGGCAGCGTTTGGATGATGAAACCATGCGCTTTCATTTGCGCGAAGGCGTTAAATTTCACTCTGGTAATCCTTTCACTGCCGATGATGTGATATGGACGTTCAATCGCTTGAAAGAGTCCGCCGATTTTAAAGGTATTTTTGAACCGCTAGCATCGATCAACAAAGTGGATGATTACACGGTGGATATCAAAACTAATGGTGTTTATCCCCTGATCGAAAACGTCGCGACCTATATCTTCCCGATGGACAGTCAGTTTTACTCCGGTAAAACCGCCGATGGCAAAGATAAAGCGGAAATTGTCAAACACGGTTCTTCCTTTGCTTCTTTGAATGCTTCGGGCACAGGCCCTTTCATTATTACTCACCGTGAGCAGGGTATTCGTATGGAGTTTGCTCGCTTTACGGATTATTGGGATAAAGCCAGTAAAGGTAACGTCGAGAAACTGACTCTCGTGCCAATCAAAGAAGATGCAACCCGTGTGGCGGCATTATTATCCGGTGGGGTAGATATGATTTCTCCTGTCTCACCTAATGATTACCAACGCATTCGTAATGCGCGCGACGTTGAGCTGTACACCATGCCGGGTACGCGAGTGATCACCTTTCAATTAAACCAAAATAGTCATGAAGCACTACGTGATGTACGTGTTCGCCAAGCGATTGTCTATGCGATTAATAATCAAGGGATTGTCGATCGTGTTATGCGCGGCGCAGCAACGGCCGCGGGTCAGCAAAGTCCAGTCGGTTATGCCGGTTATAACGAGAATCTCAAACCGCGTTTTGATCTTGAAAAAGCCAAACAACTGATGAAAGACGCAGGTTATGAACAAGGCTTTAATTTGTCGATGATTTCGCCGAATAACCGCTATGTTAATGACGATAAAATTGCTCAAGCCGCTTCTGCAATGCTTGCTCGTATCAATATTAAAGTTGATTTGAAAACCATGCCTAAAGCGCAATATTGGCCAGAATTTGATAAATGTGCGGCGGATATGTTGCTGATTGGTTGGCACCCAGATACAGAAGATTCCGCTAACTTTACCGAGTTTTTGACCATGACGCGTAATGAACAGACTGGTAAAGGGCAGTACAACTGTGGTCACTACTCTAATCCAGAAGTGGATGCCTTAGTTAATGCGTCTAACGTCGAGACCGATTTAGCCAAACGCAGTGAGATGCTGAAAAAGGTAGAAGAGATCCTATACAACGAAGCGGCCTTTGTACCATTGCATTGGCAAGACCCCTCTTGGGCTGCGAAGAAAAACCTTGAGTTAGCGCCGATCATCAATGGTATGGACTTCCCTTACTTTGGTGATCTGGTTGTCAACAAGTAGCGTTTAGATAACCTTTCTGAAATGTTTGAGGTTGAGGAAAGGTTGCCCTCTTAGATGGCAACCTTTTTCTTCTTTAAAGCCGTTGTTTATTGTGGTCAATATTGTCATCACCCCAGCAGGGTGATGGATAGTGTTGTAAGGGGCAGGGAATGTTTTCTTTTTTGATCAAACGCCTATATCAGGCACTGATCGTTATGTTTGTGATTAGCTTGGTGGCGTTTGCCATCCAAGATAACTTAGGCGATCCGTTGCGTGAACTGGTTGGGCAATCGGTGTCGGAAGCACAGCGCCAAGCGATGCGTGATGAGTTGGGGCTTAATGACCCATTTTTGGTCAAATATAGTCGTTTCTTAGGCGCGGCGATCAAAGGTGATTTAGGGACTTCCTACTTTTTCAAACGTCCAGCGGCTGAGGTGATTTTGGATAAACTGGTTGCGACTCTTGAGCTGGTTTTTGCCGCGACCGTGATCATCATTACCTTATCGATTCCATTAGGCGTCTATTCGGCTATCCACCCTAAACGGTTGTTTTCGAAACTTATTATGGCAGGCAGCAGCATTGGTATTTCGATCCCAGTCTTTTTGACCGCCATTATGTTGATGTATGTGTTTTCGATTGAACTGGGCTGGCTGCCTTCTTATGGCCGCGGACAAACCACCAACGTTTTCGGCTGGCAGTCGGGGTTATTTAACCTCAATGGGTTAAGTCATTTAGTGTTACCAAGTGTCGCTTTGTCTTCGATTATGCTACCTCTGTTTATTCGTTTAGTCCGAGCAGAGATGTTAGAAGTTTTAAACTCTGAATACATTAAGTTCGCTAAAGCCAAAGGCTTAGCGATGAATAAAATCTATTTTCAACATGCTTTAAAAAATACCCTATTACCGGTGTTGACGGTAGGCGGTGTACAAATTGGTACCATGGTGGCGTATACCATTTTGACCGAAACGGTCTTTCAGTGGCCGGGGACTGGATTGCTCTTTTTGGAAGCGATTAATCGTGTCGATACACCGCTGATCACGGCCTACGTAATTTTTGTTGGGTTAATTTTTGTCGTCACCAATACGATCGTTGACTTACTGTATGGATTAATTAATCCGACGGTGAATCTCACCGGAAAAGGAGCCTAATCATGACGGCAATAACAACCATGCCCTCCGCTTGGCAGCGTTTTAAACAGTCGGATTTTTTGTATTATTTTTTACGCGATAAAGTGGCGATGGTCAGCTTTGCGCTATTTAGTGTTTTTTTACTGTTAGCCTTGTTAGCGCCTGTGATTGCGCCGAGTAATCCTTACGATCTCGCCAGTATCGACATCATGGATTCTGAGCTGCCTCCTATGTGGATAGACGGCGGTGATGGGCAATTTGTATTGGGTACTGATGGGCAAGGCCGAGATATTCTCTCAACCATTTTGTATGGCTCGCGCTTATCACTGACGATAGGCTTTCTCGCCGTTGGGTTGCAGCTTATCTTAGGGATCATTATTGGTCTTTCTGCGGGCTATTTTGGTGGGCGTATCGACAGTTTTTTAATGCGTTTTGCCGACATTCAACTCTCTTTTTCGACCATGATGGTAGCCATCATTGTTTCGGCGATTTTTAAAGCCAGTTTTGGCGGCGAGTTTTATAGCCAATATGCGGTGATCATGCTGGTGGTGATCATCGGTATTGCGGAATGGCCTCAGTATGCTCGAACCATTCGCGCATCCGTGTTAGCCGAAAAGCAAAAAGAGTACGTTGAAGCGGCGCGCGTGATGGGGTTTAAGTCGTTACGGATTATGTTTCGCCATATTTTGCCCAACTGTTTATCACCAATCTTAGTCATTTCGACAGTACAAATCGCCAATGCGATCATGTCTGAAGCGGCGTTATCGTTTCTTGGTTTAGGACTGCCTGTCGATCAACCTTCTTTAGGAGCATTAATCAGCACCGGATTTAAGTATATTTTCTCTGGAGCATGGTGGATAACCGTATTCCCCGGCATCATTTTGATCAGCTTAGTTTTGGTGATTAACTTACTAGGAGATTGGCTGCGTGATGTCTTTAATCCTAAAATTTATAAAGGTTAAGGTCTAGCTGATTGATTTTATATCGATATGCCACTTACACTGAGAGTCGTCATTGAAGACGACTCTCTTTTTCTAGACATAGAGGTTGGCGTGATTTTCGCAGTGGTTTTTAGGTCATTGAGTTAGTAGCGAATCAAATCACGGTTGTCACTAAAGTTGGGATAACGATAGATATGAGAATCAGCACAATCAACACTGCACCACGAGGGCTCGTTTACCTACTATTGGGCGGAGCTTTATTCTTCAACGGCCCATTATTTGCGCAAGAGGTACTTTGCGAAGCGACGCAAGCCTCTAGCGAACAGTTACCGGTTCTGGCCAGTCATTGCCCGATCGGTGATGGGTTATGGGGCAATAGTCAGCCACGTTCAAGTCAATCTCAGT
This sequence comes from Vibrio sp. A11, assembly GCF_013048705.1. Taxonomy (NCBI): domain Bacteria; kingdom Pseudomonadati; phylum Pseudomonadota; class Gammaproteobacteria; order Vibrionales; family Vibrionaceae; genus Vibrio; species Vibrio sp. A11. Next base: position 189,651 of record NZ_VHSI01000008.1, on the reverse strand, counting down.
TCTGGATTCAATGTGGTCTACTTGATAAACCCTTATCGCTTGAACAAGCGAAGCTTATCTATCAACAGATTTCAACCCATGTATGGATGAAGCCAGAAGGGCGAGCCACACGCTGTTTGATCGGCCCCTACGATAGTTTTACCCAAGCACGCAGTGAGTTGATGCTGGTTAATAACCTTGCCGCTTATCGTGATGCGTTTATTCGAGAAATTCGCCCATCAGCACCTCCGCCCTCAACACCAACCACTCCAACCACGGTCAGTCCGGCAAAACAGGCGGAACGAAAAGTGGCAGAAAGTGGTGTAGCGGCAATTCAACCGCTACGCTCTGCTCGGCCTGTAAGTGTTTCTGAAGATGTTGAGATCCGTCATCAAGCGACGATTAATGGCACGACTTATGTCGTTCCTTATAGCTTTGCGACAAATAAGTCGTTTTATATGGAGCACAACCAGCCATGGAATCGACTCAGTTATGACGAAGCAAGAACGCTCTGTCAGCAACAAACGATGCGTTTAGTGAATCAGCAAGAGTGGCAGCAGCTATTAGCCAGTCAAATTGCCGAGCGAGATCAGTGGCCATTATACATTCCCTATTGGGGAGAAGGCCGTAAAGGGTTATTTGCCAGCGGTAAAGTGACTCAACTACAAGGTAATTCGAAGCTGAATGTACTGTGTGTAAAGTCGGTGAGTCAGTAAAAAAGCCCCGCATAGCGGGGCTTGAGATTCTTAGTCTTGCATGATCGGAAAATGACGAATTAACTTATCCATCAGCTCTTTGTCTTGGCTAAATAAGCTGTATCTGGCATTAGATTCAGTGTTGTTTGTCTCTTTGCTCCATTCAACACCGATATAAAAATCACCAAAGTCTCGTTGTAAATAACGAATTCGGGTTTTTTGATCTTCTAACTCTTCAGCTTGTTCAATGCGCTGGCCATCTGGGGTGTCGATTACTGACCAAACACCATAGTTTTTAAAGTCGTCTGGTAAGATAGAAATCGTATTAAAACGCCCCTCTTTGAACTGTGTTTCCATATAAGAGTAACTCAACATTGGTCCATCGAACTCTTCAACATAATCACCAGCTTCAACAAACAAAGTATATTCGGTGGTGCCCGCTGTGATTTTTTTGTTGATGGCCAGCGTGTCGCTAAACGTGGTCTCTGAGGAGTCTAACCAAAACAGTTGAACAGGACCGTATTGGATCAATAGCTGATAAGATCCATCGACTAGCTGGTGTTGGTAGAGCATTTCAATGCGTTGATTACTTGTATCAGCTAGTGTTCCATCGGGGTTAATGGTGACTGCCCAGCAATCTTTGTGCTCGTAGTTCAAATAGCCCGATTGTTGATCAAGTTTACTCAACACCTCAAATGGTGTTGGGCCGCCGGACTGATGACTAAAATCACGACTTCTACTGATGTTACCTTTGTAGCTTTTTTGGTCGTTGATTTTTTTATCGCCCCAACACATTTGTAATTGATCGTTATGATTAAGTAGTGCAGCGTAGCCGATCTCTCCATCATTATCGGCAAAGCTACCCATTTTCCAGGTTTGATTATTGAAATGGTCGAGTGTAAAACGCAGTGCAGGCTCTGCAACTGGCGGTGCTATCCCTTCTTTTACCTCTGGTAAAGTAAAGGTTGTCGAGCTTTTTGCTCCTTGGTCATCTTTGACCTTAACGGTAAAGGTTTTTCCAGCTGGAGAAGCTTGGCTTGGGGTGCCACTGAGTGTGATCATTGGGCTATCAACATCAGCGATGGTTAATCCTGCAACTTGTACCTCACCGCCCCAATAGCTAACGACTTGGCCATCGGTATCGTTAAATAGCGCGCTGATATTAATCGATTGATCAAACGCTTCCCCTTGTTGTAGATACCAAGCATCGATCTGTTGCTGTAATGTCTCTTTTTCAGCTAGATTGATGACGGGGGCTTGATTAAGCGCAGCAATCTGTAAGTTCAGTTGTACGCGTACTTGACCTCGCACGTCCTTTTGGTCGTCTTTATCGGTGGCGACTAAGATCAAATAAAGATTATCTTGTGCCTTGAGCTCAGAGCCGTTTGAGCTGAGAACCAATTGCTGATGGTCAATTTTCGCGCTCAGTCCTGAAGGCTTTAAATTCTGCTCTAATGTAACCTCAACAGTAGGTTGGTCTTTATCGCTAAATAAGTCTGCGATAGAAAACGCTTGGTCAGCAAAGGTGTCGCCTTCTTTGAGATTTAGATTGGCAAAATCGGCCTCAAGTTTACCCTTAACCTCTTTGCTCACCTGCAGTTTATGGTTGGTGACTACATTAGGGGTGAAACCACTCTCGGCATTCTCATTGATAATCACTGGACGTTGATTGACATCCTTGATCTCTGTCTCGCCCATGTTACCGACGAGTTCTGCTGCTTGTTCGGCAAACTGCGCCGCATTTTTCTCATAGCTCGCTGGGTTAGCGGCTTTCGAGTCGGTGAGGATCTGGGCTTTTTTATGCAGCTTAGGATTGGTGTTGGTAAAATCGCTTAATAGTTCCGCCTGGTTATCCAGCCCTAAAGTGTTAGCAACGGTTTGTTTCGCTTGAGTGAGGTCGCTGGTCGGATCGTTTTCCATTGCTAGCACAATCAAATCGGTGATTGGCGAAATCACCTGCTGCTGCGCCTCAAGGGTAGGGGCGCGCAATACCACTTCATGAGCCATGGCTTGAGCGGGATGGTCCATATCAATGGTGTATTTACCGGCATAAGCCGCATTTTGGCTCGCCAAACGGCGCTGCACCGCTCCACCAGGGGTCAAGGTTTGTACTGCTAAGTGACCTTTGAGTTGATAGTCAGCCGGTAATTCCAATTGACCACTTTGGTTAGTTAAGCCAAATACATACTCATTATCATCGAATTTGCCGTTTTTATTCGCATCGTCAAAGATCACCGCTTGATAAAAGTGACCATCAAGGGCGGTGATTAACACTCCCGCTGCAATGGGTGGCTGCTCGCTATTATCCGCGCTATCGGAACCACAGCCGCTCAATGCGATTGCTACTGACAGAGTTAGTAAACTAATTTTGTTCATTATGTTGAATTTCCTTGCAAATTTATTGCACCGAACACCTTAACTATTAAGCCTATAGTTAAGGTTTATCCTTTTGCTATTTAAAGCCGCAGTCTTGTATAAAGAAGCCACAAACTGCTGCAAAAATCAGCTCGAAAGATAAACAGACCCTAGTAATAGGCGTGGTTTTACTGGCTTTTGATATCAATATCAAGGAACGGAAATCAGCGGAAAATCCGTAAAATTTATTTTATTTTTTTTGTTTGTCGAGCGTTGGCATTTAGCGCCAAATGGGTAGTATCTGCGCCTCTCATCATAAGGAGTGGAACATGAGACAATCTCTCACCATCGCTAGCTGTGTATTTTGCTCATTTTCTTGTTTGGCCGCTAATACAGCAGAATATGGTTATTCATATTTCACATTGGGGGTTGAGAATGTTCATTACCAAGAGCAACATGGCGCGACTCAATCTTCAGTCACTATGCTTAATCCGGTGCTCAATAGCGGTGGTTTATATCGCATCAATACGAATTGGGATTTTTCAATTGATGCTTTGGGTACATTTTCTCCTCGCAATGCACAAGAGCAGTGGCAGTGGCAAGGCCAGCGCTTGCAAGATAATCAGACCGAATATTTTAAAACGGCAACCCATGTACAACTGCACTATAAATGGCAAGATCATTGGCGGATAGTGGCTGGACCTTCATTTACTTATCAGACTTACACCCGTTATGCCGCCAACACTTATTTAGGACAAGGCCATTTACAAAATGTGGGTACTTGGAAGGAAACCATGACTCAAGTTTATCTTGATGCTGGGCTTGGCTATGACTCTGGTTATCTCAGTGGTGCTGAAGGGTGGCAGTGGAAAGGTAAGCTAATGTTCGGCCTACCTCTATGGAATCGAACCACCAATTCACAGTTTGCCGATATGAGTTTTGATAGCTTTGGTTTTCGCACTGGGCTTGAGGGCTCACTGAGTTATCAAATTATGCCGGGACTGAATGTGGGTGGCTTTATGCTGTTTAGCTATGAAAAGCGCTTTGCTTCCCAAAATAAGCGAGTTGAGTTGAATCATTGTCTGACCATGGAACAAGGCCATTGCAGTGAATATCAACCACGATCCGCCAACGCTTTAGTTCCTGAGGCGGATACCGTGACATTTAGCCTTGGTCTACAGGCATTATGGCGATTTTAGGTGACTTACTTAGGTGAATGGTAAATCAGATTAATCGCAAATTTCTCCAATAAGTGCGCGTATTCAGGACGCGGATAAAGTAAATAGGTATAAATTTCACCCGCAACCGGCACATCTTGAGCTAAAAACTCATGGTCTAAATAGACGGCGATACGGGTTTTGGTTCGTGCATATTCACCACATAAAGGAGGATAGTTGCCAGCGCGATCACCACTTTCACTAATTAAGGGGATTTGATAGTGGCTAGAACCAATTAAGCTCGAATAGGCCCAATAAGGCTCGATATCTCGACAAAACAGACTATGAGTTGGATGGAAAACATTCAGATCTGAATCTGCAGGTTGGTAGTAATTTGGTTGGATGTGGCGTACGTCAAAAATATAGTTAAATAGGCCGATGGGATAAAACTCTTGCTGGGCATTGAGCATCAGATAATCGAAATTTAAGCTTTGATACTGATATTCACCGGTATCTACGTTCAAGCGTGATTCTGCGCCAACTCGTTGATCAAATAAACTGAACGCCATCTCTTGGCCATTTTCGTTACTGGTAATGTGATAAATCATCAAATCGGAATAAAAATGAGAGGGATAATGATGACGCAGCTGCCAACTGGCGGTTTTTCCGGCTGGAAAGTGTAAGTGAATTTGTTCATCTTGCTGCTGATAGGTGGCCACGATTCTCATCTCATCTAGCTGCGGGCAGCGTCGTCGATGGTTAGCTGCCGCGTACCAGACGTTACCTTCTTTGAGTTCGAATAACTCACACTGTAAAACATGAAACGGGTAACGCTGGCTGCCAAGGGTTCTAGTGGTATTAATTCGATATAAGGGTTGATCGATTAACATATCGCTTAGCGGTGGCTGTGGTGTAATTGCAGGCAACGAAAAATGTGCCGTCACCCAATTTTCAGACTCTAATCCATGTTGATTATCATTAGCTGAGATACTGAGCCTTAGCTCGCTTTCTTGACTGTCAGCGATACCTGTCAGGGTTAAGGGTGTTAAACTACGTACTTGTAGTGCGCGACTATTAAGTTCAACCCGATAGCTGAGTAAATCGCCATCTGGATCAATAAATAAAGGTTCAATAGCAACGGAATAATGGATCGCGCTGCCGTGTGGTAATACCCAACCAGCGATCTGTTGCTGAAGCTGCTCATAGTAGGTTTGGTTAATATGAGGAGGACGATTTTTGGTCGTGTCTGGGGCCGTCTTGGCTATATCTCTTCTCTGGCGATCTGTTAGTGAATGAAATTCTTCAATCGTCATATTCTCATCGTTAACTGGCTGCGTAACGCTCTCTGATGGCGTTGCCTCCAAGACAGGTTGCTTAGGATCCAGATTAATCACCATGTTGAGCTCATGGCTTAGTTGAAGTTCAATCATCTCTTCTTGGCGTGAGCGCGGTGATAAACCCAGCGTTACGGCCATTGTTGATGGTTCAATTTTTTTACTGACAAGTGTGGTAGATTCGGCAGCGGATGGTTGACTTGACCATTGCCAGTAGATAAGAGTTAAGCAACTAAGGCCAATCAATCCAACTAGGTATCTCATTATTGATGCATCCGCAGTTGTAACCACGATTGAGCAAATTTAAGATCTTTTTCGATTAAGCTGGTGCTGCACTCTAACAGTTGACTTATTTCGTTGATTTTTAAGCCAAGAAAATATTTTAACTTTAACGCGTTGGATTGCCTTGGGTAGCGAACCGTAAAGCTATCTAAGGTTTGATCGAGCAAAATCAGCTGTTCAACATTCGCTTCTGCTGGGGTAGGGAGCGATACTGTCGCCTGGCGCTTCTGAGCTTGCACTGTTCTGGCATGATCAATCAATATTTGCCCCATGACTTTAGCGGCGAGCAGTAAAAATTCACGTTGATGGCGAATCTGTTGTAAATCGGCTTGCGCTAATTTGATGTAGGCTTCATGAACCAGTACGGTGGTATTGTATAACTCCTCACTTAATACCGGATTATCGTGACCATATTTAGCGATGTTTTTACGCCGTTCTTGTTCGGCTAAACGGCGAAGTTGTTGATAGGCCAACTGATATAACTGCGCTTCGGCCTCTTTATCCCCTTGCTGCCACTGGTGTAAGATCTGGGTAAAGTGATTCATTTAGTTTTTATCTCATGGTGTTGTTTGGTGAACTCGCTGGCGTGAAGTAGTTGTAAGGTTTCACTGCCATCTTGGGCTCGAATTTTTTGCTGTTGTAAGCGATACAAAATTCCTTGATCCCAGCGCTCTCCAGCAGGCAGATACTCCCAACTGACAATCTGTCTACCTTGTTCCGCATCATACCAAGTGACGCTGGTGTTGAGCTGGGCAAGCTGGACATAAGGCTCTGGATTATTACGCCACCACATGGCAGGAAACTGAGCGGAGATATCTTCGCGATAGTCGTTGATCTGCGCTGGGCAGTTTGGTTGATGCTGTGGGCCGAGCTTAATCGCATTCGGTGAGATAAGCAGACAACGATATTCGATACCATTTTGTTGATAGAAGGTTTGTCGCCAAATACCCGATAGGTTGATTCGGTCACCTTTCTGTTGTGGGTAAGTGAAGGCTAAAGTTTGCCCTAAATTATGATGACTAATATGCTGGTTTGGGCCTAAACCTTGTACTTTTTCGATCAATAACTGGCTCTCAGGGTGAAAACTTAGCGCAATAGTACGATATTTCCAGTCGCCTTCATCGTCGTGATCTTCGACATAAAAGCCACTTAAATCATTGTTAGTGCAACCGGTAAGGGCACAGCCAAGTAGCCCTTGGCGATCAACAAAAGGTTGCAAAGGCTCGGTTGATTGCGAGGTAATAGCCCCCTTGATATCGAGATGACAATTTTGAAAATAGTCGCCGGGCGAGGGGTATTCAGTGACGCCATCGTTGTCAATCGAAAAGATAATACGGCCAATGGGAGGTTGGTAGTCTGGGTGAAATTGACGATCCAGATCATGCAAACAGACTCTTCCATGCCAGTCGCGTTTTTGAATCATGGTATTGATTAATCGCTGATCTTGAGGATGAAAAATAACCTCTGCGACATCTTGAACCGTAGCTGTACCATTTTGAGTACCACTAGCTAAGCAAGATAGGCTTACCAAGCACAATAAGCCCATCAAAAATTGAGTAAATTTAAGCCGCGAGCAGAGGATAGTGATGATCATTGACATTGGTTATCAGAGCAATTGAGTATGAGTTTTTGTTTAGGTACGTTCGGAGCCACTAAGGCTGCCAGTAGTTTTTGTTTAATGTGTTGTGGTATCTCTTGGCTAGACAGTAGTGATCGCCGAGTCATATCTAGCATTCCTTCGAGAGTGAGTGACTCTCCCTGTGCGTACTGTGCGTGATGCATCAGGGTGGTTAATTGCAACAATATCTTTTCTGTGATTTGTTGTTCTTGCTGTAATTGTCGGTTTTTTTCGATCAGCGTATAAGTGAACATCATCACCAAGCAAACGAGAAGTAAACTGAGTGCACTAAGCATGGGGCGACGTCGAATAAAGCAACTTAGTACGTGCCACGGTTGCTCAGACTGTTGTTTAATCGGACGATGTGCAAGCAGCGCATCAATGTCTTGTCGCAGCTCGCCAACAGTTTGATATCTTTCGGTAGTATGCTCTGCTGTCGCTTGGTTTATGATCAGGGTTAAAGTTGCAGTCAGTGACCCCACAGGAATTATGCTCGCCAGCACTTTGCCTAATGAATACACGTCACTTTGTTGAGTTAAATAATCGCCCCGTTTTTGTTCAGGGCTGGCATAGTCGGCACTGTAAGCTTTAAATTCAAATTGTGGTTTATCACCATGGCCCTCACGCAATTTTTGCGTGAGGTTAAAATCAATTAGTTTTAATTGATGCTGTTCGGTGACGAGAATATTTTCGGGTTTAAGATCGGCATGCAGGATATGATGATCATGCGCATGCTCAATGGCACGACATAACTGACTAAATAATTGTAATCGCTGGTGCAGGTTAAGCTGATAATGTTGGAGGTGAGCGTTGAACGCTAGGCCATCAATGCGCTCCATCACCATATAAACCTGATCATTATAAATGCCGCCATCAAATACCTTAGCGATAGCAGGATGATTCAGTTTAGCCAGTAACTGCGCCTCGTTAAATAACATTCGAGAACCCAATACTTGGTTCATGGTCGGTTGAATAAATTTAATCGCCAACTGTTGTTCGAAAGAATCATCCGCTCGATGGGCGGCATAGACAACGCCCACGCCACCTCGACCAATCTCCTCGGTTAACTGATATTTATCGATGCGCAAATTGGAATAGTCTTGTCTTGAGCTAGACCAAGTCTGGGCATGATCAGTTAATAGTTGGCTCAAAGAAAAGGTCGACGTTGTTTTTGAAGCCAACAAAGTCACCAATTGTTGATAGAGAGCGGAATTCTGCCGTTGTAATGATTCAAGCCACTGATTTTGATCCGATTCTGATAGATCGAGGTAATCATAAAAGCACTGAGTAATGGAGGCTGGGTAGGGCACGAAGTTTGGTTTTTATTATTATGAATTTGAATTAGTTTAACCAACTTAGTTACATAAAGAAATACATCATATTGCAGTGACTTAATGAAGAGTGCCCTTATCGGCGTCATTCCATTCAGCAATAGCCGTAATCACTGTCTATACTTTGCTCATTGGTAGCCGCTCTGTTATGGGGCATGCGCTATTACTAACTGGAGGCGTTAGCATGAGTAAAGGTATTAAATTATTAATTATCAGCTGGTTAAGTTTGTTTTTTTCTGCACCACTGTGGGCTAATGTGACGTGGCAAGGCCATTGTCGAGACCGAATCCCCTATCTTTATTTTGAAAATGGTCAGTGTAAAGGGCCGGGTGGGGATGTGATCACTCAAGTCATTGGTAAATTAGGCCATCAAGTTCAGTGGACGCAAGTGCCTTGGGCGAGAACGATTGGTGTTGCACCACAAGGCGGTGTTGACTTAATCCCCTTACACTCCATGGATGAGGAGCGTGAGGTCTATTTACATCCACTACTCATGGGTTATGGTCAAAGAGAGGTCTTTTACTTTACCCGTAAAAACTCTGATATCGATGCTAAAGATTTTGATGAAATCGTCAGTAAAGGGTATGTGGTTGGTGCATTAAATGGCAGTTTTTATAGTTCGCAATTTAATCAAAATACCGATCGGCTACGGACTATTTTTGTCACTAGTGGCGATCAAATTATTAATATGCTCAAGGCGGGACGATTTGATTTGGCTATCACTTCGGAGCAGCATGGACTTGACGTATTTGAAAGTGATCCCGAACTAAGAAAAATCAGTTATACGGATGTTTCGCTCAATGGACGCTTTTTTAGTGTGCCTAAACGCTCAGCAAACTATCAATACATTAATCAATTAGAGGCGGCATTGACTGAAATGCGCCGTTCAGGGGAAATTACGCGGATATTTGAGTCTTACGGTTTAGAGGCGCCGATTCAACAAGAGTGATTACGTTAAGATAAGTGTATAAACAAAAACTGCGAGCCAAAATGTCAGCTCGCAGTTTTATTAGGAGGAGACGTTACCGCATGGTAACAAATTCTTCACTGCCCGTTGGGTGAATAGCCACTACCGAATCAAAGTCAGCTTTCGTCGCGCCCATCTTCATTGCAACCGCAAAACCTTGAATCATTTCATCCACCGTAAAGCCAATACCATGTAAACCGACCACGGTTTCTTCGGGGCCCGCGCAGACTAATTTCATTTTGCATGGCTGGCGATGAGAGGTGACTGCGGTATACATAGCAGTAAAGCTCGATGTATAGACTTTGACCTGATCGGCGCCATACTTAGCGATCGCATCAGGTTCGGTTAAGCCAATGGTGCCAATCGGTGGGTGACTAAAGACCACGGTAGGCACTAAATCATAATCCATTTTCGCTTCAGGTTTGTTGTTGAACAAACGCTCAGACAACTGACGACCCGCTTTGACGGCCACGGGGGTCAACTCAATACCGCCTTCCATAATATCGCCGACACAGTAAATGCCTTCAACATTGGTATTTTGGTATTGATCGACTTTAATGTAGCCTTGCTCATTAGTCGCTACGCCAGTGGCAGCAAGATTAATCGCATCAGTCGCGGGATGACGGCCAATCGCCCAGATCAGGGTGTCGACATTGCAGCTTTGGCCATTTTCAAGATGCAGTGTCAGGCTGCCATCGGCCTCTTTAATTACTTGTTTTGGCACGCTATGGGTGTGCAGCGTTGGCCCTTCCGTTTTCATTACTTCGGTTAAGGTATCGATGATCATCGGATCAAAGCTGCGCAGTGGTGATTCTTTACGTACAAACAAGTGGGTCTCTGTGCCAAGGGCATGCAGTACCCCAGCTATCTCAACCGCAATATAACCAGCGCCGACCACGGCTACGCGTTTCGGTTGCTCGGTTAACTCAAAGAAACCGTTGGAATCAATACCGTATTCTGCGCCAGGAATGTTTGGAATGGTTGGTCGGCCACCCACGGCAATCAAAATATGATCGGCAGTATAGTGCTGACCTTCGACTTCGATGGTTTTGGCATCAATAAAACGGGCAAAACCACGAATAACATGCACTTTGTTATTACCGAGCACGCGATCGTAAGATTGATGAATGCGACCAATATAGGCTTGGCGGCTTTCAATCAGTTTTGACCAATCTAGACCATTAACCTTGACATCAAAGCCGTAGTCTTTCGCGTAAAGCTGCATTGCTTCGGCAATTTGAGCGCCATGCCACATGACTTTTTTCGGCACACAGCCGACATTCACACAAGTGCCACCGAGATCTTTCGCTTCAATCAAAGCGACTTTTGCGCCATACATTGCCGCACGGTTCGCCGAGGCGATGCCACCGCTGCCGCCGCCAATACAGATATAATCAAAATGTGTTGTCATTCCTTTCTCCGTTATTCTTTTCAGTGCTTTATTAAGTAGATTGGGTCAGTTTATTCTGGAACAACCCATTCGACTTTAAAATGACCCGTTGCGGGAGCGATGGCTTGCTTGAGAAACGGCAGAATGGTTTGCATTTCACTCTCCAGTTTCCACGGCGGGTTAATTACAATCATCCCTGACGCGGTCATACCGCGTTGGTTGGTATCGGGTGCTACGCCAAGCTCAATTTGTAATATTTTACGAATGCCAAGGTTAGCTAGCCCATCTAACATATCATCAATATCGCAGCGGTTAACCACGGGATACCAAATCGCATAAATGCCCGTTGACCAACGTTTATGGCTTTGCGCGATGGCTTGCACTACATCGCGATACTCTTTGGCCAGCTCATAAGGCGGATCAATCAGCACCAAACCGCGGCGTTCTTTCGGCGGTAAGCTGGCTTTTAAGCGTGCAAAGCCGTCTTGTTTGTAAATCGCCACTTGGCGATCACGGGCAAATTCTTGCTCCAGTAATGGGTAATCACTGGGATGCAGCTCGCTGAGTACCATGCGGTCTTGGGCACGAAGGTGAGCACGAGCGATGCGTGGTGAACCTGGGTAATAGCGTAGCTCCTCGCCTTGGTTGAGTGCTTTAACTGCCTCCAGATAACTGTCTATTTCAGCGGGCGTGTCTGCCTGCTGCCATAATCGGCCAATCCCTTGTTTGTATTCTCCGGTTTTTTCTGACCACTCGTGGGTTAAATCGTAGCGCCCAACGCCAGAATGAGTATCGTGATAAACAAATGGCGTCTCTTTTTGCTGTAACGCATTGAGAATAAGACTTTGTACGATATGCTTTAATACATCAGCGTGGTTGCCAGCATGAAAACTGTGACGATAACTTAGCAAAATGAGCTCTCAAAACACCCTGAGCGAGTGTGGCTAGTGAATCAAATAATATCGCCTGATTATATACTCAAAAGCGTTTCAGGTGCAGATTGGTGATACGTCAGTCTGAGCGAGGTGAGTTGATGATATCTCCTTCGTACTTAAAGCTGCTGCGGTGTTGGCGACGTTCATTCACCTCAGTCATATCGTTTGTCTATGCTCATGGGGATTGATTCACTGGCCGCCTACCTACAACTCCAAGTCGTTTGGGACAGTGGGGTGAAAGTTAGCTTAAGATCGTCAATCTTGTGGTGATTTTAAGTCATAATACTTAAGTCGCTATTGAAATTTTGCTTCACCACCCCGATTTACTTTCTCATAACAAGAACCTTCTTACTTTGCTAATCCAAATAGGAAGGAGAGCGACACGTCTTAACTCAAAAGGAATGTTATATGTCAAACCCTCTTCTCACGTTCACGGACTTACCGCCGTTTTCTGCCATTAAACCTGAGCATGTAAAACCTGCGGTTGAACAGGTGATTGAAGCTTGCCGCACTAAAATTAACCAAGTTCTTGAGGGTAACACTCAACCTTCATGGGCGAGTGTGATTGCGCCGATTGAAGAAGTCGATGATCGCTTAAGCCGAGTGTGGTCGCCTGTTAGTCACATGAATTCCGTTGTTAATAGTGATGAGCTACGTGACGCTTATGAAAGCTGTCTGCCTCTGCTGTCTGAGTACAGCACTTGGGTTGGACAACACAAAGGGCTGTTTGACGCCTATAAAGCCATTAAAGCCAGTCCAGAGTTTGCAACCTTAACTCGAGCTCAGCAAAAAACCATCGACGATGGCCTGCGTGATTTTGAGCTTTCAGGGATTGGCTTACCTGCCGCGGAGCAGAAACGCTATGGTGAGATCAGTAAGCGCATGTCCGAGTTAGGTTCAAAGTTTTCTAATAACGTGCTTGATGCCACCATGGGCTGGAGTAAACAGATCTCCGATGTTGAGCAGTTAGCAGGTATGCCAGAATCGGCCCTTGCTGCAGCGAAAGCGGCCGCAGAAGCGAAAGGGTTAGAAGGGTATTTATTGACTCTAGAGATGCCTTCTTATCTACCCGTGATGACCTATTGTGATAACCAAGCTCTGCGTCAAGAGTTGTACGAAGCGTACGTGACGCGAGCATCGGATCGCGGCCCTAACGCTGGTCAATGGGACAACAGCGAAATCATCGCTGAGAAACTCAAGCTACGCCATGAAATTGCTCGGATGTTAGGGTTTAACTCTTACAGTGAAAAATCATTAGCGACCAAAATGGCGGAAACCCCAGATCAAGTGTTGGGCTTCCTGAATGATTTGGCGGCTAAAGCCAAGCCTCAAGGCGAGCGTGAAGTAGAAGCCTTACGCCAATTTGCTGAGCAAGAATATGGCGTGTCTGAGCTGCAATTATGGGATGTGGCTTACTACAGTGAGAAGCAAAAACAGCACTTGTTTAACATTTCCGATGAAGAATTGCGTCCTTATTTCCCTGAAACAACGGTAGTCAAAGGCTTATTTGAAGTGCTTCACCGTGTGTTCGGTATGTCGGTTAAAGAGCGTGCAGGGGTGGATACTTGGCATCCTTCGGTACGTTTCTTTGATATTTTTGATTCCAACCATACCCTGCGTGGTAGCTTCTATCTTGATCTGTACGCTCGTGAGCATAAACGGGGCGGTGCTTGGATGGACGATTGCCGTGGCCGTCGTGTGACGCAAAATGGTGAATTGCAAACGCCAGTGGCTTATTTAACCTGTAATTTCAACCGTCCAGTCGGCGATAAACCAGCCTTATTTACTCATGACGAAGTGGTGACTTTATTCCACGAATTTGGTCACGGTATTCATCATATGCTGACTCAAGTTGAAGTGGGTTCAGTGTCTGGCATCAATGGTGTGCCTTGGGATGCGGTTGAGTTACCGAGTCAATTTTTAGAAAACTGGTGCTGGGAAGAAGAGGCATTGACCTTTATTTCAGGTCATTACCAAACCGGTGAACCGCTGCCAAAAGCCATGCTGGATAAAATGCTCGCTGCGAAGAACTTCCAATCGGCGATGTTTATTCTGCGTCAATTGGAATTCGGTCTGTTCGACTTTACGCTTCATACCACCTACGACCCAGAAGTAGGGCCAAGAGTGCTAGAAACCTTAGCTGAGGTGAAGAAAAAGATCTCAGTATTACCAAGCTTAGAGTGGAACCGTTTCTCTCACAGCTTTAGCCATATTTTTGCTGGTGGTTATAGCGCCGGTTACTACAGCTATTTATGGGCTGAGGTGTTGTCTGCCGATGCGTTCTCACGCTTTGAAGAAGAGGGCATTTTTAATACTCAAACCGGACAAAGCTTCCTAGAAAACATTCTTGAAATGGGCGGCAGTGAAGAGCCTATGGAGCTATTCAAGCGTTTTCGTGGTCGTGAACCACAAATCGACGCTATGCTACGCCATGCCGGGATCGCCGCTTAAATACACGTCAAGTGAACATCACTTAGAAGGGCTGCACATGCAGCCCTTTTCTATTCCATCACTCGATGATCACGATGAAAAGGGGACTTATGACGTCATTTGGTTATCCCATCGTTTAAGAGTATAATCGTACAAATTATGTATAAATAAACAGTAGATTAGCCATGATGGATCCCTCTCTTTTGCTCGATGGTCTCAACGATAAACAGCGCGAAGCCGTTGCCGCCCCTTTAGAAAATCTATTAGTGTTGGCAGGAGCGGGCAGTGGCAAAACACGGGTACTAGTACATCGTATTGCTTGGTTAATCTCGGTTGAACAAGCGTCGCCATTTTCGGTCATGTCGGTGACGTTTACCAATAAAGCCGCTGCAGAAATGCGCGGACGAATTGAAGAGCTAATGCAAGGCAGCGCATCAGGGATGTGGAATGGTACTTTCCATGGCATTTGTCACCGTATCTTACGTGCTCACTATTTAGACGCCAATTTGCCGGAAGATTTTCAAATCTTAGATTCTGAAGATCAACTGCGTTTATTACGCCGTTTAATCAAAGCGCAAAATCTTGATGAGAAACAGTGGCCCGCTAAACAGGTTTGTTGGTGGATCAATGGCAAAAAAGACGAAGGATTACGTCCGCGGCATATTGATGTTTACCGCGATCCGGTGACGCAAACCTATCTGCAGTTGTACAGCGCTTATCAAGAAGCGTGCGACCGAGCGGGGTTGGTCGATTTTGCCGAAATTTTATTGCGTACTCACGAGCTTTTGCGTGATAAACAGCACATTCGCCAACACTATCAAGCGCGTTTCAAACATATTCTGGTCGACGAATTTCAAGATACCAATAATATTCAGTACGCTTGGCTACGCATGTTAGCTGGGCCTGAATGCCATGTGATGATTGTGGGTGATGACGATCAATCGATTTATGGCTGGCGCGGAGCGAATATCGCCAATATTGAAAAATTCACCTTGGAATTTCCGAGTGTTAACACCATTCGTCTTGAGCAAAACTACCGTTCAACCAAAACCATTTTGCAGGCCTCGAACGCCTTGATTGCCAATAACACCGAGCGGATGGGGAAAGAGCTATGGACCGATGGTAATGAAGGTGAACGGATCTCGGTGTACTCTGCTTATAACGATTTGGATGAAGCCCGCTTTACGGTGACCAAAATTAAAGAGTGGCGAGATAACGGCGGTTTACTCAATGATTGTGCGATGCTTTATCGCAATAACGCTCAGTCACGGGTATTGGAAGAGGCGTTAATTCAAGCTGGTCTACCTTATCGCATCTATGGCGGGATGCGCTTTTTTGAACGCCAAGAGATCAAAGATTCGCTGAGCTATTTACGTTTAATCGCGAATCGTCATGATGATTCGGCTTTTGAACGAGTGATCAATACTCCGGTGCGAGGTCTGGGTGATAAAACGCTGGAAACCATTCGTTTTGCCGCCCGTGATCGCGGCTGTACTTTGTGGGATGCCAGTATTGCGTTATTGAATGAGCAAGTGCTAACCGGGCGCGCTGCGGGAGCTTTGAGCCGCTTTGTTGAGCTGATTAATGCCTTGGAAGATGATAGCGCTGAGATGCCTCTTTACGTACAAACGGACCACGTGATCAAAACGTCAGGTTTATACGCCATGTATGAACAAGAGAAAGGCGAAAAATCTAAGGCGCGAATCGAAAACTTGGAGGAATTGGTCACCGCCACACGTCAGTTTGAAAAACCGGAAGAAGCTGATGAGATGAGCATGCTAACCGCATTTTTAACCCATGCTGCACTGGAAGCTGGAGAAGGGCAAGCGGATGAGTTTGATGATGCGGTGCAATTGATGACATTACACAGCGCGAAAGGACTCGAATTTCCTTTGGTGTTTATGGTTGGCGTCGAAGAGGGTATGTTCCCGAGCCAAATGTCCGCTGAAGAAGCGGGGCGTTTAGAAGAAGAGCGCCGTCTGTGTTATGTCGGCATGACGCGAGCGATGCAAAAGTTATACATCACCCATGCAGAAATTCGCCGTTTGTATGGCCAAGATAAGTACCACAAGCCATCACGTTTTATTCGCGAACTACCTGAGCAGTGTTTAGATGAAGTGCGTATGAAAGCGCAAGTCAGCAGACCCACTAGCAGTGGCCGGTTTAGCACTAGCGCGGTGAAAGAGAATTTTAATGAAACGGGCTTTAGTTTAGGGGCGCGAGTGCGGCATCCGAAATTCGGTGAAGGTACGATCATCAACTTTGAAGGCAGTGGCCCACAGAGCAGAGTGCAAGTTGCGTTTAATGGTGAAGGGATTAAATGGCTGGTCACCGCTTATGCTCGACTAGAAAAAGCCTAACGTTTTTCAGCGTTACCAAACAAGTGGGTAACGCTGATTACCGATAAAAGAAAACCCCGCGGGCAAAGCCTGCGGGGTTAGGGTCTTACTTGCAGCAATCCAGCTGCTCAATCGGTGCTCCCTGCATCAATTCCTTGACAGTATGCCATATCCTTTAGCGTAATCCGTCCATCGCCTTCCTAGCGGTGTCCTTTATCATCCTGATCTACTAACCATCCTGTTAGTTCGCTTACTTGTTCCCTGAGCAGTGTCCTTGACATCATCCTGATGTTCAATCCTTGCCTCATCCAGAGGAGTCCATTGTCATTCCGTTGTCGTTACCATCCTAGTAACGAGTGCATCCTTTCAATGTCCCTGTGCAGTCCTTGCTGATGATTAATCCTTAACCATCACTCGTCATCCTGACGTTTACTGTCCGTAGTAATTTCTGTTCCGTGTCAGCATCCTTCCGACACCACCCATATTACGCTTTTAAGCGGCTTCAACAAGAGACTAAAAATAAATGCACAATAAATTCCATGCTATATGTTTTGTTTTAAAGTTTTTAAATTCAGATAGTTATGGGTTGTTTAGTGGCGTTACTCTAGAGAGAAAACGATGTTGGCTTACTTATTTGTGCGAGATCGCTTACAAAAGGGCAAGCCAATCTTCCTCTTTGCTCGCTGAGCTCGAAGATCGATTAGGATTGATAAAACAAGCCGATCAGCGCTTGAGAGAGAATCATTAAGCCAATTAGGCTGAAAATAATCCCACATAATAAATCAATATAGCGGCTTGCTCGTTGCAATTTACGCTGCAAGCGCTCGGTTGATAGCATCCACGCTAGTGCGGCAAACCACAGCAGTGAGATAGCCCATAGAATCAGTAACGCCATCCCTTTACCTTGTAGTGACATATTGGCTGGCACTAACGTTGACATCAAACTGATGAAAAAAACCAAGGCCTTAGGATTAAACAGATTGGTAATTAAGCCACGAGAAAACGCTTGTCGCTTATTATTCAGTAGCAATTCTGTGCGCTGGGAGATAACCCCACTGTCTGTTTTCCAGTGTTGCATGGTATGGCGTAATGCATTGCTGCCCAGATAGAGTAAGTAACTACCACCAGCGACTTGGACAAGTGCAAACAGCAAGGGCTGTTGATGAACAAGATAGCTGACTCCCGTTAAGCTTAATAACGAGTGAAGCAAGATGCCGCAGGAGAGCCCGAGGGCAATATAAAGCCCAGTGTGGCGACCATAGCGAGTGGCGTTTTGAATCACCAGCGCCATATCTGGCCCCGGACTCATCAAAGCAATGAAATGGACACTGGCTAAAGTGATTAATAAGCTGATTTCATTCATGGTTATTGGCTCAAAAAATTGGAGAGAATCAAGAATGCCAGATTAAACCGCTGTGCGATTGTAAATTATTGACGTTTAATCGATGGCCGAGGGAGTTACACCATAAGTCCATTTAAAGGCTTTGGTAAAATGGGCTTGATCGTAAAATCCGACTCGATGAGCGACTTCCGTTCCTGCTAGACCACTTTTTATCAGTTTCATGCCCTGCTCTAGACGTAGTCGAGTAAACCAAGCGTAGGGTGTCATACCCATTTGAGCTTTAAAATGACGTTGAAACTGAGTTGGACTGAGCTGACAAAGCTGGGCAAGTTGTGCCAATTGTACAGGTTGATCGATATTGGCGATCAGAAATTCTTTCAGCGTCGCAATAGTTTGTACGCCAAGCGGAATCGCCACTTTTTCTTTAGTTATACTATAGCGATGAATTAAATTGGCGAGTCCTTCGTATGGGAGGCAATCTTGTTCTAGTTGGCTTAGGTTTGGCAATAGCAAGCGTTGATGGAGTTGAGCAAGTTGCTGAAAAATCGATTGGTCATCAACAATTACGCGATTAAAATTGATCATAGCGTGAGAGCTGCTTAATGCTAAATGTTCACTAAACCATTCTGGAGTGATTGATAACACTCGTACTTGATAGCCTGAATCAAATAAAGATTGACCATCGTGAAGTTCATCCGGTGGCATAATGACGATCTGGCCGTGTCCTACCTGATGTTGGCTGCCACGATAAACAAACTTTTGTTGGCCACTGGTGATCAAACCGATATGAAAATCCAGATGATAGTGGCGTTGAAAGGCAAACTTTTTATAGTCAGCTTCAATCAGATTAATCGCTTGATGCGGCGTTGAATAATATCGAATCGTATCCATATGAGCTTAGTGGTATGAGAATCGATACCACTAAGCTTAATCGTTACCCATTGCCTTGTCTTGTAAAAAATGATCACCTTACTCGGTAACAATACGTGTGGTATGACGTTTATAAGTTAAACCATCATAACTAAAGGCGATTAATGCGCCCCAAATAAAGACGAAAGTGATCGCTTTATCGGCGCTGAATGCTTCGCCATACACCAATACGGCTAACAAAAACATCAAGCTGGGGCCGATGTATTGGAAGAAACCGAGCGTCGATAACTTAAGGCGTGTTGCCGCACCAGTGAAACAGAGCAAAGGTAAAGTGGTGATGATACCTGCGCTGATCAGCAGTAGATTCAATGACCAGTCATTGTTCGATAGATGGCTGGTTGGCGTATCGGCCAGCATAAACAGATATAACGCGGCGACAGGCAGTAAAAATAAGGTTTCGATAAATAGGCCACTTTGCGCCCCCACGCCGACTTTTTTGCGCAGCAAACCGTATAAACCAAATGTAGTGGCGAGCACTAGCGCTACCACTGGCAGCGATCCAAATACCACCAACTGAATACCAACGCCAATCATCGCCAGTAGCACGGCAAACCATTGTAATTTGCGTAGTCGCTCAC
This sequence comes from Vibrio sp. A11, assembly GCF_013048705.1. Classification (NCBI taxonomy): domain Bacteria; kingdom Pseudomonadati; phylum Pseudomonadota; class Gammaproteobacteria; order Vibrionales; family Vibrionaceae; genus Vibrio; species Vibrio sp. A11. Next base: position 169,989 of record NZ_VHSI01000008.1, on the reverse strand, counting down.
CTAAAAATAGCATGCCAAGAAAGACATTCAGGATCGGGTTAATATAATAGCCTAGGCTCGCATCGAGCATATGGTTAGCATTAATCGCCCAAATAAAAATCAACCAGTTACCACCAATCAGGAGGGCGGTGATTAATAAATAACCGAGCTTGATTTTGGATTGGAAAATATCCACTACATGACGCCACTGGTGACTGAAGTGAAGTAAGCCTGCTAGTAAGAAGAAAGACCAAATAATCCGATGACTGAGAATTTCTAGCGGAGAAACGTAGCCCAGTAATTTAAAATAAATCGGTGCTACGCCCCACATGGTGTAAGCACTGATCGCTAAAAAAATTCCTTTTTTAGCTTCTTGTTGTTGTTCTAATGTCATGATGTCGAATTCTCTGCAGTCGCAAGGGATAAAGAGGAGAAATGCTGGTCAGGGCGTGTTAACTAATACGTAAAAACGTAACTAAAGGTTAACCGCTGAGAGTATAACCTGTAAATCGAATTCATCGACTACTTTGCGGTTTAATTCACCGGCAAACGGCACTACAATAACCGACTGTTCTGATGCTTGAAGTATCAGCATCCCCACTCATGATTGAGAGCTTGCATGACCGCCACTGTACTCGTTGAACAACCGGAACTTAACTTATCGCCGCAGCACGTGTTACGTGAGGTGTTTGGCTATCAGACGTTTCGGGTTGGACAGCAAGAGGTGATAGAGGCGGCGATCGCTGGACAAGACAGTTTGGTGATTATGCCCACAGGGGGCGGTAAATCGCTTTGCTACCAGATCCCCGCATTAGTTTTGCCTGGGCTCACGGTGGTGATTTCACCGCTGATCTCTTTGATGAAAGATCAGGTTGATCAGCTCAAAGCTAATGGTGTTGCCGCGGAGTGTGTCAACTCTAGTCTCTCACGTGAGACGCTGATTGCGATTTACAACCGAATTAATCGTGGGCAGATAAAATTGCTCTATGTCTCGCCAGAGCGAGTGTTAATGACCGATTTTATCGAACGTTTACAACAGCTACCATTAGCGATGATCGCCGTGGATGAGGCGCACTGTATTTCTCAGTGGGGGCATGATTTTCGCCGAGAGTACGCCTCACTTGGTCAACTTAAACAGGTTTTCCCTCACGTTCCCTTTATGGCACTGACGGCAACGGCAGATGATGCAACGCGAATTGATATTTTACATCGCCTGCAATTGGCTAATCCGCACACTTATTTGGGCAGCTTTGATCGACCCAATATTCGTTACACCCTAGTCGAAAAGCACAAACCCGTATCGCAAGTGATCCGTTATTTAGAAACGCAACGCGGCCAATGTGGGATCATCTATTGTGGCAGTCGTAAAAAAGTCGAAATGCTGACGGAAAAGCTGTGCAATAACGGCATTCGAGCGGCCAGTTATCATGCTGGGATGGAGGTTGATGAGCGTGCTTATGTCCAAGAGGCGTTTCAGCGTGATGACGTGCAAATTGTTGTCGCTACCGTTGCCTTTGGGATGGGGATTAATAAGTCCAATGTGCGTTTTGTGGTCCATTTTGATATTCCACGCAATATTGAATCTTACTACCAAGAAACCGGACGTGCGGGACGAGATGGTTTGCCTGCTGAAGCGATCATGCTTTATGACCCTGCGGATATCGTTTGGCTGCGCCGCATGCTAGATGAAAAAGAAGAGGGGCCTCAAAAGCAAGTCGAAAGCCATAAACTGACGGCGATGAGTCATTTTGCTGAGGCGCAAACCTGCCGCCGACAAGTATTGCTCAACTACTTTGGCGAGTATCGTGATACGCCTTGCGGTAACTGTGATGTCTGCCTTGACCCACCGAAACATTTCGATGCCACGGAGCAAGTGCGCAAAGCGCTGTCTTGTGTTTATCGTGTTCAGCAGAGTTTTGGGATTGGTTACGTGGTGGAAGTGCTGCGTGGGATGCAAAATATCCGGATTCGTGAAAATGGTCACGATAAACTCTCTACCTATGGTTTAGGGCGCGATCACAGCCATGATTACTGGGTGAGCATTTTCCGTCAGTTGATTCATAAGGGCTTGCTACAGCAAAATATTACTCGCAATTCCACCTTGCAGTTGACTGAAGAAGCCCGGCCGATTCTGCGTGGCGACAAAGCGGTTGAATTGGCCGTACCACGTTTAGATACCGCTGCGCGGGCGGTGAAATCGGATAAATTGTCGAATAAAAACTACGACAAAAAACTGTTTGCGAAATTACGCAAACTGCGTAAATCGCTGGCCGATGAAGAAGGCTTACCACCGTATGTGGTCTTTAGTGATGCGACTCTAATTGATATGGCGGATATTTTACCGACCTCGTATGGTGAGATGTTGGCTGTTAACGGTGTTGGTCAGCGCAAACTAGAGAAATACGCCGATCCATTTTTGGATGTCATTCAGGAGCATTTAACCGGTCATGGCTGAGTTCGCTTTACACGATTATCTCGCCGATCAGGGGCGACTTATCCTGAGCACGCCAGAATGGGATATGGATAGTTTCCCCGCTCTTGGCGAGCATTTTCTGCAGTGGTTATCCGCTTCGCTTATCGATAAGCAGCTTGATGCCGATTTGCATACTTGGCTAATAGATTTTGAAGGTTGTCAGCTACTACTCAAAGCCGAACATTACAGCGCCAGTATTTGGCTTGAAACATTGAGTGATGAGCAAGGTCGAGAAGAGCTGGCCTTTATCGCCCAGTTACTCTCTGGTCACCCATCCGCCGCTGATTGAGTCTTCGGCTTATAAAATTTGCTGAATGTCCGACGAAATGGTCTCTATCAATTGTCGCGCTGAATCTTCTCGCCGCTGAACCAAACTGATAAACAGTAAATCGGTTAAGACATTTTGCGCAGTACGAGAAGCGATAGACGAGCTGCGATGTTGCGTTTCATCGGCGATGGTATCTAAAGCGATATCCGCCAGCTGACGCAGTTTACTTTTCTTTGGCGCAGTCAGAGCAATCACTTTGGCCCCTTGTTGCTTGGCCGCTTCGGCGGCAATAAAGACCTCTTTTCTATCCCCAGAAAAAGAAATCGCGATTTGCACATCTTGAGGCGTGAGCGTTCGCGCGGTAGCAATTTGTACGTGACTGTCTTGCTCAGCGAGTGCGGTAATGCCTAATTTCAATAGCTTGAAAGCTAAATCCTTCCCGGTCAGTGCCGACCCGCCAATGCCGACGATTTGCACTCGATGCGCTTGATTAATCCAATTCACCGCATGGTGAAATTGTTCAAAACAGAGCGCGTTAGTGGTATGAAACATGGCATCCGTTTTTGCTTGGACTAACTTTTGTGCAATCACCGCCAGTGGATCATTAATAAAAATATTGTGCTGTACAGGCGTTGATTCGAGCGCTTGTTTGCGGCTGAGCTCTTCTACCAGCAATAGCTTAAAAGCACTGTAACCTTTAAAGCCCATTTTTTGAGCAAACTTAATGATACTGGATTGGCTGGCTCTCACTTGCTCGGCCAATTGTAAACTGGTCATTAAGGCCGCTTGCTGAGGATGAGCAAGGATCCAGTCGGCAATTTTTAACTCATTTGCTGAGAGCTGAGTACGTCGACTGATCATTCGATTAACTATAGACATGATGATTTCTCCATATGCTAAAAGCGGTTTTACCACGAATCTGCAATTTAAAAGACGGTTTATGGTGCAGTTTTTGGAATTTTTTATTCCTTTCTGGGAATTAAATCTGCTTTGACGGTGAATAGTATTCAGTGACTTGGCGTATCTTTGGGTTTGTCTGGCTTTATTTTTAGCGATTATTCCATGCTTTAGCTGGTCAATGAATAACCATAGCTGTGATCCTTATCACTCGATTGGAATTTTTTATTCTATAGAATCGCCACCAGTTGTTATTAGACATATAGGCTTGTGCATGAAAATAGATTTAACCCAATGGGTAACGGAAAGCCGTAATCCAGCGAGTGCGGCGATTGATACCTTATCCACGTTTGAGATGTTACAAATCATCAACCAAGAGGATAAGAAAGTCGCTTTAGCGGTTGAAAAAACCTTACCTCAAGTGGCGCAAGCGGTCGATGTGATTACTTTTGCTCTGCAATCTGGGGGGCGTTTGTTCTACATGGGAGCGGGAACTTCTGGCCGATTAGGTATTCTGGATGCTAGCGAATGTCCTCCCACTTATGGTACCTCACCCGACTTGGTGATTGGCCTGATTGCTGGTGGTCATCAAGCGATTTTAAAAGCCGTGGAAAATGCAGAAGATAATGCAGCGCTTGGTGAGCAAGATTTGCAGCGTTTTCACTTTGGTAAACAAGATGTTTTAGTGGGTATCGCCGCCAGTGGCCGAACACCGTATGTACTGGGCGGTATGGCTTACGCTAAATCCGTTGGTGCGACGGTGATTTCTCTGGCCTGCAACCCTAATTGTTTAATGGAACAAGCCGCAGATATTGCTATTACGCCTGTGGTTGGTCCTGAAATTGTCACTGGATCTTCAAGAATGAAGGCTGGCACGGCGCAGAAGCTGATCCTCAATATGTTAACCACAGGAGCGATGATTCGCAGCGGTAAGGTCTTTGGCAATTTAATGGTCGATGTTGAAGCCACTAATGCCAAGCTTATTCAGCGTCAAACGAACATTGTTCGTGAAGCAACGGGCTGTAGTACAGATCAAGCGGAACAAGCGCTCGCGGCCTGTCAGCGACATTGTAAAACGGCGATTTTGATGATCCTTGCCGATCTGAATGCACAGCAAGCAGCGGAGCGGCTGGCAAAGCATCATGGTTTTATTCGTGCGGCACTGAATGATCAATAATCCAATCGTGTTGAGGTAAGGTAAATGGCTAAAATTACATCGAGCATGATAGCTCAACTGCTTCGCGCGGTCGGTGGCAGTGATAATATTAGTAAGTGTGGTAACTGTATGACCCGCTTACGCTTAACATTGAATGATAACCTCCTCGCCGATCAAGCTGGGATTAAAGCCATTGCTGGGGTTATGGGGGTGGTAGAAAGCGATCAACAACTGCAGATTATTCTCGGTCCTGGTAAAGCGCAAACTGCGGCTGAAATGATGAATGAGATGATCGCCAATCTTGGGCTTACCGCTACATCAACGTTAGATACGCCTGATTTATCGACAATTGCTGCGGCGCAAAAACAGCAGATGAAGAGTAAACAAACCAGTGCCGTGCAGCGTTTCCTCAGTAAGTTTGCGACCATTTTTACGCCATTAATTCCGGGCTTTATTGCCGCTGGTTTATTACTTGGTTTTGCCACTTTATTAGAGCAGATGCTAGTCCTTGGTCAATCGCCAAGTCAATTTACGCTGGATCTGATAGCCTATATGAAGGTGTTTGGCAAAGGATTATTCGCCTTTCTGAGCATCTTAATTGGGTATAACGCGCAGCAGGCATTTGGCGGTTCTGGGGTCAATGGCGCTATTTTAGCTTCCTTGTTTGTGTTGGGTTATAACCCAGATGCGACAACGGGCGTTTATTCTGGCATGAGTGAATTTTTCGGTTTTGCGATTGACCCTCGAGGCAATATTATCGGCGTACTGTTAGCGGCGATTTTGGGAGCTCAGGTCGAAAGAAAAGTTCGCCAATACATGCCTGATGATTTAGATATGATCTTAACCTCTTGCGTCACGTTATTGATCATGGGGGCGGTGACTTTTTTGGTGATAATGCCGATTGGTGGTGAGTTATTTAAAGGCATGTCATGGTTGTTTCTCAACCTGAATGATAATCCACTAGGGGCTGCGTTGCTCTCCGGTTTATTTTTGATTTCGGTGGTGTTTGGCATTCATCAAGGGTTTGTTCCGGTCTACTTTGCTTTGATGGATGTGCAGGGTTTTAACTCGCTGTTTCCTATTTTGGCGATGGCTGGAGGCGGCCAAGTTGGCGCGTCGCTAGCCCTGTACTTTAAAGCCAAAAAAGACGCCGTGCTGCGCACCCAAGTGAAGGGCGCGATCATTCCGGGTATTTTAGGCATTGGTGAGCCGCTGATTTATGGCGTCACCCTACCCAGAGTGAAACCGTTTGTCACGGCATGTATTGGCGGTGCGGCTGGTGGTTTCTTTATTGGTTTAGTCTCTTATCTTGGCTTACCTGTCGGACTGAATACGGTATTTGGGCCATCGGGTATTGTTGCGATTCCGTTAATGACATCAGCGCAGGGTATTTTCCCTGGGATGTTGGTATTTATCTGCGGTCTACTCATTTCTTATGTGGTTGGTTTTTTTGCAACGCTTTGGTTTGGATGCAAAGATGTTGACTTAAGTTAGTTCACTTTCCCCCTGTTGGTGAATGATTTTGCCCTGATCCGATAGGTTCAGGGCTTTTTTATGTTTAGCTCTAGCGGCGGATTATTTTTTGGTGATTTTATCTAAATAACCCATCATAAAAGCAGAGATGACAAAGGTAATGTGCAGCATCAAATACCATTGTATTTTCTCATTGGCGATATTTTCGGTATTCATAAACACTTTCAGCAAATGAATTGAAGAGATCGCGACAATCGAAGCAGCAACTTTATTTTTCAGTGAACCGGCATCGAGTTTACCCAACCAGCCCAATTTATCGTTATGTTCCTCAACGTCGATTTTAGAAACAAAATTCTCATAGCCAGAAAACATCACCATCACAATCAGCCCGCCAACTAAGGTGATATCAATCAATGATAACGCGATTAGAATCAGGTCAGCTTCTTGAATAGCAAAGATATTTGGGAGTAGGTGAATCACTTCTTGAAAAAATTTAATCCCTAAGGCGAGGAGGATAAAACTCAAACCGAGATAAATAGGTGCCATGATCCAGCGAGCGGAGTAGAGCAGTTTTTCGATAATACGTTCCATTTAAAGTAACCATCAACAAAGCCCAATAGGGCAGAATGAGGCTGATATTACTTTGTTTTTATACTTAAGGTGTAGTGAAAATTGAGGGGATAAGATCCCCCCAGCAGACGTATAGATTAGAGCGTATTTTTATAAATACGGCCGTCTTTCATGATCAGTTGTAGGTTATCCGTTGCTTCTAAAATGGTTAAATCTTGTAGCGGATTGCCATTGACGATCAGCAGATCGGCCAAAGCTCCGGCCTCAATAACCCCTAACTTACCTTGATAAGGCGCACGCTCTCCTGAGAGCATCAGTAGCTGCGCATTGTCGTAGGTAGCCATTTTCAGTACTTCAGCAGGGGTGTACCAGCGAGTCATAATACTCAACAGTTGCGTTTGCCCTTTGAGTTTTTCCGCACTGAACAAAACGTCGGTTCCCCACGCGACTTTTACTTGATGTTTTTTCGCTAAACGATAGGCCCTGTCTGTGCCTTGTTCGACCATTTTTTGTTTCAGACGTTGCGGCGAGCCTTCGGCAAAGCTGGATTTTCGCTCAGAAGTAAACGGTTGTAAGCTCCACCAAATGCCTTCTTTGGCCATTCGTTTTGCGGTTTTTTCATCAATCAATTGACCGTGTTCAATCGATTTAACCCCACCATCAATCGCTTGATTAATCGAGCGAGGAGTATAAGCGTGCACCGTCACATAGGTGCCCCAATTTTCTGCCGCTTCCGTCGCGGCGCGAATTTCTGCCAGGCTGTATTGAGTCACATCAAGCGGGTCATAAAATGATGAGACGCCACCACCTGCCATGAGTTTAATCTGCGATGCCCCGAGGGCTAACTGCTCTCGTACATGCTGGCGAACTTCGTCCGGACTATCAGCAATCGCTGAAGTGCCTGTTCTAACAGAGATGGTGTGTTTTTTACTATCAGGGGTTATTAATTCATTGGGCAGCCGAAAATCACCGTGGCCGCCAGTTTGAGAGATGAAAGCCCCGGCTGGCCAAATACGAGGTCCGGTGGTGATCTGCTTATCGATCGCCATTTTTAAGCCGAATACTGGCCCACCTAAATCGCGCACACTGGTATAACCCCGTTGCAGCATCTCGGCAGCGGTTTTAGCGGCAACAATATTAATAAAGCCTTGATCAGCAAGCATTAAGGTTTGTTGAGGCAGGGCGGCGAGCATTAAATGAGTATGAGCATCAATCAATCCCGGCATTAAAGTTTTGCCTTGCCCATCAATCACTATAGTATTGGAGTCAGTGACGTTAAGAGCCTGGTAATCTTCGATTTTGCTGATCAGGTTATCTTGCACATAGACATTTTTTGCTGCGCTGAGTGTTGCTTGTCGTCCATCAAATACTTGCACATTTTTAAATACATACTGAGCGGCAAAAGTAGGCCAAGCGATTAGGCTTACACCTAGCAGTAGCCAAAGCGGTTTATTCATTTTATCACTCCAATCAACTAGCGGCATGGTACCTTGGTGCACAAACAGATAAAAGTGTAGCGATATTTGGCGAAACTATCCGATTTTAAGAGCAAAAATGCCAACTTTGTTGAATAAACCTCAGCGGTTTACTCGTTGAGTTGCTTGATGTTTTTGTATGCTTTTGTATGTAACCATTCTAAAGCGAGATAAAACATGAATAATAACGATTCTTTTTTACTGATGTTATTCGAGGTTGTCTCTTGTCTCTCTTTACTCGGTTAATGCCATTCTTTGGCGCTTGCTACATCATCATGTCTCTACACTCGGTTGCCAATGAATTAACCCCTGATCCACGAATCCACCAAGGTCGTTTAGCTAATGGCTTAACTTATCAGTTGATGGTTAATCCATACCCAGAAAAAGCCATCATCATGCGCATGCAAATTGCCGGTGGCTCGCTGGTGGAGTCTGAACAGCAGCAGGGATTGATGCATCTATTAGAGCATATGGCGTTTAAGGGCTCTCGATCCGTTCCACAAGGGGATATGATTGCTCAGTTAGAAAAGCTTGGCCTTAGTTTTGGTTCGGATACCAATGCAATTACTGAACATCATCAAACGGTGTATCAATTTAATATCATTGAAGGCTCTCAAGATAAGCTTACAACTGGGCTGATGTTAATGCGTGAGATTGGTGATCAACTGACTTTAACACCCGAAGCTCTAGCGCAAGAAAAGCCGATCGTAATGGCGGAAATACGCGAAAAACAATCGATAGAGCTAGATAATTATCAATATCAGCAGGCATTTTTATACCCAGATAGCCCATTGGCGAGTCGTCTGCCAATCGGCTTGGAAAGCGCAGTTAGTCAAGCGACAGTAGCACAATTACGTGATCTCTATCAGCGTTTTTATACACCAGAGCGCACGACCATAATTGTTGCCGGTGATATTGATATTGCCGCCACAGAGCGTCAGATTCAGCAAGGTTTTGCCAACTGGCAACCACATCCACAGGCGGTTTTAGTTAGTGATGATCCACTGCCAACCTTGACAGTCCAGCAAGAGCTTAGAGCGGATAGCTTTTTTGACCCACGTTTACCGACGACGGTGACTTTGGGTATGTTACAGCCTCAAGATGTACTTGTTGATGGTATCGCAAGACGGCATAGAATGCTTAACGACTGGCTAATTCGTCATCTGTTGTATCGCCGCTTAACCGCCCATCTGCCAGAGGAGGATATGGGGCGTCGAGTCAATGTGGCCTTATTTGAAGAGTTTAAACATGGCTTACGTTTTGAATTATCACTCAATTCAGCACCTCAACAATGGCGAGAAAGCCTTACCCTGCTAGAGCAGACCATGCGTCAAGCTTTGGTGGGTGGTTTTACTGAACAAGAAGTTAATCGAGCATTAGACTTGATCGAACAAGATATACAGCATGCTCTAGCTCAACCACTAAGTGTGAATAGCTTTGGTTTAGCTGAGCAATTGGTCGATTTTAACGCTCGCGGCTTATATTTTTTAGATCCTAAGCAGGAATGGGCGTTGTTTCAACAATTGAAGCCTAGCTTGACTGCATCAGCACTGCATGAAGCCCTGAAGCAGCGTTGGCAAGGGGAACCATGGATTTATCTGACTCACTCTCAACCAGAAGAACAGGTGGCAAAACAGCTTCTGAGCGTCTATCAGCAAAGCCAGCAGCAGCCGATTAGCGCTCATCAAGAGCAAAAATTGACTCCCTTTGCTTATGCAAATTTCGGTGAGCCGGGAAAAGTCATTAGTGATCAGCGTGATGAGAACACAGGGATCCGCCAACTGGTTTTTGCTAATGGCGTACGACTTAGTTTGAGACCCACTCAATTTGAATTGGGACAAGCGATAGTGCAGCTCAAAGTCGGTTTTGGTGATGTAGCCCTGCCTAAAAGCGAAGGGCTAATCACGTTATTTCAACGTAGCTTTGTTCTTGGAGGATTAGCTGAGCATAGTTATGCTGAGCTGGGACAAATATTAGCAGGGCAAGGTTTAGCTGTGGGATGGAAACTATCGGAGCAAGGGTTTAATGATGCCGTCTCTGTGCGAACCGAGCGATTAAGAGCGCAGCTAGGGTTACATACCGCTTTTTTGATTGCGCCAGGGTTTAGACCTGAAGCGTTACACCAGTTTCGGCAACAAGTGCGAGAGCATGCATTTAGCCGCCATACCAACGCTGAAACGTTATTTTGGCAGCGATTCGCTGAGCTATTACATCCAGAGGACATAAACTACGCCCTTGGCCGCGATCAAGAGCTATTGAAGCGAGATTTTTCTGAAATCGCCCCCGTGCTCGCATCGGCCGTCGATCGTGGCTTACTTGAGGTCACGATTGTCGGCGATATTGATGAATCTCAGGCGATTCAAGCGGTAGCCGAAACATTGGGTGCGATAGAGCGTCATCCGTTGCCAATCACCAAGCGTCCAGTCGTAGCTCGCCTGCCTGAGTTACCAGCGAGCCGCCAGTTGAGCCATCAAGGAGCGGTTGATTCAACAGCACTGGCTTGGATTTGGCCTAATCTTGATAGTTACTCCGTTGAGCAAGCGGCGAAAATCTTGTTATTAGATCGCGTTTTGCAACTGCTGATCACTGAAGAGCTACGAGTACAAGCTGGGATGAGTTATTCACCTTATACTTTCCATTCTAGTGCGAAAGAACCGTCAGAGTTAGGTTATATCGGCTTATTTGCGCTGGTTGATAGACAGCATGTTTTATCTATTGAAGGTAAAGTTGACACTCTCATCGAGCAACTGGGTTCAGGGCAGCGAATAGACGCTGATTTATTGGCGAGAGCTAAGCAGCCTTTATTACAATCCATCGCTCATGTCAGTAATAGCAATGGATTTTGGTTAGAGGCTACGGCAATGGGCCGAACTCAACCTGAGTATTATCAGCGCGTGCAGCAAATTTATGATCATATTGCCGCGGCTGATATTCAGTCAGTACAAGCAAGTGCCCAACGCTATTTAAGTAAAGACAAGTGCTTAAAAGTGATTACCTCGTTTGGGGAGTCCGTGGATTGATTTACTGAATATTGGTTGCAAAGAAAGCCAACTGACTTTGTAAATATAAGAATGCTACTCGTTTAATTCGGGTGGCATTTTTGTTTCAAGCACGAGGATCACGATTTTTAAATACATTTTTAAAACAATCCATCTCCTTTTTAAATGTATTTATTTTTTATCGTTATTTAGTTGTCGTAACAACTGATGCTTAGCAATGACAACATTGATGGTGCGGAAAAACTCTATTTTTTGAGATGAACTAATGAGAGAGGTGGATTCATTGACAAAGCCATTGATTGAACTATATTTTTTTTACGAATACTTTGTCGATACACCTCCTATTAAATGGGGATTCATGTGACTTGGTACAGAATTATTTCAAGGAGCTGTCATGCACGCATCATCTACACTCAAACGAACACTCATTTCAACAGTACTTGCGGCAACGTTTATGCTTCCAGCAATTAGCCAAGCTTGTACGTCACTTTTGTATACTGATGCCAACGGTGCGCCTTATGCGGGTAGGACCATGGAATTACCGGTCCAGCTAGATTATAAGGTCGCTTTCTTTCCCCAAGGCTCGAAATTTTCTTCCCATGCCGATAAGCATGCCTCTTTAAATTATGAAGCAAAACACGCTTTTTTATCGATTGCCATGCCAGATCCTATTACTAAAGATCTTAAAGTAGTCGAGGGCATTAATGATCAAGGGTTGAGTTTCAGTGTCTTAGCTTTTGCAAGTACTGAAGGCCCAGAAGATATGTCAGACAAAACTCAAAAAATGTTATCTGCGATCGATTTAGGAAGTTGGGCATTATCACAATTTAAAACGGTGAATGACGTCAAGACCGCGTTAGAGAAACAGCCTGTATTGGTCACCGCTCTATTACCCATGGGATTATTGAAAACCCCTTTCCACTACACTCTACACGATGCTAATGGTCACTCTATCGTTATTGAGTTTTCGAATGGTAAACAGCATATCTATGAAAATCCTTTAGGTGTTATGACCAATGGTCCTGAGTTTACTTGGCACTTAACTAATCTTAATAATTACACGTTTTTAAGTAATATCGACCAATCAGAGATAAAACTCGGCGGTGTGACGTTTAAACAACCGGATTCAGGGATCGCCACGGCAGGATTGCCAGCATCAAATACATCGGTAGGCCGCTTTGTTCGTGCGGTTTATTATGCTCAGTTTACTGAAAAAGCGAAAACACCCGATGAAGCCGTCACGACCTTGGCGCATATTATGAATAATTTCGACCGACCTCGAGGTATCACTATTGATAGTCGTATGACCGAGGCTCTTCAAGATAAGGTAGCTCCTGGAGTGGTTGGCCACCGTATGTACACATCAGAATATTCGACTTGGACTTCGTTATCTGATCTTAAACGGCTGCGATTAAGTGTTCGTTTATATGAAAGCTTAAATTACGTCACTTTTGACCTAGGAGCATTACGCAAACAATCAAGTCCAATGGTCGTTCCTCTCAGTCAGTTCTCTGGTGGAACATGGGATGGAACGCAAACACTCTTATCTCGTCAATAAGGGGCATATCGGTGAGCCCTTTGTTACCCTTTTATGGCGCTTATTTTCCGTCTTGGCTTATATGCGCCATGATTGGGATCATTAGCACGGTATTAATACGTATTGTCTTAATCCGACTTGGTGTTGATGAAGGCATCCCGTTACGAACGATCGTTTATATCGCGCTTGCGAGTATGATTACTTTGACGCTAGCGATCACTGTTTTTGGAGTTTAGTGATGTCTAACTCTGCTTATACACGTCGATATAGTGTTGTGGGTACTGCCTTGGCGATAGCGGTTGTACTTGGCGCACTTGTATCGGGATGGTATTACTTTCAACACAGCGCAGATAAAGCTCTTTCTGAGGATGCGGTACTGAGTGCAAATGTTGTTAACGTTGCTTCTATCGTTGCTGGACGAGTAATCACTATTGCTGTAACCGATAATCAGCGTGTCGACGAGGGACAGTTGTTATTTGAAATTGATCCCAAACCCTATGAAATAATAGTCAATAAAGCCAGATCAGAATTACAGCTTGCTAAAGCATTGCGTGATGCTCAGCGTAGAACAATTACGGCTGAGTCATCCAATGCTGCTATCGCTTCAGAACAGGTTCATCGTGCTCGTACCAATCTCTCTCTTGCAGAGACCGCACTTGCCCGGCTATTACCATTAGCGGCTAAGGGGTACGTTACCGTGCAGCAAGTGGATGACGCGAGAACGGCTAGAGATGATGCTCAAACCACGCTCGAACAAGCCATACATCAAGAGGCTGCGGCTCAAGCCTTGATCACCAGTCTTGATGAGTCAGAGGCATTGGTTGGTGCTCGGCAAGCAGCGTTAGCGATTGCTGAGCATGAATTAGCGGCAACTCAAGTACGTGCCCCACATGAAGGTCTTGTCGTCGGTCTCACGGTTTCAACGGGAGAGATTGTTGCTCCCGGGCAGTCTCTGTTTACGCTTATTGATACTCGTAAATGGTACGCTTTGGCGACTTTTCCCGAAACAGAGCTGGCTCATATTGCTGTGGGCAACTGTGCACAGGTTTATATACTGGCAGATCGTTCTATTCCCGTTTACGGTCGGGTTGATAGTATCGGTTGGGGAGTGATATCTGAAGAGCTGATCAATTTACCTCGCAATGTTCCTTACGTACCCAAATCATTAAATTGGGTACGGATTGTTCAACGCTTTCCTGTACGAATCATTATCGATAATCCTCCAGCATCTTTGATGCGTGTAGGGGCTTCAGCGGTTGCGGTAGTCAAGCATAGCGAAAATTGTGATGACCGTTCAAAAGAGTAATACTCGCGAGTTGATGTCGTATTTATGGTCTCAATCTCTGGAGGATTTACAGTCAGCGCCAGGGCGAGCGGGTTTAGCTTGGCGAATTGCACTGTTATGCGCTTTGGTAACTGCGGTCGGTATGATGTTTCAGATCCCTGAAGCTGCGATCAGCTGCTACCTAGTCATCTTTCTAATGAAGCCTGATGCGGTGGTCAATATTGTCACGGGTTTTGGCTTTCTCATCTTATTGCCCGGACTTATTGCGTTTTTGGTTTGGCTTATCAACCTAACGAATGGTTCGACGATGCATATCATGGCGGCTATTGTCGTCACTTCTGTTTTGCTGGTTTATCTTGGCGCGGCAACACAGCTAGGGGAGCAAGGTAGCGTAGCGGCGTTGATCATTGCTTTTTTACTTACTTTGATCGTTAAGGCACCGTTTGGCGAAGCGGCGAGCTTTGCACTGCGTGAAGCTTGGTTAATGGCTGCTATGCCGATGATATTAATGATCGGCTTTAATTTTCTACTCGGATTTTCACCAGTACAGCTATTACGGGATAAATTGCGTTCTCGATTGGCCGTGACTATTAAGGCATTAGAAACCGGTGACTCAGCCGCGTTACTTCAATATCTACGCGAAGGAAATAGTGCCTTTGAGCCGCAAGCGCTTACTGTAAAAGCACTTCGTTTAGTTAATCTTTCTGCCGCGCAACAGATAGCTACCGATATTCGTGCAGGTTTTAAACTCATGCTTGCTGTTTCCGCTTTACCCGCCTCTATGGATGCTGATCGCCGGATCGCTCTAGTGGATGCTATTCGTGATATTGATGATTCATTTGCTCAGGGGAAGGCTCCCCAATGTTCAATTGCTCGTACTCAAGATCTTGACACTGAAATGGGAGAAGCAGAGAAGCAGGCCTGGGATGCGCTCCGTTTACTTGCGGGAGCGAGTGAGCCTGAAATCGTGTCGACAAGCAAGCCCGCATTTGTTGCCCCAGACGCTTTCACTAATCCTGCCTACACTCGTTTTGCGTTCAAAACGACCTTAGCTGCGATGATTTGTTTTCTTATCTATACCGCTATCGATTGGCAAGGCATTCATACGGCGATGATTACTTGCTATGTAGCAGCATTAGGAACGACAGGAGAGACTTTACACAAGTTGGCGCTGCGCATTGTTGGGTGTTTGATAGGAGCATCACTTGGCATTGCCTCTATCTTTTGGGTGATACCTTATATCGATGATATTGCTTCGTTAATGGTATTGATATTTTTAGGCTGCTTAATTAGCGCTTGGATTTCAACGGGGCCAGAGCGTAGTTCTTATGCTGGTGTTCAGGTAGCGCTCGCCTTTCTACTCACCGTATTGCAGGGTTTTGGTCCGAATCTGAGTTTGGAAACCGCGCAAGGTCGAATTTTTGGTATATTGCTCGGTAATGTTGTGGTTTATCTGATTTTTTCTCATCTTTGGCCCGCGCCTTTAGAGGGCGAGGTCCGTACATTATTTTCTCGTGCTCTATCGGAGTTGGCTCGGATGGCTAGGTTACCTTCCCATCAACGCATACAGGCTTTGGGGCATACTGCTGCCGTAGAATCGTTAGTCGGAAAATGTGATGAAGCGTTGTGTCTATTGCCGTTTGAGCCCAAATGGTTACGCCCGCCACCAAAACGTGAAGCGGCTCTTAAAAAAGCGATGGATGAAATAGAATCGCTCAATAGAGCCATTTGGTTGAGTGGTGAAACGGACCTTGGACCACTTGCTGATTTACTTGATGATCTTGCACTACGATTTCAAGATAAGTCCGGAGAGCCCGGTTCTTATAATATTGAATTGAAAGAGCGTTCTGATCTTTCCTCATCATTTATTGATTCACTGGATCACGTTATGGAGGCAGCATGATAAATAACGGTCGATATTATTTGCGATGTCGTGTTTGTTCTTCATTCATCGTATTAATGATGGTTTTGATAGTCTCTGGCTGCGTATCTAATGTGGATCACAGGGTGTCTCCAGCTCCGGATCAGCCATGGGTACCACGTGATGAGGATAAAACCGCATTATGGAATTTGGCTGGTTCCGATGATAGTCAGCCCACTCCAACTCATGTTATTCCAGACTTCAGTATTCCCGAAAACCCTGCTCGTGCGCAATTTAGGCAAAATGAGTTTATTGATTCTGAACAACGCTATGGGCTCCCTGAATTGATTGATTTGGCACAACGAACGAATCCAGAAACACGAGCGGCTTGGCAACGCGCGAGACAAGCGGCAATTGCGGTTGGCATGGTCGAAAGTACTTACTTACCTTTCATTGCAGCAAGTGTTGTGGGAGGATCTCAGACAGTCACCGTTCCATTACCGGAAATTTTCGGCCAGCGTCATATCGATAATACAGAACAAGGCAGCGCACAAATACTGTCACTTCAATGGCTTCTGTTTGATTTTGGACAGCGAAAAGCGCTTACAATGGAAGGTCAGCAGGTTGCGGTAGCAGCAAATATTTTATTCAATGGCACACATCAAAAATTGATTTTCGATGTCTCTCAAGCTTATTACGGTTATGGTGCAGCCATTCAACGGCGAAGTTTTGCTGAGGAGGCCTTACACAACGCTCAAGATATTCAAGCGGCGGTTGCAGCAAGAGCGGATCAAGGGCTCGCTACGACCATGGATGTCGCTCAAGCACGGCAGGCCGTCGCTCAGGCTAAATTTCGTCGTATTCAGGCTATTGGTGATGAGCGTACGGCTTATTATCATCTGCTTGCCATTGTCGGTGTTAATAGCGAATTGAACGTTGATGCTGCTAATATAACGCAACACCCCCTTCCTAAACCCATTGATACACCTATGGATAGGCTAATACAGCAAGCCTTATCACAACGTCCTGATGTTGCAGCAAGTTATGCCGCTTTACAGGCGAGTAAAGCTGGTGTTGATGCGGCTCAGGCGGGTTACTTACCCAAGGTTTATTTGGGTGCAAGTGCTAGCTGGGGATCTGGAAATTTCGATATTTCTGGTCTTCCCTCAATCAGTCAGCAGGGATCTGGGAACAGTGTTCTCTTGGGAATAACCGTACCTATTTATGATGGCGGTTTAAGAAGTGCGCGGGTTACAGAGGCTAAGTCTCGATCTGAGGCTGCTGAGGATGAGTTTCAGCGGGTACAAAATGCTGCCGTAGCAGAAATTATTGCTGCACATAACGCTTTACGCACGGCACATGAAGCCTATCATGCTGCAACCGAGCTGGTTGCAGCTGCGTCAATTACTTACGAAGCCGCCATTGCCGCTTATCGTAATGATATCGGTACGATTGATGCAATCACAGTCGCAGATACGGCATTACTTGATGCCCGACAAGCGCAAGGGGATGCTCATGTGGCGACACTTATTAGCTCAGTTAACTTAGCTTTTATTATGGGTAAACTGACTTCGCGCGAGAGCTTGCTCTGAAGTTAAAAATGCAGCCTCTAAGACGATAGCCATTGTTATTGGATTATCTCTGTTTTTTCTTAAGTCAGATTATTCATCCGCTTAGATAATTGAGATGGCAATATAACTACTACTGAAATATATCGCTTTCTAGCATTCAGGGCTTTACGCATTAATTTTTGACAATAGGTAAAGAAATAACATGAGCAATATTAAAAGTTTTAAGCCTTTTTCTATCGCTAAAATATATTTATTAGCCGTTTTGCTGGTCTTTGGTCTCTTCTATGTGCATGCATGGTTAATATTTGATGTCGCTGGAGATTTTCTACGAGCTCATCCTTGGTTTATTGAGCACTTTAGCCCGAGCTACGCAGGAAAGATAATTATCCTATGCTGTTTTATGATCCTATTTTTTGCCCATTTACTTGAGGTTGTCGGGTGGGGGATATTTTTGCGTTGGGCTGGATTAGTGTCTTCGGTCACAGAGGGATTATACTTTGTTGGTACCTCAATCAGTACTCTAGGTTATGGTGATGTTGTACTCACGAAGCCTTGGCGACAGATTGGGCCAATAATTGCTATCGCTGGAGTACTTAAGTTCGGATGCTCAACGGCTTTTCTCTTCTTTGTAATCCAAACTGTGTGGGAAAATAGTTTCTAAAAACAGGTAATTACTATCATTTAAGGTGCTTTATCGCTGAGTACTACCATCAAAATATCATCATTACTCGGTGACACTTCCCCCTTCTTTATCGCCCCATCTTCTAATCAGACCAGTTATACTTCTCATTTGTTTGATTGATAATTGTTTGTATTAGCATTATTGTTTGTGTTAATTTGTTGTTGCTACTATGAGAAAGAATCACTTGTGGAGAAGATATTATTGTTTTTCCCTGCGTGACGTTATGCCACTTCAGCCTTGTAAACCCTCGAGGAATTAACCAAAAAATGGACATAAATACGCCCCGATTAATCTTGTTAGTCCGACCCTGAAGCGCTGTGCCCAATGATTATCCCTCGGATGCGAATCGCGAAAAGTTATCATCGAAGTGATGAACATAATGAAGTCAATGGGGGACTACCATCATGGGAATAATCACTCTAGCTAACCAGCTCAACCATTTGCTCAGCCAAAAAGCGGCATTTTATGCTGAGCATTTCAAAGCCATCGATAATTTGCAGCAGTTACCTCCAAATGCTCATTGTTTAAACTCGGTGCTCAGTGCGACACATTACAGACCATGGTTGGAACAGTTTGCTCTTAGCTATCGAGTAAAAGCGAGCGTTGTTGGAGAGGCAACGCGAGAAGTCGATGCAAGGGCATTACATTCAATGTGGAGTCAGTGGTTTTTTGGTCTGCAACTGCCACCTTTATTATTGTGGCTGTTTTGTTGTCCGCCCGGTAGTGAGCTTCAGCGTGCCATTGCTGCGGCATTCAGTTGGGATAATTGGTACTTTGAAGCGCACGAAAGTGGTCGAGTAGAAACTTTTTATTTATTGCTTAGTCCAGAGACGAATTATCTTGCTTCCGTCAGTCAGCTTGCCAGTTGGGAGCAGCTACTCGAACGACTGCTCATCCCGATCGTCGAGCGTTTAACTTGCCTTAGCCCTGTGGCTGCAAAGCTTCATTTTAGTCATCAAGCTTATATTGTGCATTGGTATCTGGGGGAGCTGTCACTCCCTGATAACTGGCGTGATCAACGGATAAACGAGATATTCTCTCGTCCTGAGTTATCATTAAGGGTAAATGATCAGCCGACAATCAATCCCTTTTGGCGTAAATTAAGACTTAAGGATCAGCAAAGCGCGCGTATCGTGTGTTGCCTGCGCCACAAGCTGCCTTGTACTCAAATGTGCGCAGATTGTCCGCTCGATAGGGAGGCTCGCATGCATGCCGGCCAAAAAGCTTGTGGTTAGTGCGCTGTTTGATCAGAATGAGGGGGATTAAACTTTGCCCACTACTTGCCTATGGCTTTTACTAAATCTTAGTGCTGCTTTTTGGCTGATTAAGTTTACCTCTAAAAATCTCGCGCTCGGCGATGAAGAAGGTTTGTGTGAGGCGGTGTATTTGCAAATGGCTGAGCAAGCTAAGTGTCAACCGCCAATTTGGCAGCTCATTAAAGCACCGAATACAAGCGGTGCGTCTGCTTGGTTGGCGCTCAAGCGTTTTGATTATGTCACTCAATAGACCAATTTAAGAAGCAATCGCAGTTGAGGTCGCTTGCATATGCACAGCGCTTTTTTTACAACAATAATAAGGGACAACAATGAAGCTCGGTCGTAACGATCCTTGCCATTGTGGCAGTGGTAAAAAATTTAAACGTTGTTGTATGAGCAGCGTTTCCAAGCAACATGCCCAAGTCTTCGATGATGCTCAAGCTATGCTGGCAATGAACCCAAATTTGAGCATTGATGAACTCAACACTGCTTTACAACACAAAGTTCAGGATCGCAATAATCAACCTCATCTCGATTTTTGTGGTGTGACGCCAACGCAAATGGCCAATTGGCTTTACGCGCCTTTTGATCAATTACAGTGGGTGACAATCAGCACACCAGAAGATCTTTCTTTCAGCCCTGTAATGCGCTATTTAGCCCTCATTCTTGATGAGGCTATGCTCCAAGAAGGCTCCTTCAAAGCCACAAGTAAAGGCAACTTACCGACTAAATTAGTCAAACAGGCCAGTGCGTTATTGCCTGAGTTTGCCGTTGCTCAATTCGAACGTTATATAAGCATCAGCGAGTTTGCCGGCAGCAACGAAGACAAGTTCAATGCCTTGCACTACACCAGAGTGCTAGCCGAAATTAGTGGCATTATTTACCGACGCAGCGGTCGCTACCATGTGAAAAAAGAGGCGCAAAAACAATACCAAGCCCAAGGGCTACAAGCATTTTTCAAACCCATGCTAGAAGCCGCCATCAGCAAATATAATTGGGGTTATTTGGACAGTTTTGAGTTCGATGTCGACTTACGTACTTTTTGGCTATTTATGCTGTGGCGCATTCAAAGCCACAATAGTGTCGATCAGCTGATTGACGAAGTGATGATAGCTTTCCCCGATTTACTACACTCCTTCCCTGCAGATGATTACGTCTCGCCAGAAAGAAACTTAAGTATGCTTATTGAATCAAGGTTTATTGAGCGATTTTTGCAGTTTTGGGGATTTGTGACCATGGACCCAAGACGTTATATAAACGCTGAATCCGTCGCCAGAGTGGTTCAGCTACAGCCTTTGTTAAAACAAACTTTTCAATTCACCATAAATACATAGCAAGGTTATCGTGAGCAAATATTAATACCATATATTCGAACGTTTGGATCTGCTCGCAGAATAGCATTGATAATGCCCTTTAAATTAATGCTTTCAATCAATTATGGTGAGTAACCAATATTTGTTACTCACCGATATATTCACCAAAAAATTTTGGTTAACTTACTGATGTTGCATCCACAGCAGCAGATCGGACAGCAACCAAGATTTGGTCGAACCTATTTGATCAACCGTAACTACAGTGTCTGTTGGTGATGATGACAAAATATAGTCAATGATGTGTTTCCAGTAACCCTGCCTGTAATGTATGTATAAGCCAGTATCAGCAAGTATTTGAATCATAGAGCGTCCTCCATCTGCGAGGGTATCTTTCATTTTAAAGGCTCGTTCGTGATGCTCGCCTACCCTTGAGCACCATTGAATTAAGATACCAAATCCTTTCTTAAATTCTGGGTCATACGTGTGAGCTTTAACAGAGATAGGCCCTGCGCTATTAGTACTGGTGGTGCGCCTTCAGGTAAAGACATCAACCCCTCATCTCGTTTCTCGATTATTACGTTCATTGCAAATCCTCATTGGATTGGCTGCAGTGCAATAGTTTCAGATCTTTTCAATTTATTTCGACGTCGTGATGATGGTACCGATTTCTGAGGTGAAAAATGGCATCTGTAATTGCCCATTTTGGTACTGAAGAGAGCTTGACATGGAGTAATGTTGTGTTTTTGATTTATGTTTACTTTGTGTTTTTTTTTAACACCTAGGGTGTTACAATACCACTTGGGGTAAACCTCTGGTTCGGTTTGCGTATAATATTCACACCTTAGGTGTTAAAATGTCATCCAAGATAAACTGGTTGGTCGCCCATGCATATCCTGGAGCCCTTGTGTTACAGCAATGGCTGACTGAGAACGGAATTAGCTATTCCTTAGCTCAAAAATATGCGCAGAGTGGTTGGCTTAGGAAGCTGTCTTCAGGTGTTTATTATCGGCCAAGCGTAAAAGATGATGTTAAGCCTGGCTGGGTGGATGCTCTACAAGCGATGGACACACAGTTGCACCATCCTGTTCATCTGGCTGGGTTAAGCAGCTTAACTCACCAAGGGCTGAGTCACTATTTACAGCTAAGTAAAGAACAAGTTTGGATAGGGGTGAAGAACAAACAATCATTGCCTAAGTGGTTTCGTGAATTTCCCAATCAAAATTGGTTTTATTGTGGTAACCATAAGCTTGAAGCTGTCTCTGACAAGGACCTAAAAGTGATTACGGTTAAAGGAAAAGAGCTAAAAGCTAGTTGCCCAGAGCTTGCTGCTTACGAAGTTATTGATGCAATCGGGAAGCAAATTTCGTTTGAGCATGCAGCAGAGCTTTTTCAAGGCCTTGTAAACTTGAGTCCTAGAAAGGTGCAATCTCTTCTTGAACGTAGTAGCTCGGTTCAAACCAATAGAGTGTTTTTGTTTTTGAGTCATTATCATGGGCATCAATGGAGTCAGCGCATTGATGAAACAAAGATCGCATTAGGTTCAGGAAAGCGTCAGGTGGTAGAGCAAGGGCGATTTGATGAGCGTTACCAAATCACTGTGCCAGAAATATTAAGTGTAAAACAATAAGACGCAAACAATGGATAGAGATAGCCCTTATTACAAGCAGGTTTCACTGCTGATTAGAATGTTACCAGTGGTTGCAACAGAGCATTCATTTGCACTCAAAGGTGGTACAGCTATCAACTTATTTGTGAGGGATTTTCCACGCTTGTCTGTGGATATTGATCTTGCTTATCTTCCTCTTGAGCCCAGAAATGAAGCTCTAGCAAATGTAAAAGCAGCATTGCAACGTATAACCGATTTAATCAACAAAGAACCTGAGAACCGAGCTGTATTGCAGGACCATAGGTTAGATGAATTGCGAATTGTTGTTACAAGTCCTAATGCAACAATTAAAATAGAAGTCTCTCCGGTAGCAAGAGGTACGTTGCATAAACCTGATAGCTTAGCTGTCCAAGAATCAGTCGAAGAGGAGTTTGGTTATGCAGAGGTTCCTGTAGTTAGTCTGCCCGATCTTTATGGCGGAAAACTATGTGCTGCCATGGATCGCCAGCACCCTCGCGACCTGTTTGATGTTCGTATGCTGCTTGCAGAGGAAGGTATTTCACGAGATATCTTTGTTGGATTCATTACTTACGTACTAAGCCACCCAAGACCGATCAATGAGGTTATGGCTCCTAACTGGCAACCTCTTGATGATAAGTTTCAAGCTGAGTTCGATGGCATGACCTTTGAACCCGTTGAGTTAAACGACTTAATTTCTACAAGGCCTGCGATGGTAGCTGCACTACAAGCCCATTTCACAGAAAAAGATCGCTCATTTTTGTTGTCATTCAAACAAGGGAATCCTGATTGGTCACTGTTTGACTACCCAGATGCAGCAGAACTGCCAGCTATACGCTGGAAGCTACAAAACATAGCTAAGTTAGCTAAGAATCAAGAAAAACATGTAGAGCAGCTAACTAAATTAGAGTTTGTACTTGATGAGTGGCTTAAGCAGGCTAACTCCAATTAACTTTATAAAAGTATTAACAATAATTCTAAGGAGTAGGTGTGTCACGATTAACTGACCTCATCGCCCAAGCAAAAGTAAAAGACCCACAAATGGGCGCTGATTTAGTTTAGTTCCTCTGCCATTTTTCTTAATGTGTTGATATCAGGCGTATGTCGGCTTGTTGCAGTCTTACTTGACGATCGTTTTTATACCAATCATCGAACAGTTGTTCGACGGTTTCTATACCTGAAAACCACTGAAAACAAAAAAGCCCCTATTTACAGGGGCTTGGTAAACTTAAGTCAGCTTAGAGACACTCAAAAAACCTTATTCGATGTTTTGGATCTGCTCACGCATTTGTTCAATCAGCACTTTCAGCTCTACCCCTGAAGCCGTGATATCGGTCGAGATCGATTTTGAAGCCAGTGTGTTGGACTCGCGGTTAAACTCTTGCATCATGAAATCAAGCTTACGGCCACAAGCGCCGCCTTTTTTGAGGACATTGCGCGCTTCTTTGATGTGAGAATCTAAACGGTCAAGCTCTTCTGCCACGTCCGATTTTTGCGCCAGTAAAATCAATTCCTGCTCGACACGGGTGGCATCAAGTTCAATTTTTGCTTCTTCAAACTTGTTCAATAGGCGTTCACGTTGCCATTGCAGAATTTCTGGCATCCGCGCGCGAACCTTGACCACTTCTTCGCTAATCGCTGTCAAACGTTGTTCGATTAACGCTTTCATGTTGTCGCCTTCACGACCACGAGCATCAATAAATTCCACAATCGCGTCATCAAAACCGGCCAATAACGCTTTATTAATGCTGTCCATATCTTGCTCAGGAGTTTCCATCACACCAGGCCATTGCATAATTTGGAAGGGATTGATGCGGCTGAGTTCACCGGTCATATGCATGATTTGATTAGCGGCTTTGATCACTTGATTAGCCAGTGCTTCATTAATATTCAGCTCACTTTTGGCCGCTGGATTGGCTTCATAGCGCAAATGGCATTCGACTTTACCGCGGGCAAGACGTTGACGAAAACGCTCACG
The DNA here is from genome assembly GCF_013048705.1 of Vibrio sp. A11. NCBI lineage: Bacteria > Pseudomonadati > Pseudomonadota > Gammaproteobacteria > Vibrionales > Vibrionaceae > Vibrio > Vibrio sp. A11. The sequence continues at coordinate 145,592 of NZ_VHSI01000008.1, read as the reverse complement.
CAGCACTGGCTCTAAACCACGAAACTGCTCAGGAAGGCGAAAGTAGGTTTCTAAATAACGTTGGTTAACGGAGCGAATTTCCCATACTGCCGTGCCCCAGTCGCCTTTGACTTCTTTACGTGCGTAAGCGGTCATGCTGTAAATCATTACGGTATCCTTTGTTAGTCGATCTGCTTTTAGCGCAATAATTCAATAATACGGCAAAGACTGACGAGATCCTAGGTTAGATCAGCACGAACGAATGTAACCAGCACTGCTGCGGCGTCAAGTAGGAAGGGGATGGGCCTAGCACCTAGGATTTTACCGCCACTTCCAGTATAATCTCGCCCCAATCTTGTTGTTCCCTTCACAAAAGGCATTTATCCATGCGTCCAAATGACCGCGCTGCAGATCAAGTTCGCCCAATTAAAATCACTCGTAACTATACGGCTTACGCTGAAGGTTCGGTACTCGTTGAATTTGGTAATACCAAAGTGCTGTGTAACGCAACGGTGGAAGAAACCGTACCACGCTGGCTGAAAGGTCAAGGCAAAGGCTGGGTAACGGCTGAATATGGTATGTTGCCGCGAGCTACCCATTCGCGCACCCGTCGCGAAGCGGCCAATGGTAAGCAAGGTGGCCGAACGATGGAAATTCAGCGCCTGATTGCTCGTAGTTTACGTGCAGTGGTTGATTTAAAAGCCATGGGTGAAATCATGATCACCGTTGATTGTGATGTGATTCAAGCGGATGGCGGGACACGCACGGCAGCGATCAGTGGTGCTAGTGTGGCCATGGCTGATGCTTTCGCGCATTTAGTCGCTAAAGGCAAACTGAAAGCGAATCCGATGAAAAGCCACGTTGCCGCGGTATCAGTGGGTATCTTAGGTGAAAACATCCTGTGCGATTTAGAGTATGTGGAAGATTCTGCCGCCGATACCGATATGAATGTGGTGATGACCGAAGAAGGCAAGATGATCGAGATCCAAGGCACCGCAGAAGGCGAACCGTTCAGCCATGATCAGTTGCTGGCGTTACTTGCCTCGGCGCAAAAAGGCATTGTTGATATTGTCGCCACCCAGAAAGCCGCGTTAGCGGAATGATTGAGTCAGTAGCTCCCGTTGAGGGGGCTATTTTTTTATCTGTTTTTAGAACTAGGAAAAGAAGGTCCTAGGAAGAGCAGGTCCTAGCACCTAGAACCTAGGACCTAGGACCCAGAACTTTGAACCCAAAACCAACATCGAGAGAGTATTCATGAAAGCCTACCAGCGTGAATTTATTGAGTTTGCCTTAGAAAAGGAAGTATTGAAATTTGGTGAGTTTACTTTGAAGTCCGGTCGTAAAAGCCCTTACTTTTTTAACGCTGGGCTATTTAATACCGGTCGAGATCTGGCCCGTTTAGGCCGTTTTTATGCCGCCGCCTTGGTGGATGCGGGGATTAAATTTGATGTGCTCTTTGGACCGGCCTACAAAGGCATTCCAATTGCGACCACGACCGCGGTGGCTCTAGCCGATCACCATGATATTGATACGCCGTATTGCTTTAACCGTAAAGAAGCCAAAGATCACGGTGAGGGCGGTAACTTAGTGGGTAGCGCATTAAAAGGGCGCATTATGCTGGTGGATGATGTCATCACCGCGGGCACCGCGATTCGCGAGTCAATGGAAATCATTCAAGCCAATGGCGCACAGCTGGCCGGTGTCTTGGTGGCGATTGACCGCCAAGAAAAAGGCCAAGGCGAATTATCGGCGATTCAAGAAGTTGAGCGCGATTTTGATTGCCAGATTATTTCTATCGTTAGCTTGGGCGATCTGGTGACTTATCTAAAAGAGCAAGGCGGCGATCCGGTGCAGTTAGCCGCAGTAGAGGCTTACCGAGTTCAATATGGAGTTGTCGCTTAACGACTCCGTAACAGGAAGTCTGTTAGATAAAGCCTGTTAGAGAAAACAACGGCTCAGTGTCGATAACCGAGCCGTTGCTTATTGAAAGATGCCGTGGTGTTGGCGGCAACGCTAATCAGCCTAAGTGCGGCGTGATTAACGACTGCTTGAATGAAGCGATGGCTGCCAAGTCAGCGCGGCGGATGCTTTCTCTTTTGGCGCACGTAGCCAAAGGGCGATGCACAATGACACGCCAAGCAGTATGAGCATGACACTGAACGCCGCTTGGAAGCCGCCAAATAACGATGCGACTATCGAACCGAAAAAGCTCCCCAACCCAAAGCCTAAGTAAATCACCCCATAGTTTTGAGTCAGAGAATTTAGCCCAAAATAATCGCTGACCAAGGTTGGAAATACCGTAATCGCGCCACCAAAGCTAAAGGCAACACAAGAAATTGCCATGAAAAAGCGCATTTCATTGAGAGGAACAAACAGTAAGGTACTCACGCCTAAGGTACAGATCAGTAACGCCATCCCAACCACTTTGCGGCGCTCCATTTTATCAGACAAAATGCCTAATACTAACCGTCCGGCAAGGTTAGCCATCGCGAGGATCGCCACTGAAGAAGCGGCCGCCGCAGTCGAGAGATGCACTTGCAGTTCACCAACATCTTTGGCAACGCCAATCACGTATAATCCGCTCATACAAATGGTAAAAAACACCGTTGCCAATAACCAAAACTGAGGTGTTTTGGTACTTTGCTGTAGCGAGTAATCTTGGCTGCCACTGCTGCTTGATGAGCTTGGCGCTTGCACTGGCGCGTCATGCATCAGCAAACCACCCAATACCACCAAACTGCCAGCAATCAGAGCCCACATGGTGAAGGTCATGCTCACGCCACTGTGTTCAAGGAAATATAAATTGATGTACTTAAACCCTAAGCTGCCGAGGCCATAAGCGCCAATCGCGCAAGCCGAAGCTAGGCCTTTACGTTCAGGGAAAAATCGTACGCAGTTGGATAAGGTCATTAAGTAACCAGTGCCGTCGGCAAAACCAAGGATTAACCCCGCACTGACATACAGCAACCACACTTGGGTCACTTGCCCTGCCCAGAGTAAACCTAAACTTAAGACTATCCCTGCTGCAATCGTCACCCGGCGTACACCAAAACGCTTTTGCAGTAATCCGGACACGGAAGAGGCCAAGGCAAGCGCCAAGGTTAATAGCCCAAAAGAGAAGGCAATCTGGTTGACGGGAGCGGATAATTTTTCCGCTAGCGGGGCATTAAATAAGCTCCAGGTATACACAGAGCCAAGGGCAAATTGCGCAATAATGGTACCAATTAAGGTCCGTAATCGTGGGGATATCATGCCTAACATAAACGGTACTCCATAACAAAATGGGTAAGAACTACCGTTAAGATACGAGCCTAAATCCCCCAGCTGCAATAGGGTTAAAACAAGATAAAATGAGCTGCATTACTCGCGCATCAAATGCAATTATTTGGCATGAATTACAATTGCATTCGCTCGCGGAAGGTTTTTAAGTTACTCCGGCTGACCGGGATCTCGGTTTGCGTCCCTTGTAAGTGCAGAAGGTAAGTACTGTTGACCCAAGGGATGATCTCCTGCACGCGAGTGAGATTGACACAATAAGAGCGATGGCAGCGAAAAAAGTGTTGCGCCGGCAACTGGTCACAAAGCTCACTGATCGGATACGGCACATAAAACTCACCATCTTCACAGTACACCAGAGTAATTTTCTCTTTCGCCATGGCGTAAATGACCTGTTCAGGCTCGGTAATCCGAATCCGATTTTCACGCATAAGATGCAGCGGCGCACTGCCTGGCTGCGGCTGCTTGCTCGACTGTGCCTGTTGTAATTTATCAAGCACGTTTTGCACCCGCTGCTCATTGAGCGGTTTTAATAAATAATCAAAAGCGTCGAGCTCAAAGGCTTCTGCGGCGTGCTCTTTGTAAGCAGTGGTGAAAATAATATAAGGGGGGCGAATGGCTGCTGGCAGACTACGAGCTAATAACATGCCATCCATCGCCGGCATATTAATATCTAAAAACAGCACCTCTACCGGATGGTTTTGTAGATATTTCAGGGCTGACAAACCATCGTCAAAGCTGGCGATAATCTTGATATCACTATGTTTTTCAATTAAATAACGTAGCTCCTCTTGAGCCAAATATTCATCCTCAACCACTATTGCGCGTAACATGCTTTCCCCTTAGTGAGAATATCAAAGCGAATTTGTGTTCCAGGGTTTAACCGTTCAATGTGCAGCCCTTGACCGTACAATAACTGCAATCGCTGATGAACGTTCATCAAGCCAATGTGCTGACTGTCTATGTCACCTTGATAGAGCTTATCAATCAACTCTGGGGCAATGCCAACCCCTGTATCTGTGATAGTAATTTGCGCACCTTGCGCGGTTTTGCGTACTTTGATCGTGACCTCGCAGGCGTGTGCTGAGGGTTGAAAGCCATGTTGAATGGCGTTTTCCACCAAAGGTTGGATCAACAGTGGTGCAATCGAAATCGCCACCGGATCAACATCAAAATGCACCTGCAGCTTACGCCCAAAGCGAGCTTGTTCAATGGCCACATAGTCGCGCACTTGTTTTAACGCATCATCCAGAGGGATGAGAATTTGTGTGCGCTGGAGATTATAGCGTAAGAAGTCCGCTAAATTACCAATTAAGCTGCGCGCCTCATCGGGGCGTAGACGAATCAAGCTGGATATCGCATTTAACGCATTAAACAGAAAATGGGGATTAATCTTGCTTTGTAGGGCAGAAAACTCGGCTTGGCTGGCCATTTCTTTCAATTGTTCCACCCGCGAGACTTCTAATTGCGTGGAGATCAACTGTGATAAACCAATCGCCATCTCTTTGAGTGGACGACGAATACGGTTCGGTTGGCGATAAAAAATCTTTAAGGTACCAGTGACTTGTTGATTCTCCCACAAAGGGATGATCAACAAGGAGCGAAAGTTATGCAGATTTAAGTTATTACTAATGATTTGTTGGCCGAGTTTGACCGCTTGTTGGGTCAGTTCACTGATTTGATGATGAGCATCAAAGTACTCTTCTTCACCGATTCCCACATAAGCCAGCACATCTTGCGTATCGGTGATCGCAACCGCATCGGCTTGTGTGTTTTGCAAAATCACTTGGCAGCCTTTCGTTAAAGCCGCTCGGCCACCTTGGCGAAAATAAGGCAAAGTTTGCGTGGCAATATGTAACGCTTGTTTGGCTTGCTGGGCAGCTAGACGCTCTTTTTCATCATCTAAATGTTGCACCAGTTGAATAATTAAGCCGATACATAAAGTACCCGCGATCATCGGAAAACTGATGTGGCTGACAATGCTATAAGCCAAGTGATTATCTTCGGCAAGTAGTACAATCAGACCCATGGTCAGCGCTTCACACGCCATGCCGACCAAAATACCGTAGCGGGCATAGTGGGTTTTGTCGGCTCGATAATGGATCAACGCCGATAACAAACCCGCGACGATACTAGCAATCAAACAGGCTTGCGAAGTGGGGCCATCAATATCAATTAAGTAGCGGTGCAGCCCAGAAACGACTCCGGCACTGACCCCAACCCAAGGGCCAAACAAAATACCACCCGCGACAATGGCAATGATCCGTACGTTGACCAAAGAGCCATCCACATTGACCCCTGTATAAGTGCTAAACAGGGCAAAACCGATAAACAGCGCTGCCAGCAAGGTGGTTTCAGCAGGGCGGCGTTCGGTCTTTTGTACTATGGTTTGAATCAGGTGCAAGCGTGTTAGCCAAAACAGCACCATCAGCAGTAAGGCTGCGCGTTCAAACACCGCCAGTAACATCACAAATTGGTCGTTATACATCATGGCAAGAACGAAAAATGAAAAAGGGAAGCCAGTGTAACGGACTTCCCTTTTTAATACCTATGATTCAGATCATACGCTGATAAAGCGCTTTTGGTCGCAGTAAGTCGTGCCGGAAAATGAATAGCGCTAGTAAATAGTTCAGGCGTAGCGACTGTCCCTTAGTTCAGGATCCGGTAAAGTTTTAAAGCGTTTATGTAACCACATCCATTGTTCTGGAGCACGTAAGATCACTTGCTCCACGTACTTATTCGTATAAGCGGCTGCGGCCGTTTCATCCTTTTGTGGATAGTCGTCCTCAACAGACAGATCGGCCATCAGTTCATAACGACCTTGCATGTTACGAAAACCAGACCCCATGACAATCGCACAGTGGCTGGTATAAGCTAAAATGCTGGTACCTGTCGTGGTACAGGCATCTTGCACTGCAAAGAACGGCACAAATACTGACTTTTTACGACCATAATCATGATCGGGTAGATAGAAGAGACGACCACCTTGACGTAAAACACGGATCATGGCTTTAAGATCTTTACGATCGATTAACTGGTTGCCATTACGTGTTCTACCTCGGTATTGAATAAAATCATAGGCTGGATTGTTATGTGGTCGATATGCCCCATAACCGGGTAAACCTAATACCGCGAAGCCTCGTGCGGTTATTTCTAAATTTAACGCATGCACGCAGCATAATAATACACCGCGGCTATTTTTGTGATGTGTCCGCAGCGCGGAGAGATCTTTCTCGACCAATAAGGTTTTAAAACGCCACGTTGGCCAAAACCAAGTGATACCCGTTTCAATCAGTGCTGCGCCGGTATTTTTAAAGTTCTCAACGACAAACTGCTGGCGCTCGGTGGCGGTCATCTCTGGAAAAGCCAGCTCAAGATTACGCTCGGCAATCTTTACCCGTTTTTTGCCAAAGCGCATAGCAAACCGACCTAGGCCACGACCAATATTTAATAGCCATGAATAAGGAAGGAGATTAACCATCAGTGCGAGAAAACCAAAGCCCAGCCATACACCCCAATATTTAGGGTGCAGTAATGCCACTGAAAATTCTGGTTTGCCGTATTTTTTGGGATTTGTCATGGTGATTACTACTTAATCTGTGCACTCAGTAATGCCCAATACGCATCGAAATTAGCGGTGGGCAGGTATTTAAAATCAGAACGAACAAAACGGTTTAAACTGCCTTCGACTTGGCCGAGCAATTGCGCCGCTAAAATACTCTCATCGACCGGAAACGATTTACCTTCACGCAGTTTTCGCTCACGTAAAATCTGCCGCAAAGACGTTTCGATTCGTTCATACAACTGATTAATTCGCTCCCGCAGCCGTTCATTTTCAAACATCAACGCATGGCCCGATAAAATGCGCGTCAGGCCGGGGTTACGTTCAGAAAAAGCCAAAATCAGCTGCACAACGAGACGAATGCGATTTAACGTATCTTTTTCTTCATCCAAAATACGATTGATACGTGACATGAGTGATTCTTCAATAAATTCAATCAAGCCCTCAAACATTCGCGCTTTACTGGGAAAATGACGATATAAAGCCGCTTCTGATACACCGACTTGTTTGGCGAGTTTAGCCGTCGTGATGCGAGATGCTCCTTCGTGGGATTCCAGCATTTGTGCCAGTGCTTGGAGTATTTCTTCACGGCGATTGATTTTTTTGTTACCAGCCATAACCCGACTTCCTTTGATGACCATTGATAGCGACGCAATAAGCAGCAAGATTTGCCGAGTTAACTGAGTGGATTCCTCGCTAACGAATGGCTATGCGATGATGCACTTGCTGGCAAACCGAGTACTAAGACGTATCGACTACAGATGGCGATGAATGAACAACATTAACGCTTGGGCTAACTCACGTTTGCTGCTCAGCGGCAAAGCGTGTTGACCATTGGACCAATACACCATGAGTGCATTGTCATTGCTATCAAAACCTTGGCCAGTGATAGAAACATCGTTGGCGCAAATCATATCCAGCTTTTTCTTGGTCAGTTTTCCGAGAGCGTATTTTTCCACATCCTGTGTTTCTGCGGCAAATCCTACCGTGAAAGGACGGCGTTCGGTTAATGCCGCTACCGAAGCAACGATATCCGGGTTCTTGACCATGGTGATACACAACGTATCGCTCTGTTCGTTTTTTTTGATTTTTTGTTCAGCGATGACATCAGGTCGATAATCCGCGACCGCAGCGCATCCAATAAAGATATCATGCTGTTGAGCATGGGCCATCACCGCTGCGTGCATCTCTAGTGCACTCTGGACATTAATCCGCTTCACTTTGGCGGGCGTTGTTAAGGTGACCGGCCCACTGATTAACGTCACTTCGGCTCCTAGAGTAGCCGCAGCGTCGGCAATGGCAAAGCCCATTTTGCCTGAACTGTGATTAGTAATATAGCGAACGGGATCTAACGCTTCGCGAGTCGGTCCTGCTGTAAGCAACAGTTTTTTCCCAAGCAAAGGTTTAGGCGCAAAAAAAGCGTCGCAGCGCTCAACCAATTCGAGTGGCTCAAGCATACGTCCCGGCCCGATATCACCACAGGCTTGTTCTCCAGCGGCAGGCCCCCATACCGAAACGCCGCGTCGCACAAGGGTCGCGATATTATCTTGGGTTGCTTGATTACGGTACATCTGCTGATTCATCGCGGGTGAAATCACCACAGGAGCATCCGTTGCGAGTACGACGGTGGTTAATAAATCATTGCCCATTCCCGCGGCCAAGCGAGCGATAAGATCCGCCGTTGCCGGCGCTAACAATACCAAATCTGCCCATTTTGCCAGCTCGATATGCCCCATGGATGCTTCGGCAGCAGGATCAAGTAAGCTGTCTGCGACCGGATAGCCCGAGACGGCTTGCATGGTTAAAGGGGTAATAAATTCTTTCGCCGCATGGGTCATCACCACGCGAACTTCCGCGCCTCGTTCACGCAATCGGCGTGTTAATTCTGCACATTTATAGGCCGCAATGCCGCCACTAATGCCAAGCAGAATGTGTTTTCCTGCTAATGTTTGCATTTGGATTCCTCGAAAATTCTGCGAGTTATGTTAGCACAACTCCCGAAATATGTGGTTGTCGTGTCAATATTTTGCTAGTAAATCTCTTATACAAATCAGAGTCGCTTCAGTCAATTTTGAATAATTGGGCTAATAAATGAGGAATCCAATCAGTCACTTTAAGCTTTAATCAACAAGCGAGTTACAAATGAGATTGATCTCATTCCCATCTTTACTCAGGCCCATTTGGGCCTGAGTCATTCTTCGCTTATAAAAGAGAGCCCCGTGTGCTGACATTAACCCAGTTTGAAAAAACGGGTTGCTTTGTTGGCAAGGGGTCCGCGTCGTTATCCTCTATTTAGTAGACTTGGAGCATAGTCATGGGTCTCAAAGATCTCCCTGTAGAATCAATGCCACGAGAGAAGCTACTTGCCAGAGGGCCACAAGCGTTATCCGATGCTGAACTGCTAGCGATTTTTTTACGCACCGGCACACCAGGCATGAATGTTTTAGAACTGGCGGATTGTTTATTACGTCAAGCGGGTTCATTACGTGCTTTGTTCTCTGCCAGTAAAGATCAATTTTGCACGCATAAGGGGCTAGGCGAAGCAAAATTTGTTCAATTACAAGCCGTATTAGAAATGACTCAGCGTTACTTGGCTGAAACTTTAAAGCGTGGTGACGCGTTAACCAGCCCTCAACAAACCAAATTGTACTTAACCAGTGTGCTGCGTGATCGCCAGCGTGAAGCCTTTTATATTCTCTTTCTCGATAATCAACATCGTGTTATTCAAGATGAAATCTTATTTGAGGGGACAATTGATGCCGCCAGTGTTTACCCTAGAGAAGTCGTCAAGAGGGCGTTGCAACTCAATGCGGCGGCATTAATTTTGGCCCATAATCATCCTTCTGGCATTGCAGAACCCAGTCAGGCTGATCGCCGAATTACTCAGCGTTTAGTCGATGCTTTGCAGTTAGTCGACATTCGTGTCCTTGACCACTTTGTGATTGGTGATGGTGAGGTGGTTTCCTTTGCAGAACGAGGATGGATTTGACGGATATTTTATGTTGTGACTTAAGATTATTCTGGTATGATTCGCGCACTAAATTATCAACCTAAACTCAGCTCTGCTTAAAAAAGATCACCAAATCCGTAAAAAGGATCTGTTCGGGTCTTGAGCAATGCATGTCAAGTTAGTATAATACGCGACCTTTGATAGCCTTGTATGGATTTTCCATAACGGTTTTTAACCTCAAACTTCTTAATACATCGAGAACGAGGTTCGGCCACCAAGGTTGATATCGAGCTGAAACGATTTGGAGAAGACATTCATGTCCCGAGTATGCCAAGTAACTGGTAAGCGTCCAATAACGGGTAACAACCGTTCACACGCACGAAATGCTACTAAGCGTCGTTTTCTGCCGAACCTACAAACTCATCGTTTCTGGGTAGAGAGCGAAAAACGTTTTGTTAAACTACGTCTAACTGCTAAAGGCATGCGTATCATTGATAAGAAAGGCATCGATGCTGTTCTTGTTGATATCCGTGCACGTGGCGAAAACGTTTAAGAGGAATTGAGCAATGGCTAAAGGCATTCGTGAGAAAATTCGACTAATATCTTCTGCAGGTACTGGTCACTTCTACACAACTGACAAGAACAAACGCAACATGCCAGGCAAATTTGAGATCAAAAAGTTTGATCCAGTAGTTCGCCAGCACGTTGTTTACAAAGAAGGCAAAATCAAGTAATTGATTGCGCACTCTGTTGTAAAAGTAGCGAAAACCCAGCCAATTTGGTTGGGTTTTTCTTTATGTGGAAAAATCGATCCTAGAACCTAGAACCTAGAACCTAGAACCTAGAACCTAGCTAGCTACTTTGCTATTCTTAGCGAATCTTATTTATTAGCTAAGGACTGCTGCATGCGCATTGCCCCTCATCGTCGTCGGCGATGGAACAATATTCTGATCATCTTAGTACTGCTGTTTATTGGGGTGTTGAACTTACCGCCATTACTCAAATCTTATCTGACCTCAGATAAGAGCGCAGCGCATGCTTACCCTAGTTTACTTAATCCCAATGCACCATTACAGGCGGTGTATACACGATCGTTTGAGCTGACGTTAGAGCAAGATCAATGGCAGTTGACTCCGACTGGTGAGGTTTCTGCGCCGCAATTAGCCCAGCGCTGGCAAGCTTTAGTCGGTACCGAGGTTGATGAACAAACCGTACGTTCATTACAGCCAAGTTTGATCGGGCCGCAAACCATTGAAGTCTGGTATCGCGATCAGGAAGAGCCACAGCGGATCACTTATTATCAATCACCGCAGTTTTGGTTATTTAAAAACTGGCAAGATAAGTGGATTGCTATCTCAGTGGAAGCCGATTATCTTTTCCCTTCATCCAGTCGTTAAGATCTTAATTCGTCAACCATCTTGGAGCTATGATGCCTGAGTTACCCGAAGTCGAAGTCAGTCGCTTAGGCATTTCGCCGCATTTAATTGGTCAAACCATCGCCACGATCACTTGGCGCTGTGAAAAACTACGCTGGCCGATCCCCCATGAATTAACTCGGCTGGAAGGCCAGCAGATAACGGCCATTTCACGACGCGCCAAATATCTATTCATCGAAACCGAAGCGGGCAATGCGATTATTCATCTCGGTATGTCGGGAGCCTTGAGAGTATTAGACGCTGACTTCCCAGCAGGTAAGCACGATCATGTTGATCTGGTACTCGCGAATGGCACGTTACTGCGTTATCACGATCCGCGCCGTTTTGGTGCTTGGTTGTATGTCGCGCCAGGAGAACATCACTCGGTACTCAGTCATATGGGGCCAGAGCCACTGACCGATGCGTTTAATGCCGAGACGATTGCTAAACGTGCGAACAATAAACGCTTAGCGATAAAAGCGTTTATTATGGATAATAAAAACGTGGTTGGGGTAGGCAATATCTACGCGAATGAATCGCTGTTTAAAGCCAAAATTCACCCTTTAAGATCGGCGCAAAGTTTATCGGACACCGAGTGGCAATGTTTGGTCAGCGAGATAAAAGCCGTACTGGCGACAGCGATTAAACAAGGTGGCACTACGCTGAAAGATTTTTCGCAAGCCGATGGCAAGCCCGGCTATTTTGCCCAAGAGCTGCAAGTGTATGGCAAAGGCGGTAAACCTTGTCCTATTTGTGGTACGATCCTTGATAGTCTTAAAATAGGGCAGAGAAATACTTTTGTGTGTGCGGAGTGTCAGAAGTAAGGTACTTTAGTTATTAAACTTCTTTGGGCCGTATTCTCGGCCTAGCTTTATCAGATGATAGCCATTCATTGCTAAGTTTAAGAGCATACTTTTGGCTTTGTTAATGCTTTTGATTGTCACTACAAGCCAGTTTTTATTACCTTGGTGCTTTCTATTTCCAATAATTGAAGGTTGACTACCACCACTGAGCCCCGCTTGTTGAACTCCAAACATAGCTTGTCTATGAAGCCAAGTATTACGTAGGAATACATCCACTGGGAATTGAAAAGTTTGACTGGCTGCAATAAACGCTTTGGCAGCACTTGGGCTAATTGCATAGGAAGTCGTACATTGGGGGACTTTTAGGTATTTAACCAACTGTTGATCACCATACTGCTTGACGTTATAGAGCAAACCGCGGCGACTTGTATTTTCTGTACGAATATAACCACACTTTCTGATATTTTCTTCGACAATTTTTAATGTGTTAAGGAACATATCATCTTCAATTTTTAGGTCATCCTCGAAAATAATGATAGGTTCGTTCAATTCAACACATTTTTCCCAGAGAAGATAATGGCTTGCATAACAGCCAGCTTCACCAATGATGCATGGGCGACCCATATTGAATTCGAACTGGCGGCGATCCAAGTGTTTGAGTAAAGGGTGTGCATCTTTGCGAGCATCAACACCAAAGAAAACTTCACAATTTAAACCGATTCTTTTCAGAGTGTTTAATGTCATTTCTTGTCTGTCTTCACAGCCTTTTAAAGTAATACAATATGCTTTCATAGTGACTCAAAGTTGTTTTTGTCGATAGTAAAGTACAGAAAGAAACGAATTGAAAGGCTCTCTATTGGGTGGTTTTTCGTACTTATTTATATAAGCATTAGTTATCGTTATGTGATAAAGAGTATCTCATACGTATTCCTCATAATGCAGAATATTATAATCATTATATCCGATCTCGTCTGCTGGTTTATCTTCAATATAGGACAATCAGCCACATCAGCCATTCATAATAAGGTATAAATCTAGGTGTTGCCATACATAAAGCGAGACTGAATTACTGATAAGCAACATTAAGTTTTTAGAGTTCTGTAAGACATCATATCCCTATAATATATTGATTGAAAAGTTAAAATCTCACATGGCTATATACTATACTTATTTAGCTCGATTTGGAGATATAGATGACTTTTATACTTGAGTAACCCGCTTATCGTTTCTAGATTGCTTTTTTACCAGACAGTGCATTTGCTACCACTGCTGGAACAAACTCATCCACATTGCCGCCATGAATCGCAACTTCACGAACGATAGTCGATGAAATAAAAGCGTATTGTTCAGATGGAGTTAAAAACACGCTCTCTAATCCCGGCATTAAACGACGATACATATTGGTCAGGCCAAATTCGTATTCAAAATCTACTGTGGTTCGTAGACCGCGGATCAACACGTTAGCTTGCTCTGCGCGAGCAAAATCGACCATCAAGCCGCTAAAGCCTTTGCTGGTTACGTTCGGTAAGTGCTGAGTTACTGCTTGAGTAAAGGTTACTCTTTCATCAAGGGTGAACATGGTATTTTTACTTGGACTTGCCGCGACAGCAATGATCACCTCATCGAACATGCTGGCTGCACGCTCAACAATATCAAGGTGTCCATTGGTGATAGGATCGAAAGTGCCGGGATAAATAACCCGAGAAATACGTTTTTGGCTCACGGTCGTGTTCTCATCTGTGAAAGTGGAGTTATCTGCCTAATAATGAATGAAAAAAAGCCAGATGTTGTTTAGCGCTCGCTTGGCAAGAGAAATCATTAATCATGCGTTGTTGTGCGCGCATCCCCATTTGTAGACGTTGTTGTGGTGCTTGATAGAGAACGCGAACTTTATCTGCAATGGCGGTTGGGTTTTGTACTGGAACAATAAAACCACTTTCACCATCAACCAATAATTCTTTACCGCCGCCCGTTGTGGTTACAATGGAAGGAATACCCATCGCCATAGCTTCAATAATAGTTTTAGGTAGCCCTTCACCACTAATCGAAGGTTGAATTTGTACAGAGCTAGAAGCTAACAGCTCAGGAACATCGCTTCGGTAGCCGAGAAAATGAATACGTTCAGACATCCCACTTTGCTCAGCTAAGGCTAAATGTTGTTCAGTTTGCATGTCACGTCCTACAAGCAGTATATGCAGATTCACTAAATCAGCCAGTTGTTTTGCACTTTCAAGCAAGATATGGACACCCTTACTCGGCCGAGCATTGGCAATACAAATGATGCAAAATGCATCGTTAGGTAATCCTAATTCTTTCAATGAAGCAGGCTGAGCTTGATACCAAGCAATATCATGCCCTTTGTAAATTGTGACCACGCAGTCTTGATGCTTCCACACTCGTTTTTTTACGTCATCAGTAACGGCTTGTGCCACACAGCTGATACCATCAACTCTGGGGTGTAAATGGGTTAAATAGGCACTGGGGTCATGACGATATAATCCACCGACCGTTCCTCGATACGTCACCAATTTGGTCTGTTTAAAGCCGATACAAGCAAAGGCAGCATTGGGAATGGTTTTTGAATTCATGGCATAGACAATATCATAGTGATGAGCGTGTAACTCTGTACGCAGCCTTTTGATGGTCTTCCAGCAGATTTTTTTACTGGGATAAGCATCAATCACCTTGATACCGCTGTCACGAAAACGGGCTACATACGGTGCATTGCCTTGAGTCATTATCGTAAGTTGATGGCCTAATTTAACCATTTCAATGAACATTTCAGCTTCTGGACGAACGCTATTCCATGCATCTTTGTAAGAGCTAAAAATTAAAATTCTCATGTATATCTTACCTTTATGGTGTCCGCTTTATTTTCGTTAACTTTCAGTTTTTATGAACAGCAAGCATTGCTTTTCATTATTTCTGAGTAGAGCGTGTGATAACGCTGTGCAGTTTGTTCAATCTGAAAATCGCGTAACTTTTTCTCTCGTCCGATGGTTAATATGTCAACAAGATTTGGATCATGACGAACTTGCAAAATAGCCTGCACTAATTCTTGGGCATCTCCGGGGGTAATTAATAAGCCAGAAACACGGTCTTCAATGATGTCTGGGATCCCTCCGGCTCGACTACCCACGACAGGTAACCCACTACCCATTGCCTCTAAAATCACAGAGCCTAACCCTTCACTGTAAGAGGGATGGATAAGCATATCAGCAGCAGCAAACCAATCACCCATATTGTTCTGCTTACCCATGAAATGGACATTTGTTAAACCTTTGGCTTGCTGTTCTAATGCTGGACGCTCTTTTCCATCTCCCAACAAAGCGAAATGAATGTCCGATTCTGAGTCCATTAATAGGCGAGCGGCTGCAAGCGTAACATCAAAACCTTTGTGATGAAGCATATTCGCCGCATGAATAACTAAGAATGGATGAGAAAATTGTTCACGAATCCGAGAGACTTGTTGCTGATTAATGGGATAACGAACTGGTGAGCTTGGGATGGTGACCACCTTTTTCAGCGGGTAGCGTAATAAAATTTGTCGACAAATTTCCTGACTTAACCCGACTAATGCGCTAGCCGAGCAGTAAGCTTGAGCTGCAAACCATCGTTCACTGAGAGGATTATCAATTCGACGAGTGATGATATAGGGTATTTTATACAACTGATATTGTAACCAAGCCCAATAAATCGCTCGTCCTTCGTGTACATGAATTAAATCTGAATCTTGTGTAATAGCTTTTCCGTGCTGAGTTAAAAAGTGTTTACAAGCAATTAATCGACAAGGTAGTTCTTTTACTCGTGAATAAAAAAGACTTTTGGGGTTAGCAACAACGGTAAGTTGGTAACCTAACTTAATCTGCTGTTGAATCAGTAGTAGTGTTTGATTCTCACCACCATGATAACCAGAGGCGAGATTAACATGACAAATTTTCATGAGCGCTCTCTTTTTTGCTGGCGGACATAATCACGCAACCAAAGGTCTGCATAACGAGTAAATGTGGTGTTAGCACTTAAAATCGCCAGTAATAGTCCATGCCGCCCATCTAAAAAACCACGTTTTAGAATATACATTTTAAAAAAACGGAAAAAACCATGTAATACCGCACCAGTTAAGGTTGCGGATTTTTTACCTTCTCGTTGATCAACCCACGCTTTCATATAATGCTGAGTTTTTGCTGTGTATTGTGGTAGATACTCAAAAGTGTAGTGCTGTAAATAACCAGATAGAGACTTGAGTGTTAGATGAGAGGGAATTTCAACGCTTTCGTGCACTAAAGCCGTGTTATATTGTGTTTCACGAGTCCGATAAAGGCGAGTAACCCAATCAGGTGACCAGCCAGAATAATGAATTTGTTTACCAAAGGCCGTAGTTAAGCGATCGATCTGATACACAGTGTTGGGTTTATCATGTTTTACGGCTTGTAAAATACTCGCTTTCAATTCTGGAGTGACTCGCTCATCGGCATCTAGCCATAGTACATAATCTGCAGTTATGTAGGATTGGGCTAAACGGCGCTGAGGTCCGAAGCCTTGCCAGTCTTTGTTCACAAAGAACTTGTCAGTAAAGCGACGAGCAATCGATTCTGTTGCGTCCTCACTACCAGAATCAAGAATAACAATCTCATCAACCCAATCAGCGACTGTCTCGAGGCAAGCTTGTAAATGTTTTGCTTCATTTTTGACGATTAAGGCGACAGCCAACGTCGGAGTGGATTTAGTCATTAAGTACTACACCTTTCATCATATGTTCAAATCTTTCAATCACTACAGATACCGTGATCTGTTGCATCAAATCCGTGCCTTTGGCCCGCGTGCTCCAAGCCAGCTCACTGAGAGGTTTTGCCTGTTGCTTGGTCACGTTATCCTCATAGACGCTGACGACATCCTCAATATTAAAATAAGGGCCTGTGCGTTTGGGGTTACTGTGCGCATACAAGCCTAACACAGGCGTGCCTTGGGTTGTTGCAATATGAGCCGGCCCTGAATCAGGAGCAAGTACTAACTTAGCTTCACCCAGTACAGCAGTTAACTGTTTTAAGCTGGTTTTGCCTACCAAATTGATGACCGGCTGAGTCATTAATTCTGAGATTGTTGCTGCTAATTGAACTTCTCGTGGTGCAGGCGACCCGCATAGCACCACTTGATAACCTTGAGTGGTGACATAATCGGCAAATTGGGCATAACGCTCGGTTAACCAATTTCGTTCATCTTTACTGGCAGCAGGACAAATCACCACACTTGGCTTATCGTGTAATTGTTGACGAGCAAAAGCTCGTTCTGGCTCGCTAATCGGCATTGACCACGTTGGGGCTGTGCGAGGTACACCGAGATACTCAACAAAGGCTAAAAAACTGTCTAAGACGTGAGTAGATTGATGATCAGCAATTTTACGGTTCGTAAATAACCACTGACCTTCTTTCGCTCGTTGGCGATGAAAGCCGACTTTGTATTGAGCGTGAATCCCTAACGTCAGTAAGCTGGCTCGCAGCGCAAGCTGCATATGGATAAGGGCATCAAATCGTCGACCTTTTAACTGTCGCCAAACCGCTTTCATGCCGGCGAAGCCCGCTTTTTTATCGAAGATGATCAGCTCGATATTGTTTAAGCCTTGCAATAACTGGGCTTCAACTTTGCCAATGATCCAAGTCACTTTGGTGTCTGGCCAGTGTTTTTGCAGAGCTTGAACGGCGGCGACGGCATGACAGACATCACCTATCGCCGAAAGGCGTAAAAAACAGACAGACTGAGGTGGTGAAGAAAACAGGGGCATGGAAAAAGCTCACTCATTAATGAGCCTAAATTATGCAGAGTCTGCCGATAAATGTAAAATAAGCCTTTTTGAATCCACCATAAAATGAGAGATATTCATCATGCAACCTCCCTTTAGCGGAAAACCTGGCGCGACAGGATTACGCCGCGTCATCAACGCGGCCGGTTATTCATGGCAAGGGTTAAAAGCAGCTTTTCAACATGAAGTGGCTATTCGCCAAGAGTTGCTACTGTTGGTGATTGCTGGAGCGATTCTGTGCTTGCTCGATTTGCCTGCATTGGAACGATTATTGATGTTCTCTAGCGTGGTATTAGTGCTGATCGTGGAATTGCTTAACTCAGCGATTGAGGCGGTGGTGGATAGAGTCGGTTCTGAGCGTCATGAGCTGAGTGGACGTGCGAAAGATATCGGCTCTGCGGCGGTAATGGTGACATTATTACTAGCCGGACTAATATGGACGGTGCTGCTCTATACTCATTATTTATAAGTCTATGAAGGATAACTCATGATGATTAAGCAATGCTCGCTTAAGCAGCAAATGATTTGGTATGACGATCAATGGGTTAGTGAACCACTCCACGATCTCTTTGATGTGGCTTATTGGCACGCTGAACAAAAAATCATTGGCAGTGCTAAGGGGCGAGGAACGACGTGGTTTGTTGCTATGCAGCATATAGAGGCGGCGTTGCGTCATTACCGTCGTGGTGGATTATTTGGCAAGGTAGTTAGCGATCAATATTGGTTTCAAGGATGGCATAAAACGCGCAGCTATGCTGAATTTCATCTGTTGGCACATTTACGTCAACAAGGTGTGAATGTACCCCGCCCAATAGCCGCGCGAGCGGTTAAACGCGGACTGGTTTATCAAGCCGATTTATTGAGTGAAAAAATCACCAATGCCCGTGATCTAGTGGCGATTTTGCAGGAGAACCCGCTCGACGAGCGACATTATTTTTTAATAGGTCAACAGATTGCCAAGTTACATCGCGCCCAAGTTAATCATACCGATCTCAACATTCACAATATTTTAATCGATGATCAAGACAAGGTATGGATCATCGATTTTGATAAATGCCATCAGCAACCCGGTGAACATTGGAAAGAAGCGAATTTACAGCGTTTGCTGCGCTCTTTTCACAAAGAGCAGCAGCGATGTGGTATTTTTTGGCAAGAGTTACAGTGGCAGCATATAGTTGCTGGCTATGAAGATAAAGATTAATGATTACTATTTTTCAATTGTGAAATTATTTCCAAAAAAGATTGATAAATATTATCTTGATCAAATCGACGATATCCTTCGGAAAGGTGAGGATGGTTCTTCATGTTTAACACTTTGTCAATATGTTGAGCGATAACATTTTCATCGTAAGAATCAATGAGATAGTGAGATAAATTATCGGTTAGAATTTCACTAGGACCTGATGGGCAATTCGTACTTACTGCTGGAGTTCCTACGGATAATGCCTCAACAAGAACATTCCCAAACCCCTCATAATCTGAAGTTAAAATTAAACATTTAGCTTTCTTCATAATTGGATATGGATTGCTTTCAAAGTTTTTAATAATAACTCTGTCAGTTAAGTTGAGTTGATGAATTAAGTTTTTTATATCATCAAATAAGCTACCTTCGCCTAAAATAACAAGTTTTATTTCTTTATTTTGTAGTAAATAAAAAGATTTTAATAGTCTATCAATTCTTTTCTGACTTTCTAATCGTCCAACGAATAATAGGTAATCAAATTCTATGCTCTCTTTTTTTTCTAAAGAAAGACGCTGGATTTCATTTATATCAAAAGGATTATATACCACATCACAGGATAATATTTTATTTCCACACGTTTTTTCTACAAATTTCCTAACCCCATCAGAAACGCAAATAACATGCTTTCCTCTTAGCTTTCTTCTTGATTTATATATGTATTTTATTTTTCTAATTAAATTGCGGTTGTTGTATGAGTTTTCATCAGAATTGTGTATATAGGGGATGAGTCTTCTATCGTTAAATTTTGATATTAAATTTATACTTTCACTATGAGGAGCAAGTAGAACATCAAAATTATTATAATTAGCTTTATACCAATAATTAAATGTATTATAAATTGAGTTTGAATTTTTATTGTCACTAGATATGTCCAACGAAAAAATCGTTAAGTCGTCTATTGAATTTATATTTTTCTCATTGTATAAAGTTATAATTTCCACATTATGACCATGGCGTTTTAGTACTCTAGCGAGTCTAATTACAACGACTTGTACTCCTTCAATTTTTAAATCTCTAATTAAAAATTTTATGTTCATAATGTATTCACTTACTCTATTTTTAATATGTATATAGTCTTTTCGATAGCACCTCTATTATCATTAAAGACTTTCAAGGCATTGTCTCCTTTTCTTTTTAATAGAATATCGCTAGAGAAAAGATTTTCTAAGTGTTTATAAATATCATTTTCATCGTTACAAAGCTGAATAGCATCATTTTTTCTTAATAAGTGCACTATATCATAGAAATTATAGTAACTATGGCCAGTTAATATTGGCATTCCTAATGCTGCTGGTTCAACTAAATTATGTCCACCCACTTTGTCTCCCAGTAGGCTTCCGCCCATAAAACAAACATCAGCAGCGTTCATTAACGTTAGCATCTCACCCATTGTATCTCCAAGATAGACCTGAGTTCGCTCTATCGGCGCCTTAGTTCGACGGCTAACCGTAAAGCCCTGTGCTTGGCACAATAAAGCCACTGGATTAAAACGCTCTGGATGGCGAGGGACCAAAATTAATAATGCATCAGGATAGTGATTTAGCAATTGACGATGTGCCTCAAGGCAAATTTCATCTTCACCTTGATGGGTGCTAGCAGCGATCCAAATTGGACGATTTTGACCTAATTGTTCACGTAACGCTTGTCCTTGTTGACGGATCTCATCGGTAACGGTGAGATCAAATTTAATCGATCCCGTGACCGATATTTTGTTAGGGTCGATACCTAACCGGAGAAAGCGGTCTGCATCACTCTGATATTGGCAAAGTAACTGACTAATATGACAAGAAAGCAGACGAAAGACCGATTGAAAACGCTGATAACGGCGGCAAGAGCGTTCCGATAAACGGGCATTAATCACGGTGATGGGAATGTTCCGCTTGGCAACGCAATGTAGCGTATTTGGCCACAGTTCCGTTTCCATAATCAGCAACTGGCTAGGCTGAATCGCATTAAGAAAGCCATTAATGCAGAAAGGAAAATCCAGTGGCATATAACGATGCTCAACCAAATTCGATAACTTTTTGATCTGCTGTGCACCCGTACTGGTTGTAGTGGTGATCACAATCGGCAAATTAGGTTGACGTTCTTTTATTGCTTGAATAATCGGGGTAGCTGCAATAGCTTCACCAACAGAAACGGCGTGAATCCATAGTGGCCTACTTGTTGAATCATCTAATTTAGGGGTTACACCAAAATGCTCTTTCCAACGTGCGCCAAAGGCGGGTTTTCCGGCCCGTTTTTTATACAAACCATATAGCATAAAAGGAGCGGCGATTAGCAAAAAAAAAGTATATAAGCTACGAATCAGCATTGCTCTAAACCTGTGTCAAAAGCCTCTATAGCTTTGATGATTTGTTGAGGGGTAAGCTCAGTTAAACATTTTAAGTGTCCGTAAGGGCATTCACGCTGAAAGCAGGGGCGGCATTCAATATCGGTATGAACAATAGCCCTTTTTTTTGCCAGCGGCGGGGTATAGTGTGGAGAGGTCGAGCCATAAATACCGACAACCTGACAACCTGCGGCTGCTGCGACATGCATTAATCCAGAATCATTACTGACCACCGTTTGACAACAAGAAAGTAAGTCTACCGCCTCAATCAGGCTAGTTTGACCTGCTAAATCACGTATGCTCCCCCTTAGAGATTTTGGAATTTGCGCTACAATCGCTTGGGTTGTCACTTGATCTTTCACTGAGCCAAAGAGCCAGACTTGCTTACCTTGTTGCAGCAGATGTATAGCTACTTGAGCATAGTGAGTTGGCGGCCACTGTTTCGCAGGGCCAAACTCAGCACCTGGACACAGGCCAATCGTTTCAGTCAATAATAAAGAAAACTTTTTTGCTGTAGCTTGTTGCTGCTCTGTTGAGATGGTTAACTGGGGCTTAGGTAATTGATCGATTCCGCCCAATGCTTCTGAACCTATCATCTTAAGCTTGGGGTATGCTAACGCTACATAGCGTTCAATCATATACTGAAATGCTTTTTTATTAGAGCGCAAATCATTTAGTAAACCATAGCGCATTTCGCCTTTCCAACCTGTACGGACGGGGATACCTGCAAACCAAGCTATCAGAGCCGACTTTGCTGAATTGGGCAAGACATAGGCATGATCGTATTGACCACGTAAAGAGAGTCCCAGTTTTCGACGTGCAAAAAAGTTAAACTCACCATGTCCAAAAGGCAGTGTTAATGCGCGGTGTACCTCTGGCATCCGCTCTAAAATGGGTTTACACCAAGCCGGAGCCATCACACTGATTAAAGCATCCGGATGTTGTTGTTTGATGGTGATGTACAAGGATTGTGACATTACCATGTCGCCCACCCATGATGGACCTATTATGAGAACTTTCATGCGACACTTCATTTTTGAAAAAGCTATTAAGCATATAAATATTAACCTAATTTTAGGATTAATCTAGATTTTTAAGATGTTTCTATTTATTTGAAGATCATTGCTTCTCGTTTTGCTTTTAAGTCAGACCAGTCGAACTCGTGGACATATATTCGATCATTTTTGTTATGAGTCGGATGATTAAATAGCACTTGAGATTGCTCTGATAGTGGATGCCATTCTTGAAAATTTTGATGATTATCAGCGTATATTGCTAAAACTGGTGTATTCAGAGCACTAGCCATATGAACGACAGAGGTGTCTGGAGTCACGCAAAGATCCACTTGGCTGAGTAGTTGTAATGAAAATTCGAGTGACGCTGATTCGGTTAAAAGAATGACTCGTTCACTATTACACTCTTTGAGTAAGTCTTGTAAAAACGAAATTTTATCAGGTACAGGTATAAGATATAGAACATCATTGGGGAAATCTTCTAGCCAGCGGGCAATGAATTTTATAGCTTCTACTTTTGAAAATTGACGGTACTTACTTGAACCAAAAAAATTGAGTGCCACATTGACTCTATCTTTTGATATCAAAATATTTTTCTTAGAAAATGGGATTAATGGTATTGACGGTTCTACGAATTCATTGGCAAATAATTTTGCTGCCGTGAGGTAGCGATCCCTAAAATGAATACTATTTTTAGGTAAGCAAACATTATATATAGGATGAGACTCTTTATTATATCCAATGTTATATTGGGCTCCTAGTTCATGAATAGCTAATAACTCTTTAAAATCAAAACTAGTTCCTAAGTCAATGACAACATCAAACCTCCCTTTTAGTTTTCGAAAGGAACGAGCCGTTTTAATACTTCTTTTTTCGCACGAGATCACATGACATTGCATCGATTTTTTATACCAGTTACCGCAAAATTGTGGGGTAATAACTGAGACTTCGATATCAGGGCGAGTCATTTTTAATGCGTTAATGAATATTCCACTCATGATAGCATCACCAAGTTTATTATCCCAACGAAGTAAAGCAATAGAACGAGCATCTTTTAGGTTTATCACTGGGTTTGGTAATTTATCATATTGTAGACAGTAATAGTTTAGGGTTATTTTTTTTCTAAGGTTTCTAAATGCCCTGTTTATATTTTTAAGTTTTCTTATCATGAACGATTATCCAGTTTTATCTAAAAGTGGGTTTAATAATTATATTTTTATTTACTTTTTAAAATGTCAAATAATAGTGTTTGTCATTTTCTAGTGTCCAATTTCTCTTCTGCCGATTTTATCTAGGAAGAAAATTGAAGAAATATAAATTAACAAACTTTGACTGTGGAAAAAAGGTACGTCAGTTAAACCTGATATAATAAATAATAAAACAATAGAATAAATGGCTTTTTTCTCTATAGGTTTATATCTCTTAGATAAAACAATAGGAGTAACTAATAACCCTATTATAAATAAAAATCCAAATATTCCATATCTAACTATAATGTCAATAAACTGGTTATGATAATGTACAGTGTTATATTTATATAGAGTTTGAGAAATTTCTTTGTTTTCATACAATTCACTCATTTTTTCTGAGTGATGTCTTCCCAATCCAAAAAAAATGTTATCTTTGATTAATTTTGGTGATGCTTTCCACATTTGTATTCTAAGGCCAAAAGATGAATTTAGATCGCCATTATTTATTCTTTCAATTTCTATAGCACTTTGCTGCATTCTTTCTTTTATTACATTACCGTTAGCTGAAAATAGAAGAATGATAATACCTAAGATAATAAGCAAAGCCCTCTTTGATACTTTAGGTATTTCATCTTTTAATAATACTAATATTGAAAAAATAATAGCAATCCATACTCCTCTTGATTGTGTGAGAAGGATTGAAGTAAGGCTAAATAAAATAGAAAGTGATAAAATATATTTTAATAATTTATTTTTTTCATTAATAAGCAAATAAGTGTTTAGTAACAAAAATGTTGCACATATTGTCGCGTAAGGGATAGGGTTTAGTGCTCCGGCCCAGCGAATGTAGCCTGATTGAAAGAGATAGTAAATACTATTAATGAAAATTATCGATGACCCAACAATGCAAAGAACTGTAAATATTTTCCTATTTATTAAGTGAAAGGGGAAATAAAAAACAAGAAAGGATAGACAGAGTAAGGTTCTTATTTCACGATTGCTTACATCATGATTTTTATACAATATAACAATATAAAGTGTAAATGAAATTATAACCCAGAAAAAAGGAGACTTTATGTTTTCTAAAAACTGATTTTTTAAACTTGCGATATCTTTAGATATATAAAAAATAAATGAAATAATGACTGTGGTTACTAGTATCTTACTTGAACTTTCTGTAATCGATATGATAGAAAATATATAAATAAAAGGTAGAAGTACCAGTAGGTCTGTTATTTTTTTTAATCTCGAAGACATAATTATACTTTACTATATGGGTTAATGTCACTCTCAGGGCGTGTTTTTAACAAACGTAAAATCCACATATATTGCTCTGGACGTTCGGTGACATACGCTTCAATACACTCATTCATCATTCGTGCGTCTTGTTGTTCATCACCTGTTGGGAATGGCAGGGGGGGATAAAAATCCAGTTCATAACTCCCGGTGTCAGTGTTAAACATCGCGAAAAGAGGAACAATTTTCGCTTTACTAAGGCTTGATATGCGGCCCAGCCCAGCAATGGTCGCTTTTTGAGTGGCAAAAAAATCGACAAACACACTGTGCTCACGGCCTAAATCTTCATCGGGTAAGTAGTAGCCTAAATAACCGTCTTTACGAACCGATTTTATAAATGGCTTAATGCCGACGCTACGATCGTAAACTCGCCCACCGTATTGCACACGCTGTTTATGCATCAACCAATCGGAGAGTAGATTGCTCTGGCTTTTTGCCATTGCTGAAACTGGTAATCCACGTGAAGCAAGCAAAATGGCCGGAATATCAATTGACCAAGTGTGGGGAACGAGAAGAATCACGTTCTCACCCTTTGCTAGTACCTGTTCAACATGCTCCAAACCACGCACGGTCGTTTGTTTTTCTAGCCACTGTTTACTTCTGAGTGTTGTCGAAGCAAAACTCATCAAAAACATCGTTGAAGTGACGTACATTTTGCTCAGAATAGCTTCACGTTCAGACTCCGTTTTATCTGGAAAGCACATCGCCAAATTCACTCTGGCGCGGTTATTGGCTTTACTTTTCACGTTAACGGCCAAACGAGCAAGTCCGTGGGCGATGGTACGTTTAAAGCTGGTAGGTAGAAAACTGATCAGACAAGCGATGAGGATCGCTAGCCATGTTCCCCAGTAACGAGGGTGAAAAAAACGCCATTGAAACTTAGGATTATAGGCGTATTGATCAAAGTCATTGCGCGGTAAAGACATAAACTACCCAGTATAAAAACGAGAATATTGTTTGAATTATCAGAAAAGTATAGCAGCTCCCTACAGTACGGAACAGAAACAATCTAACAAAATGATAGGCAATGCTATCTATAACGTTACGATATAAAAGGCGCCGTGATGGTCGCGGCGCAATTGTTACACCACGACTATGCAAGAGTAGAAGTAGAGGCTAAATAGCACTAGAGACTAATCACTTCCGAACAAATCACGGGTATACACTTTACTAGCACAATCTTTAAGATCATCGGTCATACGGTTAGAGACAATCACATCAGCCGCTTGCTTAAACGCATTTAAATCGTTGATCACTTGTGAATGGAAGAAATGACTCTCTTTGAGTACCGGCTCATAGACAATCACTTCAATTCCTTTGGCTTTTAAGCGTTTCATGATCCCTTGAATACTTGAAGCGCGGAAATTATCCGATCCTGTTTTCATGATCAGCCGATAGATACCAACCACCTTGGGATTACGTTTTAGTATTGAATCGGCAATAAAGTCTTTGCGAGTACGGTTGGCATCGACAATCGCGCCAATAATATTATTCGGCACCGCTTGATAATTGGCTAAGAGCTGTTTGGTATCTTTGGGTAGACAATAGCCGCCATAACCAAACGAAGGGTTGTTGTAGTGGTTACCAATTCGCGGATCCAATCCAACCCCTTCAATAATTTGTCGGCTATCTAAGCCATGCACTTCAGCATAAGTATCGAGTTCATTAAAATAAGCCACACGCATCGCCAGATAGGTATTGGAGAACAATTTTACCGCTTCGGCTTCAGTAGAATTGGTCAACAGTACAGGAACCTGATCTTTGATCGCTCCTGCCAATAATAGATTGGCAAACACCTGCGCCCGCTCACTCTGCTCACCGACAATAATGCGAGAGGGATACAAATTATCGTATAAGGCTTTTCCTTCACGCAAAAATTCAGGTGAAAAGAGAATATTCTCACATTGGAACTGCTGTTTAGCCTGTTCTGTATAACCAACCGGAACGGTAGATTTAATGACCATCACCGCATTAGGATTTATCGCCATCACATCACGAATCACCGCTTCAACAGAGGCGGTATTGAAGTAGTTGGTCGTTGGGTCATAATCTGTTGGCGTGGCAATAATCACAAAATCAGCGTCTTGATAAGCTTCGACTTTATCAAGAGTGGCAACAAAATTAAGATTTTTGTTACGCAGAAAATCCTCAATTTCGTGGTCAACAATGGGCGATTGCTTTTGGTTAAGCATTGCGACTTTTTCTTTAATGATATCAACGGCAACCACCTGATTGTGTTGAGCGAGTAACATGGCGTTTGATAAGCCCACGTAGCCTGTTCCTGCAACGGCTATTTTCACAGTATCATCCTCTCTCAACAAATTAATGATTAATGATCGCCATATACTCAGCGACACCTTCAGCAACGGTTTTGAACGTCACATCACAACCCGCGGCGCGTAATTTGGTTAAATCTGCTTGCGTATATTCTTGGTAAGCGCCTTTTAGATGTTCAGGGAAGGGAATGGTTTCTACTTGCCCTTTACCGTGATGCTTAATGACGGCATTGGCGACTTCGTTGAACGATTCAGCATGACCGGTACCGCAGTTAAAAATGCCTGATACGCCACTGTCCATAAACCATAAATTGACCGCTGCAACGTCGCCAACATAAACAAAATCACGTTTAAAGTGTTCGCTACCCGCAAACAGTTTTGGATTTTTCCCAGCGTTCATTTGATTATTTAAGTGAAAAGCGACCGAGGCCATTGAACCTTTGTGCTGCTCACGTGGGCCGTAGACGTTAAAGTAACGAAAGCCAGTAATTTGCGAGAGCTTCTCTTTATGCTCGGCAGCGTCTTGCCATAGGCGGCGGACATAGTTATCAAATTGCTGCTTGGAATAACCGTAAACGTTTAATGCACCTTCATATTGTGGCTCTTCAATAAAGGTATCGGTATCGCCATAGGTTGCCGCCGAGGAAGCATAAAGGAATGGGATTTCACGGTCGAGGCAGTAATGCAGTAGCTCTTTAGAGTATTCATAGTTATTGAGCATCACATATTTGCCATCCCACTCGGTCGTCGCAGAGCACGCACCTTCATGAAATACAGCATCAATCGGACCAAAATCATCCCCAGCCATAATCTGGGTCAGAAAATCATCACGATCCATATAGTCGGCAATGTTTAAGTCAACTAAGTTCTTGAACTTGCGGCCATTTTTCAAATGGTCTACCACTAAAATATCGCTAATGCCGCGTTCATTCAGGGCCTTGATAATATTGCTGCCAATCATGCCAGCACCGCCAGTGACGATGATCATAACCTGTTCTACCTTATGCTAAAAAGTCTCACAAAATAGTAGCAGGAAAGGGGGAGGTGGGGAAGGTTTAGGAATCTGGGACCTAGGTTCATAGGCCCTAGATCCTAGATTCTAGATTCTAGATTCTAGATCTCTATTTCTTTTATTCTTCTAACCATACCCACGTATAAGGTTGGCGCTTAAGCAAGTCTTGTTGATCTTGCTGGGCAGCGATGTTTTTGAGGAGTGGAATAAAATCAACCGAGAGATCTGACAGACTTGGTTTTGCTAAGTTCTGATGTTGATATAAAAAGGCTTCTTTTACTTCAGGTGATTCACTAACCATAAAGGAGACGCTTGTAGCTTTTTGCTCTAAACCCTCATCAATATCCGTATTATTAAACTTCAATATCGGTAGTGTTGATTGAATAGGTGTATAAAGTACCTGCCTTAGGGATCTGGTTGAGTCTATAGTAAGTGTTGCGCTTAATGATACTCGCTGAGCGCCCTCTGCTGCTGATAAACTCCCAGTATTAATGGTTAAGCATTGGCGCTGAGGGTCAGTAGTACACTTATTGAGTGTAGGCCGATTTGCTTCTGGTATCCGGTCGAACACTTTATCTGCATCAAGGCTGGCCCCCTTATTGACTGTGCCTTGAACAACGTGTGTTACCCCCCAGTAGGTGAAAGCGTTAGGGAGATCTTGTTTCCCCTCTAAATAGAGATAGTAATTGTCATCACCAACTCTCTCTGCATAACTAAATTTATCATTTATAACAATGCCATCTTTGATTAGTGGCTGCCATAAATAAGCATAATTAGCACGTGCTAATTGCTGCTTGCCGTTGACAAATAATAAGGCATTTTTAATAACTAAATCACTAGTCAATGTTGCATCATTATTATAGTCGATTATGAGATTTTCTTGATTATCGAGTCGTATTGAGTTGCCTTTGGTACCTCTTTGATTAAAATCGATAAATTTAAAGCTTCTTGGTGGAAGAAGTTGGTTACCTGATTCAGTTGTTTTATAAGTGATAGCGAGTAAGGGGAGCTGCTGGCTTACAAACTCTATTTCGTCCTCACCAGACTTATCTTGTAAATAATTTTCCGCTAAATCTGCGTTTAGATCTTGATATACCGTATTAAATCCCGAATATTGATGCTTTATACCAGCTGATTTTGGTGTGATAAATCCAGCGACTTCACGTTTTACTGGATTAGCATTGCTGGAACCTAAGCATGGATCGCTTGGTCTTTTAGCTTGATCGGTATATACAAAAAATGAATCAGGCAGTAGGACTTTTGCAAAAGTTGTGACATGACTAATACCGTTAGTATTAAATTTAGCAAAGCTTACGTAACCATCGTTAGGAATTTCATTTTGGGCAAAACTCAACTTATTTGATGATAAATTTGTATTTTCAAATATCTTCCGTACGCTTCCGTCATGATTGTGAATAATCACGCTGTAGTCTTTTGTGGGTTCAAGGGGATAGGCAATAATTTTATCGCGTGATCCATTTTCTTTTTCAGGGCCATACCCAAAAATTTGGCAGTTACCCGTAGTAGCTTGAAAATCAGTACCCAAAAAACTAATCGTATAATTTTTTACCGGTGGTGGCGTTGGGTTGCCAGAGTTGCCGCTCTCTCCGCCGCCGCAGCCGAATAGAGTAAGGGCGATAGCGCTGGTTATAATTTGTTTTTGCATTGTATGAAGTCTCTGAATGTCGCCAATTGACGTTGCTGAATCTCATTGATGAAAATAAAGCAAAAATCGGGCCATGAAAAGATCTTAGGACCTAGGACCTAGGCTCTAGGAAGAGCAGGTCCTAGGAAAAGCAACCCTAGAGCTTATAGCCTCCTAGAACCTAGAGCCTAGAACCTAGAACCTAGAACCTAGAACCTAGAACCTAGAACCTTCTATCGACTCACCGGCTTTTCATACCACGGGCTTCTTGCGTCAGTCATACCAAATAAACCATGTTGGCGAGAGAGCATTTGCCCACCATCGCGTTGAATTGGCATCCAACTGATCGCCGCGCGGTTGGTATTATGTTTAGCGGTCATCATCTCTAGTGGGACTGAGATATAAAAGCCTTTAGTAAAGCTTCCTTCACCAAATTCATCAGCAGAGAGGTCGGTTTTTGCCGCGAAAGCGCCGACAATCACGCCACTGGCAAACTGCTTAGAAAACTCGACGGTCACGCCAATATCTTCTGCCAAATAACGTCCAGTACTGATTTTTAATAAGCTGTTATCCAGTAACGACCAAAATTGCGGCTGCCAATATAATGTGGCATGGCCAGTGGCAGTACCGGTTTGCACTCGATAGTCTCGGTCAAATGTTTTATCGTAATGAGTTTCATCACGGTAAATCCCAAAGGCGGATCCCGCTTCCCGCTGTGCGACGTAGTTAATATCAACCCCAAATGCCCAGTTGTCATTAAGTGGTCGATAGAGCCATTCGGTTCCGACACCAGCAAACATGTTTTCTAAATAACCACCATAGAACTGGTTATACACACCACGACCTAAGTTATCAAAGTAAGTTAACTGAGCATGGTTAACTCGTATCGTGTCTTCTAAATACTCTCGACCGAGTGTACGAACGCGTTTTAAATCGGTACCATCGGGTGGCACGGTATAGTTAAATTTGTCGTAGTTATCGTAAATATTGCCGTATAAGCTGCCAGACAGTAGCCAGTGATCATTTAAGCGCCAACTGGCATCGGCGCGCACACCAATCGCATACAGATAAAAATTTTCAGAGCCACCAAACGATTGTTGCAATACTGGCGCGAGTCCAAAGTCCCATGCTTTATCTTGATGCGTATGTTGTTCGCCGACAATCGGCGAAGGCTCTTGCAGTGTGCTGGCATCACCAATATGGCTACCAATATAGGCTTGGTTCAGCACTTGATGAGCTTGCTCACGGTTAATGACGACTTCAGTTAATGGCTGTTGATTACGCGTTTCAATGATCCGCAGTTCATCGGTATCAATGCCACTATTAAGCACAACGCGCGCCACTCGTTCATGAGCTTCTTGGCGATCTCGATAGCGCTTTTGCTCGCCTGCCACTGTCACCGCGTTATCACTTTGGTAGAGCCTTACCGATTGATAACCGGCAACTTGAGCCACTTCTTCGGTCAAGGCTTGCCACTCTTCATTGCTGAGCTGAGTGCGAGGTTGATTTGGTTGATAAGCGGGTTTAGGTTCATCAAGCCACAATGGTTTGATATAAGAGAAATTACTGTGCAGTCTCACCCCTAGATTAAGCGTATTACCGCGCTCATAACTAAGGCGCACACTGGCCCAATCGGTCATCGCATAATTAAGCCCAACATTCCATGGCGTTGATTGGGTCATTGAGATTTTGCCCCTTTCAACCGGAAAATCACTGCGATAATCATTACCATCGTATTCGATTTTTAAGGTCAACGGCTGATAAGGAGTCTGATATTCAATGCCACCAAACAGAGCCATGCAGCCGGTAAACATGCGTTCTACATCAAAACTGCCCCCATTCGCTTTATAGTTAGTGTCTCGGCCACAGTCTACAGATAACGATTTATCGCCACGTAAATTCGCTCGATTACCAAGATAGCCCCAGCCCACCCCAAGAGTGAAATCAAGTGGTCCCCAGCGTTTACTGGCTGCTAGGTATTCACCATCGAACAGTCCTGTACCTGCAAAATCTTGAAAGCCAACGGAAATTTGAGGTAGCCAATAGCTCTCTTCTAGCAGGCGCACCTTCATATCAAACGATTTATCGGTGTATTTGGTATTGCCGCTAAAAGAGGGGTCTTCGCTATACAACAGGTCGTGCGCTTGGGCGTAACGAGCGGTGGTTTCTAACCATGGAAAAAGCTGGACAGAAACGGTATAGAAATCATAGACATCGTTATGGTTAAAGCCAACGCTAAATTCCCCTTCCGGCTGCATGCGCGCGCTGGGCATTTGCATTAATCCAGTGCCACCAAAATTCGATTGTGTATACTGATGTGCGGTGGCAGGGAGGGCCAGCAATAAGACACCGGTGTAGCTTAAATATTTAAAGAAACCGTTAGTTAACATCATCATGGTTACTCATTGGGCAAAAGGTGGCGAAGCAATTCAACCACTTGCTGATTGGTTTGATCTAACTCTGAGCGTGACAGAGAAGCGAGCAGGCTGCGTGTGAAGGGAACGTAGATAATCGCACCAGGTTGAACGGGTAGAGACTGCGAGTGCCAATAGCCAACCGGGTGAGATTGCACATCGCCGTTCGGCTGAATCACTACTACAGTACTTAATCTCGGGTTTATCCACTGTGCTTGCTGGGCATAATCTTTAGCACTGAAATTGGCTTGCCACTCAAAACGGGTTGGCTCGTTAATCGCTCCCCATACCGAGACACTCGCTTGGTCGCTGAGCAGCGGTAAGTGAAGAGCAAAATGTCCCTTCAATAATGGATTATGTCGATCAACAACACGAATCACATCTGGATCAAGAGGGATAAACTCACGCTGAGCAAATTCACGGCGTTGTAATTGGCTGCGCAATTGCTCCCAAGCTCGGGCTTGATCCGCCGAGATATTGTCTTGTTGCAGGGCTAGTTGTTTTAATACTTGCGCTTGATGAGTAAAAGGCGCATTGAGCGTAAATAGGGCAGCGCGTTGCCAATCGACCCGTAAGGTACTTAAGATGGGTTGCTGGGCGTGCAGCGCCTCCATCATCATCGCCTCTAAACGTACGGGACCTTCAGCAACCAAATTAAGCATCGGTGGAGCGGTTGAGATAGCCACTTGTGCGCTAAAGGTTGAATCATTGCTACGAGAGCCTGATATAGGATGAGAAACCGGTGTGCTTGCCAAACTAGATTGACTAACCAGAAGCCAGAATGGCACGAACAATAACGCAAAGCGCATGGTTTATTCTCCTGCAAAAGGTTTAGCAATGGATAAGGCCAGTTGAGACCCGTTTGGTCCCAAACGCTGTTCACTGGCAATCACTTTGCCGTTCGTTGGGTCGAGCCAATAGTGATTGGTATAGCGTTGCTTGGTCAGTGGCAATGAAATTTGCTCCTCGACCCAAATCAGTGATTGAGTGCCATTAGGTAAGGTTTTTTCTTGTTGCGGATGAATAATAAACGTCGAAACCGCGGGTTGCTGATGGCGCTGAGTATCTTGCCAGCTCAATTGATAACGCCAAGTTTTCGGTGTGCTATCGAGCAATAGATTTTGACTCAGTGGGTCGGGTTGATTGGCGTAGAGGTGCTGAATATTACCGACCACCACATTAACCGTTTTGGTAATCCGCCCAGCTTCAGTAACAATGAGCTCTTGCTGAGCAGAAATCCATTTTAAAGCCAGCGCGTTATGTTGACCGGGCTCATCCCAAGCTAACACTAACAAAGCATGAGGCGCGTTATCTAAGCTAGCAAATAAAGACGCATAAGGCAGCGTTTGGGCGTAATCCACGGTAGCTCGTTCATCACTGACCCCAAATAGGGCTACTGAGAGTGTTTCTGAAATATGTTGAGTTTGCGGCGCACAGCCGCTGAGCGCAAGCGTAACAATAAGCAAGCCGTGATGGGCTAAGCGCATATCACAATCCTTAAGACAGGCAAGTTGATAGAGAATAACGATAATATGGTGAGTTAATCAACAATATCAGAGGGAAAGTCATATAGCTTATACATATCTAAGTAAAGTTGAATGAATTTATGTATAAAAAAGCCGCGTCAAGCGGCTTTGAATGATGCTATACGAACTAAATTCGTTATTTTGGTTTAACCAAAGACGTAGTCGTAACAGTATCGTTATCGCTTGCTGCAACAGCGGCGACTGCTACTGCTGCTGCCATTACTGCTGCTGCCGTGCTTGCTGCCACGCCGCCAGCCGCTGCTGCGCTACCAGCTGCTGCGCCTGCAGAACCCGCGCCTGCGGTTGCTGTCGTTGCTGTTGTGGTTGTCCCTGTTGTGCCGCCTACGGCTCCTACTGTTTCAGCTGCAATTGCACCTTGTGCCATTGCAAATGTTGCCAGCAAAACCATTGCTGTTTTTTTCATAAGTTTCTCCATGGATCTTTAATGGTTAAAATAACATCGATGTTATGAAATGACAGGCATTCCGCGCCCATTGTAAGTACAAAAAAAAGCATTTGTAAACACAATACCTGTTAATGATAATTTAGTTGATAAAATAACCATTCATGAGCTTGATGATTGCTTTTAGTGTGAGGTTTGTCACGTTTTGTTGGTTGGGAAGTGTTTGCTTATCAACGCCAGTTTGTGATGTAATCCTGCGCTGAATTAATTGTTCCAACCTAATGCTTTAATTAGCAGCAGTAAATCTGGCTTTCATTTTCTGTTTAAGGTTGGCAACAAGGTTTTCAAACTAATTACAATGATTGCCCGGAATGCGTGTGACAGCGTAGGGCGGTAGCATGCCTAAAAATGAAGCAATATGATGTTCAGTCATCTTTTGTTGCTAACTCAGACTTGGCAATCAAAGCCAAGCAATAATAAAGTATAGAACCACAAGGTTCATTTACCAATAAGAGTTATTTAAATATCATGGCAAACACCTATATTTCAGGCATTAGCGCCCTAACGTCAGGCCGATGCATTCCCCCTCTTTTAGCACTTGCAACCTGTTTTGCTGGCGCATCTGCTCATGCTGATACTTACTTCGGTTTTAACGGCCTCTATAGTAGTAGTGAGTTTCGTAGCCACACTTGGCAAGAAGCTTCTCCCCTTTTAGCACAAGCGCAAATTGGTTATTTTTTCAATGATTATCTTGCTATTGAAGCCCGCCACGCGGCGAGTGTTAAGCGTGATGCAGGTTTAGCCATTGACAGCCTATCAAGTGCCTTTATCAAAGCTAATATCCCCGTAACTCCTCGTACTTCAGTTTATGCCCTTGGCGGTTACAGCTATGTGAGTGCTGATTATCGCAATCAATCACATTATGACGACAGCATAAGTTTTGGTTTGGGGGTTCACTATGCATTGAGCTCAACCAGTGCCATCACCAGTGAGTGGATTAACTATTTGCATGGTGATGACGTTCGTTTAAGCGCACTTCAGCTGGGTATTCAATTTAAGTTCTAAAAACTAGAATCTCAATACTCAGACCTCAAAACAAAGACCTATTCAACCATCGGAAACTGCCATGTTTAAAGGACGCTTTACCCTTTTTGCGCCGCTATTACTTTGTTTATTAGCTAGCCAAGCTATTGCTCAAGGTCCAACGCCAGCACAGATCAACATGTTTCAAAATCTTCCAGCCAGTCAGCAACAAGCGCTAGCGGATCAATTTGGTGTTGATTTATCGCAGGCACAAGCACAAGCGACAAATAGCGAGTCACCTAGTCAGCTAGAAGAGGCTGCAACGCAAGAACCAAGAGACTCAGAAGATGATGAGCTGAATAAAAACAAAGAAAATAATGGCAAAGCGAATGGTTTAAAGCGCTTTGGCTTGGGTTTATTTGCCTCTTCGCCTTCTACCTTTGCTCCGACGAATGACTCCCCTGTACCCAGTGATTATCCTGTCGGCCCTGGAGATGAAATTGTCGTGCAACTGTTTGGTAAAGTGAATGTTACTCATCGGTTGTTGGTTAACCGAGAAGGGGTGATCAATTTTCCTACTTTAGGCCCTATCTCTGTGGCAGGGTTAGCTTTTAGTGATGTGAGAGCTAGCATTACGCAACGCGTTCAAGAGCAAATGATCGGTGTGCGTAGCGATATCACTTTAGGCCAATTACGTAGTATGCAGATCTTTGTAATGGGTGAAGCACATAAACCTGGTGCTTATACCGTGAGTGCTTTAACTACCCTATCACAAGCGATTTATCACAGTGGTGGTTTTAACAACAGTGGTGCATTACGTAACGTTCAGCTTAAACGTGATGGTCAAGTCGTGCAAATTTTAGATATGTACGATCTGTTACTGAAAGGCGATACCAGCAGTGATGTCCGCCTACTGCCGGGCGATGTGGTTTGGATTGCTCCGGTAGCCGATGTGGTAACCATTGAAGGACAAGTGCAACGTCCTGCTATATATGAGATCAAGTCGGGAGAAACCTATCAAGATTTAATCGCCATGGCAGGCGGATTGCGTATCAATGCGTTTGCTGAGCGTAGTCAAGTTAAACGTTTATTGTCAGGAGAAAGTGTCGAACTGATTGACCTCAATTTGACCGATATCCGTGTACTCAATCAACCTGCTCGTCGCGGTGATATTCTTACGGTTGCCACCCGCACTAATCCTTTAACTAATGTAATACAAGTGATAGGGGATGTCAGTCATCCAGGATTGCTCGAGTGGCGTGATGGCATGACTATTAGCGACGTCTTTCAATCTCAAGACAGCGCTTTTAATCCAACGGCTGATTTAGATTATGCGCTGGTGGTTAGAGAAATTAATCATCAACGTGACATTAAAGTTTTACAATTTAGCCTAGCGGATGCGTTACTCAATCCTGCAGGAACAAATAATCTCTCGCTTAATAATGGCGATCAACTGATTATTTTTAGCCGTAATGGTGTTGATCGCGATAACGGCACCACAGAAGAAACCATTCAATCTTTAGATCAAGCTCAGCGTCAAGCTCGTCAAGATAAACAAGAGATCAGTGCCCAGTTAGTTATAGATAGTAACCAAGCCACCAATTCACGTCGTGCGCTATTAGCCCCTGTACTGTTTCGCTTACAACAACAAGCACGTTACGGCGAGCCAGCACCAATTGTTGAGCTAGTGGGTGAACTACGTTACCCAGGTCGTTACCCGATAACTCAACAGCATGATTTAAACAGCTTACTTACTGCTGCTGGTGGCTTAACCGCCAATGCTTACAGTGCCCGTGCTGAGCTAACCCGCGCAGCGATTAACCAAGCGGATAACCGAGCCAATATTGAGCAAGTTAACTTAACCGCCGTGCTTAATGGGGATTATCAAGTGGTCGTTAAGCCACGAGATAGGCTAAGCGTATTTGAACGACCAGATGTCCGCCAGCAAAATACCATCACTTTGCAAGGTGAAGTTCGCTTCCCGGGCAATTATACCGTGCTGCCTGGGGATACCTTAGCGCAAGTGATTGAGCGGGCTGGTGGCTTAACCGAGTTTGCTCACCCACAAGGTGCAGTGTTTACCCGTGAAGCATTGCGTTTGCAAGAGCAAAAACTGCTCACTCAATACGCGGCAGATATGCGCCGCGAAGTCGCCAAAAAAAGCTTTAATGCCGATAGTCGTGTTTCAAGTGTAATATCTAATCCAGATAAAACCTTAGCCTTTATTGAAGAAGCGACCAAAAGTCGTGCCCTAGGGCGTATGGTAGTGCAACTCGATGAAGTGATTGCTGGTCAGCCAAGTGCCAATTTTATGCTCGAAGATGGTGACTTTTTATACGTGCCTAAGTTCCGTAATACCATTTCGATCATGGGTGAAGTACAAGTGGGGATCACCTACTTACTCGACCCAAGTTTAACCGTGAAAGATTACATCAACCGCGCCGGTGGTATTAAGAAGCAAGCGGATGAGGGGCGTATTTTTGTGGTCCGTGCTGACGGCTCGGTCTTTACCCCCAACACCAGTTTCTGGTTCGGTCGCCGCAATGAAACGTTAAACCCAGGTGATACGATTGTCGTCCCAGTGGATACCGATTACCGCGACGCGCTTAATGTTTGGACCGCCGCAACGCAAATCTTGTATCAAACCGGTGTAGCGGTAAATGCGTTGAAGTAATAGACACGAGAGCGTTGCTAACGCAACTTACTAGAGCGGCCTAACGGCCTGCTAGAATCTAGCTTCTCGCAGTCGCGCAGCGACGCTCTAGCAGGGCGCAGCCCGCTCTTTCTTCACCAGACCCTAAACCTGAAGAACCTATGAACACACAAATGACCCAAAACAACCCACCATACCAACCAGATGCGCAATTCGCGCC
This sequence comes from Vibrio sp. A11, assembly GCF_013048705.1. Taxonomy (NCBI): domain Bacteria; kingdom Pseudomonadati; phylum Pseudomonadota; class Gammaproteobacteria; order Vibrionales; family Vibrionaceae; genus Vibrio; species Vibrio sp. A11. Next base: position 107,564 of record NZ_VHSI01000008.1, on the reverse strand, counting down.
GCTGCCGCGGCACGAAGACGAAATCGACTTACGCGAACTCTTCATCGCCCTCTGGAAAGGCAAATGGATCATCATCGCCACCACCTTTATCTTTGCCGTGGGTGCGGTGTTTTACGCCCTTAGCCAACCTAATACTTATAAAGCCGATGCTTTATTGGCTCCGGCAGACAGCGGAGAAGGGGGCGGTCTCTCGCGGATGGCAGGCCAACTGGGTGGCCTAGCCGCATTAGGGGGCGTTAATTTGGGTAGCGGACAAATCACGCAAACTGAGTTAGCTGCCCAAGTGATGCAATCGCGTCAGTTTTTAGAATACTTTATTGATAAGCACAATCTCTGGGTGCCGTTAATGGCCAGCAAAGAATGGGATGCAGATAATAACCAGCTAGTGATTAATCAAGAAGTTTACGACTCGCAAACTCAAACTTGGTTACGTGAACCGCAAGGCTTGCGTGGCGCTAAGCCCACTGCTCAAGAAGCTATTCAAGCCTTTAAAGACATGTTTAGCGTCAATTCCAGTCGCGATACTGGTTTATATACGGTAAGTATTACTCATCTTTCCCCTTATATTGCCCAGCAGTGGGTGAGTTTATTGGTGGATGATATTAACCAAGTGATGCGTCAGCGCACCATTACTGAGGCCACTAGAAACCTCGCTTATCTGCAAGAACAGCTGCAACGCACCTCCATTGCCGCCATGCAAGCGACTTTTTATTCGCTGATTGAAGAGCAAACCAAAACCCTGATGTTGGCGGAAGCGCAAGATGAGTTTGTATTTAAGCTGATTGACCCAGCAGTCGTGCCAGAGCTAAAAGATGGCCCGAAACGCGCGCTGATTTTTGTGTTAGGCACGCTACTCGGCGGTATGCTTGGCGTAGCGATTGTATTAGTAAGGTTTGCGTTTAGAAGAGAAGATGAAGTTGAGGCGCTTGAGCCGAGAAGCTAGAGCGGCCTAAAGGCCTGCTAGAGTCTAGAATGGGTTTTACGCTTTTATAGAATCTAGAGCTGAGTTTACGCCTTTATAGAGTCTAGCTTCTCGAAGTCGCGTAGCGACGCTCTAGCAGGGCGCAGCCCGCTCTTAAGTCTTATAGGATTAATAATGAAAATTCTTGTCACCGGTGGCGCGGGCTTTATTGGCTCCGCGGTTATTCGCCATATTATTCAAAATACCCAAGATAGTGTGGTTAACCTTGATAAGTTGACCTACGCAGGTAATCTAGAATCGTTAGCGTTAGTTGCAGACAGTGAACGCTATGCTTTCGAACAAGTCGATATTTGTAACCGCGCTGAACTGGATCGTGTCTTTGCCTTGCATCAACCGGATGCAGTCATGCACCTAGCTGCTGAGTCTCATGTTGACCGTTCTATTGATGGTCCTGCTGCTTTCATTGAAACTAATATTGTTGGTACTTATACGCTATTAGAAGCCACCCGTAGTTATTGGAATGGCTTAGAAGAAGAGTGCAAAGCCGCGTTTCGTTTTCATCATATCTCGACTGATGAAGTGTATGGTGACTTGCCACATCCAGATGAAGTTGAGAATAATGATGAATGTTTAATGGTGAATGGTGAATTAACTCAAGACAATTCAACATTGCCACATCTGCCTCTGTTTACTGAAACTACCGCTTATGCGCCATCAAGCCCGTATTCAGCCTCTAAAGCTTCCTCTGATCATTTAGTTCGCGCGTGGCTACGTACTTATGGTTTACCCACCATAGTTACCAACTGCTCAAATAACTATGGCCCGTACCATTTCCCTGAGAAGCTGATTCCGCTGGTGATCTTAAATGCCTTAGAAGGTAAGCCATTACCGGTTTATGGTCAGGGTAATCAAATTCGTGATTGGCTGTATGTCGAAGACCATGCCCGTGCACTGTACAAAGTGGTAACAGAAGGCAAAGTGGGTGAGACCTACAATATCGGCGGCCATAATGAGAAGCAGAACATTGAAGTGGTAAAAACCATTTGTGCGATTATGGATCAACTGGTGCCGATGGAGCAGCGTGGCTACCCAGTCAACACTCAACATGCATCATTAATCACTCATGTTAAAGATCGTCCTGGGCATGATAGACGCTATGCGATTGATGCAAGTAAAATGCAAAAAGAACTTGGTTGGACGCCACTTGAAACGTTTGAAACCGGACTGCTAAAAACCGTGCAATGGTATCTAGATAACCAACAATGGTGCCAAAATGTGCAAGATGGTAGCTATCAACGTGAACGGCTCGGTAGTTGTTAATGATTAATGGTGAATGTTTAATTGGTAATGGTTAGCTGATAATGCTGAATGTTGGGGGAGTGGATGAGCTCGAATCTGGTGTTGGACAAAGCGTTTCAATTTGCGGTTCGAATCGTCAAGCTAAACCAATATTTAGTTAAAACACATAAAGAATATGTGCTGACTAAACAACTATTACGATCGGGTACATCAATTGGTGCCAATATCAATGAAGCGCAAGCCGCACAAAGTCATGCAGACTTTATTGCAAAAATGTCGATTGCTAGTAAAGAAGCCAGAGAAACCCATTATTGGTTAAAGCTGTTGTGTCAAACCGATTACTTAAATCAGAAAGATGAACATGTTGTAACCTTACTCACTCAGAGTGAAGAGCTGATAAAAATGCTTACCAGCATTGTTAAAACCGCCCAGCAAACTCAAAAGCAGTAAACCAAGCTATTTCATTCCATTCAATATTAACCAAGTAACATTAAAATTATTAAGCATTAATCATGGAATTAAACATTCAACAATCAACATTAAACACTCAACACAATACCAAGGGGATTGTGTTGGCCGGCGGCTCCGGCACTCGCCTTTATCCCATCACCATGGGAGTTTCTAAACAGCTGCTACCAGTTTACGATAAACCGATGATCTACTATCCGTTGTCAGTATTAATGCTCGCGGGTATTCGTGAGATTTTGATCATCACCACCCCAGAAGATCAAGCCAGTTTTCAACGTTTATTGGGCGATGGCAGCCAGTTTGGTATTGCTCTTGAATATGCAGTGCAAGAGTCACCCGATGGCCTTGCGCAAGCTTTTATTATTGGTGAAGCGTTTATTGGCGATTCCTCAGTCTGTTTAGTGCTGGGCGATAATATATTTTGGGGACAAGGTTTCCGTTCTAAGTTGCAACAAGCGGTTGCTAATGCAAATAATGGCCAAGGGGCAACGGTGTTTGGCTATCAAGTTAAAGACCCTGAGCGTTTTGGTGTGGTCGAGTTTGATGATAATAAACGTGCCATTTCCATTGAAGAAAAACCCAGCCAACCGAAAAGCAACTTTGCCGTTACTGGGCTGTATTTTTACGATAATCAGGTAGTAAAACTGGCCAAAGAGGTGCAGCCTTCAGCGCGTGGTGAGCTAGAAATTACCTGCCTTAATGAGATGTACTTAAAACGTAATCAACTTAATGTGGAATTACTCGGTCGTGGCTACGCTTGGCTTGATACCGGCACCCATGAGAGTTTATTAGAAGCCGCGCAGTTTGTGGAAACCATTGAAAAACGCCAAGGCTATAAAGTCGCTTGTTTAGAAGAGATTGCGTATAGCCAACAGTGGTTGTCTACTCAAGAAGTGGCAGCGCGTGCAGAGTTGATGGCTAAAAATGGGTATGGACAGTATTTATTCTCTTTAGTGTGCTAAGTAAGGATCACCAATGGCCTATTTAACAGATATACAACTCAAACAGTTTGGATTTAAATCACTTGGGAAAAATATAAAAATCAGTGATAAGGCAAGCATATATAATCCTGAGCTAATTGAAATCGATGATAACTCAAGAATTGATGATTTCTGTGTCATTTCTGGAAAAGTTAAAATTGGAAGAAATGTACATATTGCACCTTTTTGTCTGCTAGCTGGTGGAGAAAAAGGTATTACATTAGAAGATTTCTCAGGTTTAGCTTATCAAGTTCAGGTATTTACCCAATCAGATGATTACAGTGGTTTAACTTTGACGAACCCAACAGTCCCTGCTGAATTTAAAAATGAAATAAAGCGAGAAGTGGTAATTTCACGGCACGTTATAGTAGGTGCTGGTTCCATAATAATGCCTGGTGTTATTTTAAATGAGGGTACTTCGGTTGGAGCCATGTCATTAATTAGAAAGTCTACAGATAGCTGGTCAATATATTTAGGAAATCCTGCAAAAAAAATTAAAGATCGTAAAAAAGATCTTCTCCAGTTAGAACAACAATATTTAGAGAATGACTCAAATGATTCCATTTAATAAACCATATCTGCATGGTAAAGAGTTAGTTAATATTGCTCAATCTGTCGCTACAGGCAAAATATCTGGTGATGGTGCGTTTACTAGCAAATGTCATGAATTTTTTGAGCAACGTTATCATTTCAAAAAAGTACTAATGACTACGTCGTGTACTGATGCTTTAGAAATGGCAGCTATTTTGCTAGATATTCAGCCTGATGATGAGGTCATTGCGCCATCTTACACTTTTGTTTCTACCGTAAATGCCTTTGCCTTGCGCGGTGCAAAAATAGTTTTTGCTGATAGCTATGCTGATCATCCTAATATTGATCCTCAGCATATCGAGAAGCTGATTACACCAAAAACCAAAGCGATTGTTGTTGTTCATTATGCCGGTGTTGCTTGTGATATGGACTCGATTATGGCTTTAGCGAAGCAATACGACATTCCCGTAGTAGAAGATGCGGCGCAAGCGATTGATAGTTACTACAAAGGACGTCCGCTTGGTAGTATTGGCACGTTTGGTACATTTTCATTCCACGAAACTAAAAACATAATTGCAGGGGAAGGTGGTCTTCTCGCGATTAATGATCAAAAATACATTCAGCGTGCGGAAATTATTCGTGAGAAAGGCACTAACCGATCTTCATTTTTCCGTGGGGAAGTTGCTAAATATGGTTGGGTAGATATTGGTTCATCATTTTTACCCTCCGATATTATTGCCGCGTATCTCTATGCTCAGCTTGAGAATATTGATGATATTCAAGCAAGACGTAAAGCGATTTGGCAACGGTATTATGATAATCTGAATAACGTGTTAACTGGTTCAGGTATTGAGTTACCGTCAGTTGCAGATTACTCGACTAATAATGCGCATATGTTTTATTTAGTTTGTGAAAACCTTGAGCAACGTACATCATTAATTGAATCTTTGAAAGATAATGGTATATATGCCGTTTTCCACTATTTGTCATTACATCAAAGTGAATATTATCAAGCTAAATATAGCGGAAGTGATTTGCCAAACTCTGACAAATTTACCGATACACTAGTTAGGTTGCCGTTGTTTTATGAGCTGACTGATGAGCAGGTTGATTATGTTTGTAATATGATTTCAAAATTTGTTAAAACTCTATAAGTATGAGCGATTCTATTAATCAAGGGTATATGAAGAGTTTAGTATTTTGAATATTAAAAAAATTATACATTTCTCTATAGGACCTATTGGAGCCGCCGCATTAAGCTTAATTACCTTACCTTTTGTAGCATGGTTTTTTAGTGTTGAAGATGTTGGCCGGTTAACCATGTTACAAGTAACGCTTGGTTTAAGCGTGTCATTATTTAGCCTAGCCATGCATCAAGCTTATGTACGTGAGTATCATGAAGAGGATGATAAAGCTGCATTATTTAAACATGCAGTATTACCAGGCATGGTTATTTTAACAGTATGTTTAATGTTTCTAATTTTTTCACCGTGGTCTATCTCTAAATTACTATTTGATATTGATTCAAGTTTACTTACTTGGTTACTCATAATTGGTGTCTACTGCAGCTACTTTATTAATTTTTTTGCTCATGTTGTACGTATGGAAGAGAGGGGCTTAGTTTTTTCGGCAACCCAAATTCTCCCTAAACTATTGTTGCTTATTTTTATTGGCTTTATATTTTTTCTTAATTTATGCGCCGAATTTCAAACACTGATGTTAATGAATGTACTTGCTGTTGGAAGTTCGGTCAGTATTTTTGCATGGTGGACCAGATCAACGTGGTTACCCGCTATACTAAAACCGCTTGATCGTGAACTCTTACATAGAATGTTAACCTTTAGTTTACCACTGGTTGCTGGTGGTATGGCTTACTGGGGTTTAACAACCATGGATAGGTTCTTTTTACGCAGTTTTTCAGGCTTTGAGGAGTTAGGAGTCTATGCACTGTCGGTATCACTTGCTGGAGCTGTATCAGTGATATCAACAATATTTTCAAATCTTTGGCATCCGATTCTCTACAAGTGGGTAAAAAACGGCGTTGATAAACAAAAAGTATTAAACGTAATCGAATGCATGCTGCTTGCAGTGTTTTTAATCTGGTCTTTAGTTGGAATGTTCTCATTTGTTTTGGTTTATTTTTTACCACCAGAATATTCGGCTATTGAATACTTAATTGTCGCTTGTATTGCTATGCCACTCTTTACGATGTTATCAGAAACAACCGGTGTTGGTATTGGTATAACTCGCCGTTCTTCCTTTTCTATGCTTGCTTCTATATCGGCATTTGTAGTTAATGCAATATTAAATTATATTTTAATACCTGATTTTGGATCATCTGGTGCGGCCATTGCTACACTACTAGCGTTTTTTACTTATTTTGTTGTAAGAACAGAAGCAACTGCAAAGCTTTGGTGGCATTTTCCTAGAGTTAAAATTTATTTTGTTTCTACTTTATATATATCCGCTACCATAATCATGATTATAATGGAATCTAAATTTGAATTTTTCATACTATATTGGCTTTTCTTATTTTTATTGGTTTTTATAGTTTATTTTAATAGGTTTAAATATGTTACTTTTAAGTTTTATAAATATCTTGGAAAAATACATTAATCAACATTAAAAAATTAAGTAATATTAATCATTAAAATAAAGTTGTTTAGGTTTTCTTATGCTTGTCATTCATATTGCAAATAATTCTAAAAAATATCCAAATAAATTTGTCCCACCATATCAAAATTTTGTTGAAAATGAGCTTTCTGGAAATGTTGAACATAGATTCATCTATTTAGGTGATTCTAGTGGAATAGATAAGTCAGCGATTATTTTAAAAGATAATCTTTTTTCAGCCATTAGAGTTTTGTTATTTATGATGAACGCTAATATAGTCGTTTTCCATAGCTTGCCATCTAAATATAATATGTTATTTTTGTCAAATATTATATCGCTCTTTAATCGGGTATATCTAGTGCTTTGGGGCGGAGAAATTTATCACAGGCCTAAAGCTAAAAAATTAAAAACCAAAATTAAATACTATTTCGAGAATAAATTTTTACTTGGGGTTTGTAATTATATAACATATATATCTGAAGATGTTGATTATATTGTTAAAAATATAAACCCTAAGGCTAAGCAAGTAGATCTTGGTGGATTCTATCTTGGGAATTTAATTAAGGACAATAAGGACAATAAGGACAATAAGGTCAATAAGGAGTGCTTCCCAGATAATAATGTCATCAATATATTGGTTGGAGTATCCGCATCAGAAAGAAATAATCATTACGAATTATTAAGGATTATTTCCGAACAGGATTATAAAAATTATGCACTTCATATTCCATTGTCATACGGGGATTTCAAGTATGCTGAAAAACTTAAGGCTTACATCTATGGAAATTTCCCATCTTTTAGATTAAATATATTGGATGATTTTATGCGTCTTGAAGATTATAATGATTTTTTATCTAATATTGATGTTGCCTTATTTGGCCATAATAATCAGCAAGGCATGGGGAACATTCGCCAATTAATTTCAAATGGAACTATAATATACTGTTTGGAAAATAGTGTCACATATCTTTATTTAAAAAAACTAGGATTTGAAGTTTTTACTTTGGGAGAATTTTCATTATGTGATAGTAATAAGCATGTAAAAAGTGAAAAAAATAAACATTTAGCTAGGGAGTTATTTAGTTATTCTGAAAGTGTTGTACTACAGAAGCGTTTTTATGGTAGAAATTGATTGATCTTATCTCATGGGTTATATCAATATTTAAAATAATGTGGTTAAATATTTAATTCACTTTTAAATGATATAACTAATATGGAAATTATAGATGATAACTATGTCTTAATCTTAGAGATATTATTTCGTTTACGGTATATATTATGATCTCAGATAAAGTTAGTATTATATTGTGTGTTCACAATGGAGAGGATTATATAAAAGAATCTATTACTTCATTAATGAATCAAACATATCCAGGGAAAAATCATGAACATGCCCATGTTTAAAGGGTTTGTGGTCTAGATAGCTCACAGTTTTCTTGTTCCGACGGATAACGTTATTACACAATAAACAATTAACTGATGATCAATTTGACGATCATTTTCAATGTTTTCTAATACCTCCATAGACAAATTGGAGGTCAAATAATGAGTAACCAGCACCCATTTATGCATTTCGATGTCATCCCAGATTACCGCCAACAAGGCAAAGTCGAACACAAGTTAACGGATATCATTTTGTTAACAATCTGTGCGGTACTTTCCGGTCAGGATGATTGGAAAGCCATTCATCTTTACGGCACAAGGTGGTTAGATTTTCTCAAACGCTTTGGTGATTTTAGTCATGGCGTTCCCTCTGCCATTACCATAGCTATAGTGATGGGGATGATTAATGCGACACGCTTACAAAAGTGTTTTATCGAATGGATGAAATCATGCTGTGAACTCACTGACGGTGAAGTGATAGCGATAGACGGTAAAACCGTTCGAGGCTCTTATGATGATTCCCGTGGTTTTGGTGCGATTCATATGGTTAATGCGTTTGCTACAGAGAATGGCGTGTGCCTCGGACAACATAAAGTATACGAGAAATCCAATGAGATAACCGCTATTCCTGAATTGCTGCAACTACTTGATATATCTGGTTGTTTAGTGACGATTGATGCGATAGGTTGCCAAAAGAAAATCGCGCAAAAAATCCTTGAAAAGAACGCTGATTACTTGTTGGCGGTGAAAGGAAACCAAGGCCGACTTGAGCAAGCTTTTAACAATTATTTTAATATGAGCATGCTGCAAAAACATGACGGTGATTCTTACAGTACTCAAGAAAAATTGCGAGGCCGACAAGAAACACGATTGGCCTTAGTGAATGAAGATTTAAGTGTTTTGGGCGATCTTGAATTTGATTGGCCAGGGCTCAAAACGATGGGAATTGTGGTATCGATTCGTCAAGAATCAGCAGCGGCTCAAGAATCGGATGTAACGGTTCGATATTATATTAGTTCGAAAGCGCTCAGCGCTAAAGAATTGTTAAATGCTTCACGCTCGCACTGGTTAGTGGAGTCGATGCATTGGATGTTGGATACAGAATTTGGTGAAGATGCTTGCCGTAAACGAGCGGAAGAACGAGCAGAGAATTTCGCAAGGATCAGACAAATGTGTTTAAACATGCTAAAAAGTGAAACGACACTAAAAGCGAGTATTAAACACAAAAGAGCGATGTGCGCGATGGATCCAGAGTACCTTTTGAAGGTATTGGGAAGCCTTTATTTACGGGAATGTTCATGATTTTTCCGTGGCTGCTTGGTTAGCAGGAGATGGTGTTGTTGTTGCACCAATAAAATGGTTTACTTCTGAACTAAGGATTAATAAGGAGATTTCCCCCCCAAAATGGCTAATCTTATAGTATTGTTTTCTTATTTTATTTTTTTCTTTTATATATATAGGATGTTTAAAACTAACAGCATTTTGCTTTTACTTCCAATATACTATCTTTTTACTGTGAGTTATGTTCTTACTGGGGTGTTTTTTTTAAACTACGCCAAAGAAACCCCTTTTGATCTTTATGGTCGAGTGTCTGAGTTGTATATTTTAAAAGCATCGCTTTTTTATATTTTGGCATCGGTTTCTTTTTATGCTGGCAGCTCTGTTTTTAAAGATAAGCATTGTGTGCAATTATTTTTTCAATCAAAAATTAAAATAAAACATCAAAAGTCATTATTAATTTTGTGTGTTTTTGCTTTTTTTGTTTTTATTTTTAGTTATGGTGTTGAGCCATTAATATATAGAGATGGTTATATTTCAGAATATCACGATAGAAATAAAACTGGATTAATATTATTTTATTTTATTGCTCCAATTGCCTTTCTTTTTGTTCCTTTTGTTAAAGGATCGATAGTTAATAAAGTTATATACATTTTTTTCTTTTTTATATTATTCTCATCTTCATCGAGATTTCTTGTTATGCTACCTTTTCTTTATATTGTTGGTTCATATTTAAGAGATGGGTATTTTAAGTTTTCTATTTTTTTTGTTAATATGGTTTTGATTGTTTTAGGATTGGTTTTTGTTCTTCAGATTAGGTACTATCCGCAGCAAGGTCTATTGCCCAACATAGCGTCTTTATTTAGTAAAGGTATAGATGTTGATTATTTGTTTATTGGCCTAAATTACGCATTTAGCTTTTCTTTGATGGGGACTGCCTATGTAATTGAACATTTGCAATTTGATTTACAAGGTTTTTTAATAGGAATTAATCCTATTCCCAGTCGATATTTAAATATTTCTCATATGCTTGATGTGCAGGAGATGTTACCGACAGCTCCTATTTCTGCAATATCATTATTAAGTCAATTTGGTATCTTGGCTGTTTTGTTTTTTTATCTTATCTCAGGCGTTGTGTTTTCATATGTTATAAGTAGACTTAAAGGTAAAACAATTCTTTACTATGCTGTTGCTGGATTATTTATTATTTTTATGTTACTTTCAATACAATATAATATCAGAGGGTTAACTCGATTTTTATATGGTTCAATTTTTATATTCTTCATGTATTTTATTTTCTTTAAATATAGATTTACTTTTCGCAGGTAAATGAATGCATCTTTTACAAGTCGGAGACTTTAGGTTTGATTATTATGATAAATCTCTATTTAGAGCTTTTTCAGAAGTAGGGGATAAGGTCGAAGTATCCAAATTTGAGTGGTCTCGCTACTTTTCAAACTATCAATATAAAAATATTGCGGACAAAATTCGTTTTACGCTAGCGAATCGTTATAAGTTTGGTTTTATTGTTCGCCAGTTGAATCAAGATCTGATCGATGAGGTTGAGCGAGGGGATTACGATATTGTTTTTCTTTGGCGGGCCGTTCATTTATACCCATCTACCATTCAACGCATCAAAAAGCATGCGGTTGTGATTGGGTATAACAATGATCAGACGTTCAGTGTTCATCATCCGTGGTGGCTGTTTCGTTTATTGAAACAATCGATTCCTTATTACGATCACTTTTTTGTTTATCGCCCTTCCGACATTGCGGCCATCGAACGGCTGGGCACGGATGCGTCGGTCTTTATGCCAACGTTTGATGTTGAGCGTATTTTTCCGATTGCATCACGTACACCAGTATTTGATGTCGCGTTTGTTGGCCATTATGAAGATGATGGCCGAGATGAATTGCTGCTTAAGATGATCCAAAGCGGCTTCAAGGTCATGCTCAAAGGGCAGAGATGGAACGAGTCACAACACTACTCCGCGCTCAAATCTGCATTGGGTGAAATTGTTCCAGCATACGATGACTACAATGAAGCCCTCAATTCGGCAAAGGTTTGTTTGTCGTTCCTGTCAAAGTTGAACAACGATACTTATACTCGCCGTACTCTGGAGATTCCCGCTACCCGAACGGTGATGCTTGCAGAATATACAGAAGATCAAGCTCGCATGTTTGTGCCAGATAAAGAAGCGGTGTATTTCAGTAGCCATACCGAAGCGCTAGACAAATTGGCATTTCTAGTTCATCACCCACAAGAGCGAGAGGCGATTGCATTGGCCGGTTATGCCAAGGTAATCAATGGGCCTTATCAATTGACTGATAGAGTTAATGAGATTTTAAAAGTCGCTGGAAAATACTTGCGTTGATTTATGAATAACAAGAAAAAAATATTGTTTTGGGGTGAACTACCACCAGAAGCTGTTCACGGGATTAGTTTGAGTAATGAGCGCATTCTGGATAGTTTGTCGTTGGATTACCAAGTAATTAAGGTGATTGATCGAGCTAGCTTTGGTGGGGTGGTTCGTAAGATTTTCTCTTTGATCGTCTCTCTTTTGATGTTGACCTTTTATGCCACCAAAAAATGCAATTACTTTTATATCAATACACCAATGTCGACATTAGGTTTATGGAAGATTTATCTTGCGGTACGGTTGGTTCTCTTTGTCTCTCCTAAAACTCAGGTTATTTCTCATCTTCATCGCGGTGATTTCCTTGCCTTTATCGCCAATGGTAACAATCGAGCGTTATTTTCGAAATTCTCAAACTATGTGCATCGTTTATTAGTGCTGTCTAATAAATCTAAACGCGAAATTATTGAGAACGATTTATTTGATGCCGAGAGTGTTTGTGTTTTGTTTAATACAATCGAGCCAATTAACCGCCCTAAAGAAGCAACAGATAGTTGTGATAAAGAACGGTATTTGTATTGCCTGTGCAACTATATTGAGACGAAAAGAATTCACAGTTTAGTAAAGATCTCGAATCAATTATTATATCCTGTGAAGTTTAATGGGGTTGCTTCATCAGAACATTATATGAAAAAGCTAGTGCAATTAGATGCAGCGCATCTGTGTTCTTTGGATGATGTTATTCATGGTAATGAGAAAGAGCGAAAGCTTCGAGGGGCCAAAGCTCTTGTACTTCCGTCCCTTAATGAAGGAATGCCATTAGTTTTGCTAGAAAGTCTAGCTCAAGGAACTCCTGTAATTTGCTTCGATGTCGGCTATATCGCTGATTACTTGGGTGAAGATTACCCCGGGTTAGTACGAGAATTAACGGACGAGGCATTAACATCAAGGCTTCAGTGGCTGGAAGAGTTTTCTGAAGCTGAATATCTAGCATTGAGAGACCGTTCATTTAAACTGTTTTGGGATAACTTCGACCCAAATACGATACGTAGTCATACACTTCAACTTTTCAGTAGCTTTAATGGTTAAGAGAATAAAATGAAAAAAGCACTAATTACTGGCATCACCGGCCAAGATGGTTCATACCTAGCAGAGTTTTTATTAGAAAAAGGCTATGAAGTTCACGGTATTATCCGCCGTGCATCTTCTTTTAATACCGAGCGTATCGACTCTACGATTGCCAACTCTAGTAATATCCATCTTCACTACGGTGACTTAACCGATTCATCTAACCTAATCCGTTTAGTGAAAGAAATTCAGCCTGATGAGATCTATAACTTAGGCGCAATGTCGCACGTAGCCGTCTCTTTTGAGTCTCCAGAATATGCGGCAGATGTCGATGCAATGGGCACTATTCGCCTATTAGAAGCAATACGTATCAACGGCTTAGAGAAGAAAACCCGTTTTTATCAAGCATCAACTTCTGAGCTTTATGGTGAAGTGCAAGAAATCCCGCAAAAAGAAACCACGCCATTCCACCCGCGCTCTCCTTATGCGGTTGCAAAAATGTATGCTTATTGGATAACGGTTAACTATCGTGAATCTTACGGCATGTATGCGTGTAATGGCATTTTGTTTAATCATGAATCGCCACGCCGCGGTGAAACTTTTGTGACGCGTAAAATTACTCGTACTATTGCTAATATTTCTCAAGGTTTAGAGCAATGTTTATATCTCGGTAATATGGATGCACTGCGCGATTGGGGCCACGCGAAAGATTATGTGCGTATGCAATGGATGATGCTGCAACAAGACGTGGCCGATGATTTTGTCATTGCAACCGGGAAACAGATTTCAGTTCGTGAGTTTGTGCGTATGTCTGCCAAAGAAGCGGGGATTGAACTAGCCTTCTCTGGTGAAGGTGTCGATGAAATTGCCACCGTAACTGCGGTTGATGCGGATAAAGCACCATCGGTTAAGGTAGGCGATGTGATCGTCCGCGTTAGTCCGAAATTCTTCCGCCCAGCAGAAGTCGAAACACTGTTGGGTGACCCAAGTAAAGCCAAAGCCAAGTTAGGCTGGGTGCCTGAAATCACGGTTGAAGAAATGTGCGCCGAAATGGTTGCGGCAGATATTGATAAAGCCAAGCAACATGCCCTTTTAAAAGCGCATGGTTTTGATGTGGCTATTTCTTTAGAAAACTAAGCGGTATTGATTGTGAAAAAACGAATTTTTGTCGCTGGCCATAATGGTATGGTAGGCTCAGCAATTGTACGCCAACTCTCAGCTCGTGATGATGTTGAGATTATTACTCGTTCACGTAGCGAGTTAGATTTACTCGATCAAGCTGCAGTGAATCAATTTTTTGCTGCTGAGCGAATTGATCAAGTTTACCTAGCAGCGGCTAAAGTAGGCGGTATTCATGCCAATAATGTTTACCCTGCTGAGTTCATTTACGAAAACCTTCTCATGGAGTGCAATATTATCCATGCTGCATATCAGAATAACGTTCAGCACCTGTTGTTTTTAGGCTCTTCATGTATTTACCCTAAACTAGCAAAACAACCGATGACAGAAAGCGCCTTGCTTACTGGTACGTTAGAAGCGACTAATGAACCTTATGCGATTGCTAAAATTGCTGGTATTAAACTGTGTGAGTCGTATAACCGTCAATATGGTCGTGATTATCGCAGTGTGATGCCAACCAATTTGTATGGTGAAAACGATAACTTCCATCCTGAAAACTCTCATGTCATTCCTGCGTTAATGCGTCGCTTTCATGAAGCCAAACTTCGCGGTGATGCTGAGGTTGTCGTTTGGGGAACGGGTACGCCAATGCGTGAGTTCTTGTATGTGGACGATATGGCCGCCGCGTCAGTGCATGTTATGGAGCTAGATAATGAAACTTATCAAGCCCATACCGAACCGATGTTATCGCATATTAATGTGGGTACGGGAGTCGATTGCACGATTCGTGAAATGGCCGAAACAATGGCCAAGGTTGTTGGGTTTAACGGTCAAGTGATCTTTGATAGCACTAAACCTGATGGCACGCCACGCAAATTAATGGATGTATCACGCTTGGCTGCTTTAGGTTGGCGTTATCAGGTTAACCTTGAACAAGGCCTAACGAAAACCTATCAGTGGTTTTTGGCTAATCAAGATAGCTTCCGAAAATAGGCTAGGGATCAATGCAACGATTAGATAAAGAAACGTTTAAAACTATCGTTGCCTCTACGCCGCTGGTTTCTATCGACCTGATTATTCGTAATAGCTGTAATCAGGTTTTATTAGGATTAAGAACTAACCGCCCTGCACAAGGGTTTTGGTTTGTTCCCGGAGGGCGGATTGGCAAAGATGAAACCTTTGAACATGCTTTCTTGCGTTTAACTCAACTAGAGCTTGGTTATCCGATTCCCCTCAACGAAGCGAGTTTTCTTGGACCTTACCAACATCTCTACAGTGATAATTTTTCGGGTACCGATTTCTCTACTCATTATGTGGTGTTAGGTTACCAACTTAAATTAGATCTTGATTTGCAAACGCTACCCGTAGAACAGCATCAAAACTATCAGTGGTGGGATGAGCAAGAGTTGATCAATTCTGATTTGGTGCATCGTAATACTAAAGCGTATTTTTCAGATAACTATAAATAAAAAGTAGGTAACGGTTATGTTATTACCTGTCATTATGGCGGGAGGCTCAGGTAGTCGCCTTTGGCCGCTCTCACGCAGTTTATACCCTAAACAATTTATCAGCTTAGCCAGCGATAAAACCATGTTACAAGACACCCTTCTTCGGCTTGAAGGATTAGCGCACCAAGCACCGCTATTAATTTGTAATCAAGAACATCGTTTTATTGTTGCAGAACAATTGCGCCAACAAGGTCTACAACATGGTGGTATTATTCTTGAGCCCGTTGGGCGAAATACTGCCCCTGCCATTGCTTTAGCTGCTCTGCAAGCGATTAAAGAGGGTCAAGACCCGCTTTTACTCGTTTTAGCCGCTGATCATGTTATTCAACAATCTCTTGCTTTCACACAAGCCGTTGAAGCGGCGATTGCTTCTGCCGAGCAAGGCATGTTAGTCACCTTTGGTATTGTCCCGACTGCACCAGAAACCGGTTATGGTTATATTAAGCAAGGTGAGCCAGTTGGCGAATCAGCCTATCGCGTTGCTCAATTTGTCGAAAAACCCAATCTTGCCACTGCCAAGCAATACCTTAGTTCTGGTGAATATTATTGGAACAGTGGCATGTTCTTATTTAAAGCGTCGCGTTATTTAGCCGAGCTAAAAGCCCATCGCCCTGATATTTTAAAAGCCTGTGAATTGGCCATGCAAGGCGCAAGAGCCGATCTTGATTTTATCCGTGTCGCAGAAGATCAATTTGCTGAATGCCCCGATGAATCGATTGATTATGCGGTGATGGAAAAAACCCAAGATGCACTTGTGGTTCCGATGGATGCTGGTTGGAGCGATGTTGGTTCGTTCAACGCTTTATGGGAAGTATCTGAAAAAGATTCAGCAGGCAACGCGGTTGTTGGTGATGTAATGCTTGAACAAACCCGTAACAGTTATGTGTATGCGCAGAACAAATTGGTTTCTACCGTTGGGGTTGATAATTTAGTCATTATTGAAACCAAAGATGCCGTATTGGTCGCCAATAAAGATAAAGTACAAGATGTCAAAAATATTGTTAACCAATTAAAAGCACAAAATCGCCGTGAATGTGAGCAGCATCGTGAAGTGTACCGCCCTTGGGGGTCTCATGATGAAATTGCCGAAGGTGATCGTTTTCATGTCAAACATCTTAAAGTCAAGCCGGGTGAGAAAACGGCTTTACAAATGCATCATCATAGAGCTGAGCATTGGGTTGTTGTACAAGGTACGGCCAAAGTCACTAATGGAGAGAAAAGCTATTTAGTCAGTGAAAATCAATCCACTTATATTCCCCTTGGCTCTGCACATCGGATTGAAAACCCAGGAAAAGTTGATTTGCATTTAATTGAAGTTCGTTCGGGTAGTTATCTGCAAGAAGACGATATTGTCCGTTTAGAAGAGTATGGAGTTGGGTATTAAATTATGGTGATGTTAAATACAAAGCAAGTGATTGAACAATCTGGCATCCAATTTGGTACCAGTGGGGCACGCGGCTTGGTAACTCAATTCACTTCTCAGGTGTGCGTCGCTTTTACTCATACTTTTTTAGCCAGCTTGCAAGGGCATTTTGCATTCAATCAGGTAGCGATTGCGATTGATAATCGCCCAAGTAGCCCAGCCATGGCCCAAGCGTGTATTGCAGCAATTGAATCACAAGGCTTAGATGTTGTCTATTATGGTGTGGTACCAACACCCGCACTGGCTTATGTGGCAATGCAGCAAGCTACCCCTTGTATTATGGTCACCGGTAGCCACATTCCTTTTGACCGTAATGGCCTGAAGTTTTACCGCCCAGATGGTGAAATTACCAAAGCCGACGAACAAGCCATTTTAACTGCGCAAGTGGAATTTGCTTTGCCAGAAACGCTCCCTGCTTTAGTCGTCAATCCACAAGCTGCTGAACTTTATATTGAGCGCTACACCAGTTTGTTTGAGCAAGATTTACTGGCTGGCAAGCGTATCGGTATTTATGAGCACTCCAGCGCAGGGCGTGATCTTTATCAACCCCTATTTACAGCACTAGGTGCTGAAGTGATTTCACTTGAGCGCAGTGATGAGTTTGTGCCTATTGATACTGAAGCGGTATCAGAAGCGGATAAGTTGAAGGCTAAGGCGTGGTCACAGCAGTATCAACTGGATGCGATTTTTTCTACTGATGGTGATGGCGATCGACCATTAGTGGCTGATGAAAATGGTGAATGGCTGCGTGGGGACATTCTCGGCGTGCTGTGTGCGCAGGCCATGAATATGCAAGCGCTGGCGGTGCCAGTCAGCTGTAATACGGTGATCGAGTCGATTCCACAATTTAGTCAGGTATCGCGCACTCGTATTGGCTCACCGTATGTCATTGCTGAATTTGCTGAGTTGGCGAAGCATTATGATTCTATCTCCGGATTTGAAGCCAATGGCGGTTATCTGCTAGGTTCTGATGTGCAAATCAATGGCAAAGCACTGAAAGCGCTACCAACACGTGACGCGGTATTACCCTTTATTATGTTGCTGTCTGCAGCGAAAGAGTCGGGTATTACGGCATTAGTAGAAGCCCTGCCTAAACGTTACACTCATAGCGACCGTATTCAAAACTTTGCCACTGAGAAGAGCGTTGCGATTGTGCAAGCAGGCGCAAAAAACGCCCAAGCACTTAGCGAGCAAGTTGGCTTTACTGGCCTTACGGTTCAGGCAGTGGATATCACTGATGGGTTGCGTATTACTTTATCGGATAACTCGATTTTCCATTTGCGACCATCGGGCAACGCCCCTGAACTGCGTTGCTATGCCGAGGCTCAGAGTTATGATCAGGCGCAGGCTATCGTCAATCAAGTGCTTGCGAAAGTGCAACAGTTGTAGAAGGTAGCTGGAACTTACAACTAGGTAATAAGAATCAAATATGAAAGTTTCGATAATTACGGTTTGTTATAACTCTGAAAAAACGATAGAGGACACCATTAGATCGGTCGCTTCTCAAGATTATGATGATATTGAATATATAATCATAGACGGAGGTTCGACTGATAGTACTCTGGATATTGTGAAAAAAAATTCTAATCATGTAGATGTTTACTTAAGTGAGAAGGATGAGGGCTTATATGATGCAATGAATAAAGGGATTAAACTGGCGAGTGGTGATGTAATTGGCATATTAAACTCGGATGACTTTTTCGTTTCTCGATCGAGTGTATCGGATTTGATGTCTGGATTCAGTCAATTAGATGTTGATGCAGTTTATTCTGATCTTATTTATGTTCAAGCAGAGAATACCGATAAAGTGACAAGACTTTATAGTTCTAAAATTTTCAAACGGTCACTAATTAGATTTGGTTTAATGCTACCTCACCCTACATTTTACGCAAAAAAGTCCGTTTATGATAAATGTGGACTCTATAAATTAAATTACCGAGTTGCAGCAGATTTTGAATTTATAGCTCGTTGTGTAACGAAAGGTATCAAATTCAATCGAGTACCTAAGATTACGGTAAAAATGAGAGAAGGTGGAATAAGCTCCAGTGGTTTAATGTGGAGGATACATCAAAATTTAGAAATCGTTAGGGCTTGTCGAGAAAATGGTATTTACACGAACATGATCATGGTTGCACTTAAATTGCCTTATAAAGTGTTCACTTTATTGACTAGAAAATTGGTGAGAGTTTAATTATGGCAATACTAGTAACCGGAGCTACAGGATTTGTTGGTAGAGAACTTACTAGTTTAGAACAAGATTTTCGTAGTGTAGTACGTTTTGGTGAAAAGCATCCATTCAAAGATAATTATGTCATTACTTCTTTAGATGAATCAACGGATTGGAGTCATTGCTTTCATGATATTAATTCGGTGATTCATCTTGCTGGTCTTGCACACAATAACGTGTTTACTGATGCAGAATATCGGTCTATAAATACAAATGGAACTTTGAGGCTTGCTTTAAAAGCTGCTGAGGCTGGTGTTCGTCGCTTTGTTTTTGTCAGTTCAATTGGTGTCAATGGCATCTCAACCAAAGATAAACCTTTCACCTCGAATACGAAAGTTGAGCCGCACAATCCTTACGCACAATCTAAATACGAAGCCGAACGTGGCTTAAAAAAAATTGCCGAGGAAACAGGGCTCGAGGTAGTTATTGTTAGGCCTACATTGGTTTATGGCCCTAATGCGCCGGGTAACTTTGGTATGCTTACTCGGTTGGTAAGTAAGTTACCTATTTTACCTTTTGGGCTTGCGAATAATCGTCGTGATTTTATTGCAGTGCAAAACCTAGCTGATTTACTGGTAACATGTGCTACCCATCCAAATGCAGCAGGACATACTTTTTTAGCTTCCGATGGTGAAACGGTTTCTATTAAAGAATTTACCAATGCCATGGCTAAAGGGTTGGGTAAGAAAGTTGTTCAACTGCCAATCCCAGTTGGTCTAATGCATTTAATTGGTAAAGTAACGGGTAAATCAGCGATGATTGAACAGTTATTTGGTAATTTAGAAGTGGATTCTTCAAATATCCAACAAGTTTTGGGTTGGACTCCACCATTCACCATGGAACAAGCCATGGCTTCATTAAAAGATTCGGATAAATAATATCATGATTCGTCTAATAGATTTCTTAGCAGCTTTCTTTGGCTTGCTATTTTTATGGCCAGTTTTACTGGTCGTAACCATCATTGGGTTGTTTGATACTGGCTCGCCGATTTTCGTGCAAGAGCGTGTTGGGCGAAATAAAAAACCATTCAAACTGGTGAAATTCCGCACCATGTCAGTAGATACTCAGTCAGTGGCTTCACACCTAGCAAGTAATGCTTCAATCACTAAATTAGGTGCGTTTTTGCGCAAAACCAAGATCGATGAGCTACCACAATTGATTAATGTGCTGAAAGGTGAAATGAGCTTAGTGGGCCCGCGCCCCAATCTCTTTAACCAACAAGAATTAATTAAAGAGCGTGATGCCCTTGGGGTATATGATGTACTCCCTGGTATTACTGGCTTAGCACAAGTACAAAATATCGATATGTCCACCCCAGCGCTACTGGCACAAACAGACCGTGAAATGATTGATACTTTAACTATAACAAACTACTTTAAGTATATAATCATGACAGTAACAGGTAGCGGTTCGGGTGACGCTGTTAAAAAATCTTAATCTACGATAAAAGTGATCAGTATTTATGGACAAGTTGGCTTACCTTTGGTCCTTACCCAGAGCTTATAAACGTTTAATTAGCTTAGCAATTGACACCTTGTTAATCACCGTGTCTTTTTTTGCTGCGCTATGGGCGAGATTAGGTGAGGTAGTTATACCCCCTTCATCTTTAACCACATTGACTTTACTTGGTACTGTGGTTGTCACCTTAGTAGTCTTTACTCGTTTAGGGCTTTATCGCGCGGTGCTGCGCTTTTTAACCTTCCATGCGCTGGTGGTGATTTTCGCTGGTGCCTTGCTGTCTTCATTAGCATTAACATCCTTTGCTTATTATTTTAACGCTGCCATACCTCGCACCGTGCCAGTTATTTATTTAACTTTTCTCGTGTTGCTTTGTGGTGGCGCGCGCATGTTAGTGCGTTCAATGATAGTACAAACCCAGTGCCGTAATAATGATCGCGCCCAAGTGCTAATTTATGGTGCTGGTAGCACCGGACGGCAACTCGCCATTGCACTACGTAATTCACCTCATTACCAAATCAAAGCATTTTTAGATAATGATCTGACGCTGGCCAATACGATTATTCAAGGTGTAACGGTTTATCCTGCACAGATGGCTGAAAGATTAGTTGATAAATATCAGGTAGATAAAATTTTATTGGCTATTCCTCGCACCTCTCGTGCAGAAAGGAAACAGATTCTTGATGAGTTACTGCATTTACCAGTAGAAGTGCTGACCGTACCTGATTTTGCCGATATTGTTGAGGGGCACGCTACTGTTGATGAATTAAAAGATGTCGCGATAGAAGACTTATTAGGTCGCGATCCGGTTGCTCCCGATGTGGATTTAATGCAGTCAAATATTCAAGGCAAAGTGGTGATGGTCACTGGCGCTGGCGGCTCGATAGGTTCTGAGCTTTGTCGTCAAATTGTGATGCAAAAGCCTAACACCTTGATCTTATTTGAACTATCAGAGTTTGCTCTATATCAAATCGATAAAGAGTTATCACTGTTTGTTGAAGCTGAACAGCTGGCGGTGGAGATCATCCCACTGCTGGGTTCTGTGCAACGTATTAACCGTTTATCTACAGTGATGAAGGCTTTTAATGTACAAACGGTTTATCATGCTGCGGCTTATAAGCACGTTCCTTTAGTTGAGTACAATGTGGTTGAAGGGGTACGTAATAATGTGTTTGGCACTTATTATTGCGCCAGAGCCGCGATTGAAGCCAAAGTTGAATCTTTTGTCCTTATCTCAACCGATAAAGCGGTGCGGCCAACGAATGTAATGGGCACCACTAAACGTATGGCAGAATTAGCATTGCAAGCTTTAGCCCAGCAAGAAGCGCAAAAAGCCCGTGGCACGCGTTTTTGTATGGTTCGCTTTGGTAATGTATTGGGCTCTTCAGGCTCGGTTATCCCTTTATTTAAACGTCAAATAGCTGAAGGTAAGCCGATCACTGTGACTCATCCAGATATTATCCGCTACTTTATGACGATTCCTGAAGCAGCACAGTTGGTGATTCAGGCTGGCGCAATGGGTAAAGGTGGAGATGTGTTTGTTCTGGACATGGGTGAGCCAGTTAAAATTGTCGATTTAGCGAAAAACTTGATTCGTTTATCGGGCTTAGAAGTGAAAAGTGTTGAAAACCCGAACGGTGATATTGAAATTAAATTCACCGGTTTGCGCCCAGGTGAGAAGCTCTATGAAGAACTCTTGATCGGCGATAACGTTGAGGGCACTGAACATGAACGTATCATGACAGCAAATGAGCGTTTCTTACCATTGAATGAGTTTGCGATTATCCTCGACAACCTTGATAAAGCTTGTCATCACTTTGATCATGAAGCAATTCGCCAAATTCTATTAGATGCGCCTACAGGTTTTGATCCTACTGATGGTATCGGTGATTTGGTGTGGAATGAAAAACAAAAAAAAGAGCAGGCTCAGTCTAATATTGTAGAGTTAAAAACGACCCAGACGGCTTAAACTGAGTCTGTATCTAGACAGTTAGAACTTAGGCGCTCACCTCACCAATTGGCGCATGTGGCAGAATGGATCCCCGCCTTCGCGGGGATGACGATGGTGAGAGTGGTGTTTTTCCTAAGACCTAGAGTATCCAGCCCCATAACCTTTGTCATCATTACGCATTAAGCACCTAGAACCTCAAATCAGAATCTCAAATATTCAAATCAGGAACAAACAATGAAAATTGCAGTAGCAGGTACTGGCTATGTTGGCCTTTCCAATGCGATGTTATTAGCCCAGCATCATCAAGTGGTGGCGGTTGATATCGTTGAACATAAAGTCACCATGTTAAATCATAAGCAATCGCCGATTGTCGATGCTGAAATTGAACACTTCCTTGCCAATAAGCCGCTTAATTTTGTGGCCACTTTAGATAAGCAGCACGCCTATCAAGATGCCGAGTTTGTGATTATCGCCACTCCTACTGATTACGACCCACAAACCAACTACTTTAATACCAGCTCAGTTGAGGCGGTGATCCGCGATGTGATGGCGATTAACCCTGACGCGGTGATGGTGATTAAATCTACCGTCCCTGTGGGTTATACCGCACGCATCAAACAAGAGCTTAACTGCGACAATATCCTCTTCTCCCCTGAGTTTTTACGTGAAGGCAAAGCGCTGTACGATAACCTGCACCCATCGCGAATTATTGTCGGTGAGCGTAGCGCAAGGGCAGAAGTATTTGCCAATTTACTGCTTGAAGGGGCGGAAAAGAAAGACGTGTCAGTGCTGTTTACTGACTCTACTGAAGCAGAAGCGGTGAAACTGTTCTCGAATACTTATTTAGCCATGCGGGTTGCCTATTTTAATGAGCTGGATTCCTACGCTGAAGCGAATGGCTTAGATGCACGGCAGATCATTGAAGGGGTCGGCTTAGACCCACGGATTGGCAACCACTACAATAACCCCTCGTTTGGTTATGGTGGTTATTGCTTACCGAAAGATACCAAGCAGCTACTTGCCAACTACAGCAGTGTGCCGAATAACATTATTGGTGCCATTGTTGACGCTAACCGCACTCGAAAAGATTTTATTGCCGATTCAATTATCAAGCGCCAGCCACAGGTAGTGGGGGTTTACCGTTTGATCATGAAAGCCGGCTCAGATAACTTCCGCGCATCGAGTATTCAAGGCATCATGAAACGGATTAAAGCCAAGGGTATTGAAGTGGTGGTTTATGAGCCAGTATTGGATGAGCCGGAGTTTTTCCACTCACGAGTGATTAAAGATTTAAACGAGTTTAAACAAACCGCGGATGTAATTGTCTCTAACCGTATGGTGGAAGAGCTAGCGGATGTGGCGGATAAGGTCTACACCCGTGATTTGTTTGGTAGTGATTAGGTAAAAGCAGCGCCTAGGTTAAAAGCAGGTCCTAGGTCCTAGGAAAAGCAGGTCCTAGGGAAGAGCAAAAGCCAGAATCAAACTTCCGCCTTTTTCCGTCATTCCCGCGCAGGCGGGAATCCATGCGAGGTGTCAGTCAACGCTGTGCTTGTCACCGCTAACTGAGTGAAAGTTGGCTGGGATGACGTATTTGAGTATGTATGCCGAAGGTGAGAATTGTGTTTTCCTAGGACCTAGGATCCTATAACTTAACACCTATATCCTTTCCATAAATTTTTTTCGAGACTGAAACATGAAATATCTAGTCACTGGTGCCGCGGGCTTTATTGGTAGCGCCACCATTAAAAAATTGACCGACCAGGGCCATCATGTGGTTGGCATTGATAATATCAACGACTATTACGATGTTAATCTAAAACACGCCAGACTGGCGCGTATTGACCACCCGCTGTTTCGTTTTATTCAACTAGACATAGCTGATCGTGCTGCCATGGCGCAGCTTTTCGAACAAGAGAAGTTTGAGCGAGTGATTCACCTTGCCGCGCAAGCCGGGGTACGTTATTCACTCGAAAACCCTCATGCTTACGCCGATTCAAATTTAGTCGGTCATCTGAATATTCTTGAAGGCTGCCGACAAAATAAAGTGGGCCATTTAGTCTACGCTTCATCCAGCTCTGTGTATGGCTTAAATGCGAAAGTGCCTTTTGCTACTTCTGACTCGGTCGATCACCCCGTCTCGTTATATGCGGCCACTAAAAAATCCAATGAGCTAATGGCGCACAGTTATTCGCACCTTTACGATATTCCGACCACGGGTTTACGCTTCTTTACCGTATATGGTTCTTGGGGACGTCCGGATATGGCTCCGTTTATCTTCACTAAGAAGATTTTAGCCGGCGAAAGCATAGATATTAATAACCATGGTGATATGTGGCGTGATTTTACCCATGTTGACGATATTGTTGAGGGCGTAGTACGCATTACGGATGTGCTTCCGGCTCGCAATGCGGCTTGGACGGTAGAATCTGGCACGCCAGCGACCAGCTCTGCTCCTTACGCGATTTATAATATCGGTCATGGCTCACCAATTAATTTGATGGAATTTGTCAAAGCGATTGAAGACCAACTAGGGATTGAAGCCAAGAAAAACTTCCGTGGTATGCAACCAGGGGATGTGTATCAAACTTACGCCGATACCGAAGATTTATTTACTGCTATAGGTTATCGCCCACGTATTGGTGTCAAAGAGGGTGTGGCGGAGTTTATTAATTGGTATCGCGAGTTTTATAAACTATGAGGTCCTAGGGAAAAGCAGGTCCTAGGGAAAGCAAAATCCAGATCCAAACTCCCCTCAAGAGGGAATTAAACCCCGCGTCATTACATTTCACTTACGTATCTATCCCCGACACCCACCACCGTCATTCCCGCGCAGGCGGGAATCCATACGGGGTGTCAGTTAACGCTGTGGTTATCACAAATAACTGAACTAAAGTCGGCGGTGAAGAAATCGCTCACCCAACCATTTGGCGTATGTGGCAGAATGGATCCCCGCCTACTCGGGGATGACGAACGTAAGTGCAGATGCTGTATTTGAGCTCCGATGACGTTGATGAATGCGGATGCCAAACGTGAGTATGCATGCCGAAGGTGAGAATTGTGTTTTCCTAGGACCTAGGACCTAGGATCCTATAACCATTAACCAGTAAGTTATTATTATGATTAAAAAATGCTTATTTCCTGCCGCTGGCTACGGCACCCGCTTTTTACCTGCCACCAAATCTATGCCTAAAGAGATGATGCCGGTTGTCAACAAGCCCTTAATTGAATACGGCGTTGATGAGGCCATTCAGGCGGGGATGACCGATATGTGTGTGGTCACTGGGCGTGGAAAAAATGTCTTAATGGATCACTTTGATAAAAACTATGAATTAGAACATCAGATCAGTGGCACTAACAAAGAGAATCTCTTAACCGGTATTCGCTCACTGATTGATGCGGCCAACTTTACTTATATCCGCCAACGTGAAATGAAAGGTTTAGGTCATGCAATTTTAACCGGCCAGCCTTTGATTGGTGATAATCCTTTTGCGGTGGTGTTAGCGGATGATTTATGTGTTAATCCTGAGCAAGGGGTATTAGCGCAAATGGTGGCTTTATATAACCAGTTTCGTTGCTCAATCATTGCCGTGCAAGAAGTACCTGAAGATGAAACTCATAAGTATGGCGTGATTGCTGGTGAAATGATCAAAGATGATATTTATCGAGTTGATACCATGGTTGAGAAACCTGAGCCAGGCACGGCGCCAAGTAACCTAGCGATTATTGGCCGTTATATTTTAACGCCGGATATTTTTGAGCTGATCGAGCAAACTGAGCCGGGTAAAGGTGGCGAGATTCAAATTACTGATGCGCTGTTAAAGCAAGCCAAATCCGGTTGTGTATTGGCCTATAAGTTTAAGGGCCAGCGTTTTGATTGCGGCAGTGTTGAGGGCTACATTGAAGCGACCAATTACTGTTATGAAAATTTATATGGCGCTAAGGGGTAGTCTCGCACCTGCGCTCGTCACTTGGCGTTTTCGGCGGAATGGATCCCCGCCTGCGCGGGGATGAAGAACGTGAGTGGGAGCGTTTAATCAATCACTTAATGAATGTCACTTAACTTGCCCCTCACGGAAGTGAGGAGCAATCATTACCTACCACGGATTATTTTAATTCAGTCCAATAGTCCTTATTTGCCTCCAATAAATCATCCAAAATGGCTTTAGCCACTGAAGCACTAGGAATGGTGGCTGACAGTGTTAGTGCTTGCCATAGTTTTTGGTAAGAGCCTTCAACATGAGCTTGTACGGCCAGTTTTTCTACTGAAACTTGTTGATTCATCATACCTTTCTGGAACTCGGGAATAGCGCCAATTTGCAGCGGTTTTGCCCCAGTACTGTCGACAATACAAGGTATTTCTACCATAGCCGTTGGGTCAAAGTTGCTGATCGCACCATTATTGGGAACAATCAGTAACATGCGCTCTTTAGTATTAAAGGCGATGGCTGTCGCAAGGTCGACGATGTAAGAAGCATGCTCTTCTACTTCGATAGTAGTATCAATCGCGGTACCATGTGCAATAATCCGGCGGCATTCGGTGAACACTTCTTTTTCTCTGCCATCCATCACTTCATTGGCTCGGGTGTATTCTTTATTTGAATGTTCCACCACGTAGTCTGGGAATAAATAGTATTTTAAATAGGTGTTTGGAATCGTCTCAGGATCTAGGGCGTAAACATCCCGTACTTTAATAAACGTCTCTTTCCAAGATTCATCCGTATGTTGAGCACCATTGAGGGCACTTGGCGGTAAATAGCCGTGCTCTTTAATGTATTGTTTAATGCGTGGTAGTAAATCTTCCCCTGTTTTGCCATCTTTAAACTCTTTCCACCAACCAAAGTGGTTTAAGCCGTAATACATGACATCAAACTGTTTACGGTCTTGATAACCAAGAATTTCCGCGATACGGGTTTCGATACCAATTGGCATATCACAAATATTCAATACTTTTGAGTTTGGACGCATGACTCGACAAGCTTCAGCGACAATCGCTGCTGGATTAGAGTAATTCAGCATCCAAGCATTCGGTGAATATTTTTCCATATAGTCAATTAATTCAATGACCGCTGGAATAGAGCGTAGACCATAAGCGATTCCGCCTGCACCACAAGTTTCTTGTCCTACACAACCATGCTTGAGAGGGATCTTCTCATCCTGTTCACGCATGGCATATAAGCCAGCACGAATGTGTGCCATACAAAAATCAACATCGGTAAAGGCTTCTTTTGGATCCGTGGTGTAAGAAAACTCAATGTGCGGAGCCCGTTCTTTGAGCAAGATTTGACAAGCTTTAGCCACTACTTCTTGACGCTCGGCGAAGTTATCATAGAACTTTAATTTACGAATAGGGAAACGTTCTTGGTTTTCTAATAGCATCATCACGATGCCTGGGGTAAATGTTGAGCCGCCACCTGCAATAACGATAGAGAATTGTTTTTTCATGTTAAACCTCACTTTTAAATTAGTCTGTGTTTGTGTTGAGCATCGCCACATTGCGGCGCTCCTTTAAATCATGTTATTCATTGGTTATGTCGTATATGGGTGTATTCACTGTTGCTCTTTTGAGCTAACTTGCGGCAATGACGACTGAATCTGTGATTTCTTGTCTTTGCTGCATAATTTGTTCACAAGCCTCCCTGAGTTGCGGAACGTGTAAGCCAATAATCACTTGAATGGCGCAGCCGTTTTTGACTAGGTTCACAGCACCGTTTTCCATAAAATAGGTGGCGTTAGCAACTTGTTGTGGATCTTTGACTGTCACACGCAGGCGAGTCGCGCAATTACTTAAGTCAGTGATATTGTCTATGCCTCCAAGCCCTTCAATGGTTTGCATGGCTTGGACTTGTAGTGGTGTGGCTGATGAAGAGCCGTTGTCGACAATACCGTGTTTTTGGTTGAAGTCTTGTTTGGTGCGTAGTTTGAGTTCAGCGCCATCTCTGCCAGGTAACAGTACATTAAATTTAATGATTAAATATTTGAAAATTAAGTAATAAATAACAGTGAAGCTCAGTCCGATAGCGGTTTGGGTTACCATCATATAAGTATGGCTGCCAAGCAGTGGAATCCAATTGCCAGTGACGATTTCGATCAGTCCGCCTCCCATATTGCCAACGACACCGAACATATACATCACCATCGCCATGGTTCCAGCCAATAACGCATGAACAGCGAATAGCCAAGGTGCGATAAATAAGAAGGTGAATTCTAAGGGCTCGGTGATGCCAACAAACACCGCGGTTAAGGTGGCAGGGATCAGTAGCGCGGCTACTTTTTTACGATTTTCTGGTTTAGCGGTATGGTACATGGCAAGAGCTATACCGCTGCAACCGAAGACTTTAGAGTTACCATGTAAGGCGAAACCGCCAGCAGGGAAAAGGTCTTTAATCGCTTGGCTAGATTGATTAAAGGTTTCTAAGCCAGCAAACCAGTCGACATAAATTCCATTAGGGGTTGCGATATTACCGAAGACAAAAGGCGCATAAATAAAGTGATGTAGGCCAGTCGGAATTAAAATTCGTTCTAGGAAAGTATATAGCCAAACTCCAAATGCCCCTGAATTTACAAGAAAACCTTGTAAATCTAAGATACTGTGTTGAATAGAAGGCCAGATGTATAAGGTTAACCATGCGGCAGGTAGCATCATGCAGAAAGCAATGATTGCTACAAAAGCAGTACCTTGGAAAATACCTAAATACGCCGGTAAGGGTTTATCAAAAAAACGGTTGTGTAACCCAGTGACGATGGCTGAAATAATGATCGCTCCGAAGATACCGGTATCTAAGGTTTTTATTCCGGCGATATCAGTCAGTCCGGATACCCCACCAATCGATTGTGAAAAGTCTACATCGAAGAATGCCCCCCACTGTAAGCCCATGGCATGAACGAAATAGTTAAAGGTAAGGTAGGAGACCATGACCACCAACACAGCACGAGCATGAGCCGTTTTTGCTAATCCTATCGGCAGACCAACCGCAAATAGCAGTGGCATATTGCGGAAAAGTGTCCAAGCTCCTTCTTCAATAATAAACAGTATCTGATAATACAGTCCGTCTGGATTCGCTAAATCTCCGACAAAAATTGGGTTTTTGAGTACGATCGTCAGGCCAACCATAATCCCAACAAAAGGAAAGAGCAGTACGGGGGTAAACATTGCCCCACCTAAGCGTTGTATTGCACTTAACATTGGAAAATCCCTCTAGTGTATTGATTTATGTGTCCCCAACTTCTTGGGAGATAATGGTAAATTGCCTTAAGACAGATTTAATGTACCCACATGACATGTATAGTACAAATATAAGATGTATTTATTGTGATCCTAGTAATAAAAATGCAGAAAGGTTATCTTGCGCTGTGATTTAGGTACAAGTATATGATGTATTTTCTGGCCGTTGTGCATTAGTACGCTATGAAAGTAAAATATATGAGTCAATAGGTATTTAATTTGTTACTTTTTGGTGTAAGATGTTTGCTCGTGGGAGAAATAGATGATGTTATATAAAAAAGTCATGTTGGCGCTAAAGCAGCGTATTGATTCAGGAGAGTTTCAAATCGGTGATAATTTACCGACCGAAACCAAATTGGTTGAAGAGTACGCTGTTAGTCGAATTACCGTGCGTAAGGCCATTGATGAATTAGTGAAAATGGCGATGGTCGAAAAACGCCAAGGGGCTGGAACAACGGTAATTGGTCAAAGTATGACAGGCTCGATGTCTAATCTGCGTAGTAATCGAGAATACCTTGCTGAATCGGGAGGAAAACTGAGTTATGAAGTTGATCAGTTTTCCTTGATAACGCCACCCGATCATGTCGCTCAGGCTTTAATGATCGATCGCAATGAAAAAGTCTTTTTTATTCGACGCTTTATGTACATTAATGAGGTGTTGTCGATTTACGAAGATTCTTATATGCCAGTGCGCTTATTTCCAGATCTTAGCCTGAATCATTTGAGAGGCTCTAAGTACTACTATCTAGAACAGATCTTAGGGTTGAAGATTGATGGTGCGATTCAAGATTTTGAAGCCATTTTACCCAATGAACATATGGCTCAATGTTTAACGGTTAGTGAACAAACACCATTATTGAAGTTAATTTCAGTAGGAAAATTAACGGACGGTCAGCTGTTTGAATACACTGAGATCGTCAGTAAGCCGAAGACTTACTCTTACAAACATTATTTAAAACGTTAGTCATTGATAGCATTAATCATAATGTGCAGCTTGCTGTTTGATGTCCACAGCCTAACGGAGTAGGTTTTAAACTAAGATCCTAGGAAGGGTTATATCATCGTGCTTTTTAGTTCTGATTATCGATTATGGAATACAGGGACTTATGTTGTTGTCTCTGTACTCCATAACCAAGTTTTAAGTTATGTTCAGATCAGACCAAATAACCGCTGGAAAATTTCTAACGACAGTCTGAATGATAGAATATCTCATCGACCCAGCTTGGGTTGTCGATAAACGGGTTACGGTTATTTTGTATGTCATAAATTTTCTCGTGACGGTTACGTTCAAATTCATCAACCGGATCTTGCTGATGCCATCTGAGTAGGGTGCATAAATCACCAAGTTGTTCGATTGGCGTGTTATAACCCGGTGAGAGTGTTAAAGTCAGACCATCATGGTCATTGCCTTGATAACGTGTCGCCATATAAAACATCATTCGCGCAATATCACCTTTCACCTCATCACGTGGCTCAAAAGTTTTCTTACTGGTATCTTTTTTATTACCGACATTGGGTGATTCATTGGTCGCGACACCACCTTCATAAAACTCAAAATTACCTCGTTCATTGTTTATTCCCTCATCTGCGGGACGAAGGTGATGAATATCAGTGTCAGCGTAGGATGAACTGGTGTTCCATCCTCCTTTTGACCTTGGCCAGACATGTTCTCGGTTCCAGTTATTTCGCCCTAAATTGCCTTTGCCTGAGCGTTGCTCTTTTGATTGTGAACGACCAGTATAAAGTAAAATGACATTGTCTGAATTATAAGGGTCTTCATCGGTGATCATTAATGCTCGCCAAACATCTGGTGTTTGAAGATTACTATTATCCGTATATTGCAGACGAATATGACCGGCGGAGACGATTGTATTCAAGGCGTGCTTTAATTCATCGCCCGTTTTTTCCAAGGCCGCATTATAGTAGCCATTAGGATTAAAAATATCCGAATTTTCAGGAGGCGTCGGTGTAGCATTGATGATGCAAGTCGAAGAAAATGGCTGCATCACATGAGGGTGATGAGCTTCAATATACTTGGCACTGGCATTAAAGCTAACCATTAAGGCGATGCACAATAGCTTTTTCATTATTTGTATCTCTTATTCTGATTCTGATGGAGTTTAAACGGCATTAGGCTTGTTGATTGCGTATGCGGCGTAACAATGGCAATAACAGTAAAAAACTGAACAAACCAAGGCCACCACCACTGCTACTATTTTCTGCAGCATCAGGTTGTGTACCTGTCTCTGAATCATCACCAAGATCATTGTTTGAGCTAAGCGCTAGGTTTAGCGTCAAAAGGATCGGATCGTGGGAAGATGAGCGGTACCAATTGGTTTCGTCAAATGTCATCCCAGATTGATAATTTAACAGTGCAGATTGAGCTGAGTTAATGGACCAAGGTGCAGAATCGACGAATTTATCTCTCAGCGAAGTTGACATGAAAATATAGTCCACTCGACCTGATTCAGCGTTGCGTTCAATAGAATACCGTTCAGAGTTTCTATCTCGGATCGCAACAGCATCGACGTATGAATTTAACTCCGTTGGGCTAAAAACGAGAGCTGCTTTTTCTTTTGGATAAGCGTGTAGGCTACCCAGAATTAACTGGTGGTCAGTTTTCTTACTCATCGCTTCAATAATTGCTTGGCTGGCTTGTTGGCGTAATTGGTCACAAGGAGTCGTTTGTTGAGTCGTGTCACCATGACAGTTTTGATCGCGATTGACTAGGTCAACAGCGGCCACAACTAGCTCTATGGGGTTTTCTTTAGAGTGAATGTTTAATGTTGCGATAACAGTCTCGTTCATGGAGATGCTTTGCTTGTCATCGCTGGGCATTGTTAATAATTCAAGATCATTTAACTTGAAAACAGAGGGCCGATAAAGAATATAACTTGCGGTTGGATTATTCCCTACGTAGTGATCTTGATTGCTGGCGTTCCATTTAGCGACTTGATAATGCTGTTTGTTCTCTTGGCCTTTATTGATTTCCGTTAGTAAATAATCAATAGCGGAGCCCTGTTCAAAACCGTTATTTTCGACTTGTAAGAGTGCAATTAGATCGGCATTCATAGTGTGAATGGCAGCCGTTAATTTTTTAATTTGTAAGTCAAGATCGGCTTGATCTTTGGCTCCACCAGTCACAAATCCAGTTTGACTATGATTATCGACCGCTGGATTGTTATTACCGTGAAGGTGGGAAATAAACAATCCTTCGGTATTGAAGGTGACAATTTTTATATTACCTTCATTAATGACGGGATCAGAGCTATTTGTCTGTCGAGTGAATGACTCTGAATTGGCTTGTTTAGTGACATATAAACGATAATCAGAATGAGAGTAACCAATGATCCCCTCAATGTTCGAGGCTCGATCGCCAATTGAGATCAAATTCTGCTCAATACCGTTAGTGTTTTTTGCAAAATCGGGATACCAAACTATCGGTTGATGTTTGCTTCCTGTTTGGGTCGCCTCGACAACCAATCGTTGGTCTAGGTTACAATCGGCTTGACGGATCGCTTCATTACTGCCGGGTAAATGATTTTGATGAGGATGAATGTTAGGTTGTTGATAAGCTAGCACCATATTATAGCGCTGAGGGCCAGTATCGAAAGCAAAGCTACGTGAAACGTACATATTTGAATCATCGGTAAAGCGCACCAACATCCCTTCGTGGCGCTCAAGGGTTTCGGCGTAATAGCGATCAGATGGTAATCTGGTCACGGTTGTCGGTTCGATATTATGGCCGGACGATACTTTTGTGATATTACCAGTAGGGACTAACTGGGTTGAACCAAATTGCTCAATCACTTTTCCTGTAACAGTCACTTTATCGCCAATCGAATAGCCTTGTACGAGGCCCTGAACGAAAATAGCGTCAGAAGTCAGCGGGTTATTGTCACCAAATTCATCTTGTATAAAAAATCCAATTGGTAGATCCTTTCCAAGGTCGCTATTAGTTTGAATATGGGTAATCACGCCATTAACTCGAAAAACTTCATCAGATTCAAGTTTACCATTAGCAGGATCCGTATAAGGTGAGGCCCAACCGTCCCCTTGTAGATCCATGATAGTTGTATCTATAGCGGTGATTGGTGGGATCGTTGGTGGTATCTCTTGATTATCCAGTTCCGGTGGAGTGCCGATATGACTCCAATCGTTGATGATTCCTGTACTGTGCCAATGTTCAGGGTTAAAGGTGGTCGAGGATTGAACGTTAATTCTTCGTAATGATGTATCTTTATTAAAGTCTTCACGAATACCGAGTGTTCCAACAATATCAATCAGTTGCTGTTGATGAAATAAGCCAACAATATCGTCGCCATTAAAGGTTGTTACGCGAGTATCTTGTAGATCGGCCAGTGCTAATAATTCTGGATCTGCTTGAGAATGAGCAATTACATAGGTTTGTGAAGGCTGCATAACGGTAATAGGAAGACTGAGTGTACTACTGCTCCAGTCCTGTGCACCATTATGGGCAATTCTTAGCGTGTATTGTTCAAGATTGATATTTTCTTGACTAATATTAGTGAGTTCTATCGCTTTGTTGTTTCCTGAACCTTCAGTTGTTTCTGAAATGATTATTTGGCTATGGGCTGGTAATGCGCACATTATTGCAAGTGCGACTATATTTACTTTATTCATCATAAACTCATATCTATAAGCTGCAATTTATATCACTATTTTAAACGATACTAAAATTATCATTGTGATTAGTGTTGGACTTATAATATTTAAAAATGGTTAATCAGTTTATATATATGGATGATCACTAATTAAACATTAATTGTAATTATTTTTAACGATGTTTATTTTTTGAGAGAGTTATCGTTTGCTTTTTGTTTTTATGCCTTTACATTTGAGTTTTATTTATTATCAAAAATAATGAAGGCTAAATTAGTTTTTAGAAAATCCCACTCTGTTACTATCTTTTCCTGCCAACTGCCTCGAATTTTCTTTTTCTCTCCATCTTGTTTTTTTATTCATTATGCTAGTGTTTGCTTATTAGGTTTGTGAATAAGGCAAAGGATATGCAAATACTTCATCATGGCGGTAAACATACTGTCACCGGTTCTTGTCACGAGTTGCGCGTCGATGGTGTAGCGGTACTGATCGATTGTGGGCTGTTTCAAGGTAAAGATGCGACAGACATTGAGTTGGATTTTCCGGTGGAGCATATCGATGCACTGATTGTGACTCATGCTCATATTGATCATATTGGCCGTATACCGTGGTTGCTTGCTGCCGGTTTTACCGGGCCGATTTATTGTACGCCAGCCAGTGCAGAGCTGATTCCATTAATGTTAGAAGATGGGCTTAAATTGCAATTGGGCCTGAATCGTGAGCAAATTCAGCAAGTTTTGCAAGCCATAAAACAACGGTTACGTCCTCTTTGTTATGGCGAGTGGTTAACCATTTCTGCCCGTCATCAGGCTCAGGCGTCACTGCAACTTCGCTTTCAACCCGCTGGACATATTCTCGGTTCCGCTTATGTTGAGCTTCGTTTAGCTAACGGTGAAGTGGTGGTGTTTTCAGGCGATTTAGGACCAAGCAATACTCCGTTATTACCTGATCCCCAATCACCACAGCGCGCCGATTATCTTGTCATTGAGACAACGTATGGTAACCGTAATCATGACGATGTGGCTGGTCGCGCTGAGAAGTTACGCGAAATCATCCAACGCTCATTAGAAAATGGCGGCACGATTTTGATTCCCGCCTTCAGTGTTGGCCGTACCCAAGAGCTATTGTTTGATATTGAACGCTTGATTTTTGAGCACAAAATTGATGCCGATCTGCCGATTATTCTTGATTCACCGATGGCTCAACAAGTCACCCAATCGTATCGCCGCTTCAAAACACTATGGGGAGAAGAGGCCAAGCAGCGTTTAGAGATGCATCGTCATCCGCTGGCTTTCGAACAGTGCATACAAATTAGTGATTATCGTACTCATCAGGCGCTAGTCAATCGTCTCGCCTCAACCGGTGCGCCCGCGATTGTGGTTGCCGCATCGGGGATGTGCCAAGGCGGACGAATCGTTGAATATTTAAAAGCCTTGCTTGGGGATGAGCGTACCGATGTGATTTTTGCAGGCTTTCAAGCGGAGGGAACCCTAGGTCGAGCCATTGCCCAAGGCGAAAAATCGATTTGTATTGATGGGGAAGAGATTGATGTGAAAGCCAGTATTCATGTAATGTCGGGCTATTCCGCTCACGCGGATCAATCTGAATTACTCGCGTTTATTAAAGGCATCGACCAGCCACCAAAGGAAATACATTTGATTCACGGTGAACGTTCAGCTAAGCAAGGTTTTGCTAAAGCGTTGGAAATTATCGGTTATAGGGGAGAGGTTAGAATTTAGATATAACATTGGAGTGTGGGGTACACAAGCTTCCGGATCCTAGGGGCCTAGGTGTCGTAGATTTCGTTTACTATTCTGTTGTACACGGTATTCAGATCTTGGTCGCTGATTTTTTGAGTCTATGTAATGATCTTCATTATTGGTTCTAGGTTTTCGTTTATCATAGAACCTAGATCCTTCGGTCCTTTATGTTTCGTTTCAACTTTCATTTCATACTAAATTCACAATTAAATTGTTCTGATTTATTCATGTGGCCTATAGTTTAACATTGAGCATACCTGTAACTAATGGTAAGGGTTTGTGACTGAGCAGGCGGGTGGTCTGTTCTATGGATAACCTCATAATATAGGAATACATGGAATGAACAGAACGTTATTAGCAACGGCTATTCTTACTTCCATTGCCTTGGTTGGCTGTGGTGGTGGAAGTAGCAGTTCCAAAGTGACTCCTGAGAGTCAATCAAAAGTATCTGGTGTGGTGAATAAAGGTTTAGTTCGCGATGGTTTAGTGAAAGTTTGTGTGGCTAGTGCAGCAAATGTTACTGAACAGCAGTGTCCGAATGGAGAAGTGCTAGGTAGCACTAAAACCGATGAGCGTGGTCAATATACTTTCAGTGGCTTACCTCAAAATAGAGCGCTACTGTTTGTGCTGACCTCACATGATGATCCTGACATTATCACGCAAATGAAGTGTGACTTTCAGGCTTGTCTTGATGAGGGTAAAACCCTCGGTGAGTGGATGAATGTTGATGATGATTTTAAACTCATCTCGATTCTCGCCTCTGATGCAGACTCAATAACTGCGCACATGACCAGTATTACTGATGCGATCGCTAAACACACTATTCGTGCCTCACGCGGCAGTGAAGAAGTCAACCTTGCCGTGATTAATAGTAGCCGCAGTGTGATGGCTCAATTATTTGGGCTTGATGCACAAAAAGTGATGTCGTTAGGTGCTGTCGATTTAACGGACGCGGCGGCGATACAAGCTGCCGCGGATGCTGGTGATGTTGAGTCTCTCAAAGTTGCCGCGCTGTCTGCAGCATTTGCAGATACAAAACCGAATTTAGATAATCTATTTACCCTGGCTGATAATCTGATTAACTCAGTAGATGATGATGAGACCAACACTTGGGAAGATGAGCGTAAAGCTTTACTAAACGGTGCTTCTTCAGTCATTAATACCGTGGTTAATGAACTTTCTAAAGATGAAAGTGTCGATCTTAAGTTAGATGATGTCGTACAAAAAATTGACGAAGCCAAAGCGTCCAAACCCAATATTACCCCGCCTGCTGAAACGGATGAGATTACTACAGCTAAAGCGTTAGTTCAGCAAGTTCGCACTGTGTACGACGCCACTCAAGAGGAGGGGGCGCTGCGAGAAGGATTTATTCGTTTAGGTGACAGCTTAGATCCGATCCCTGATTTATTACAAGATGATGTGACAGCCACTTTTGAAACATTGACTTCTGCGCTCATGTCTATCGCCCATAAAATCGATGATCAATTGGTTGAAGAGGCGGGTGATTGGCAAGTCACTCAGCAAGGCGATACCTATACGATTAATACAGAGACGGTGAAGCTGGTCGTTTCTGGTTCAGCCAGCCTTGTTTTGGATGAGCAAGAAACCGAACAAGGCGGTTCGATGAATGACAGTGCTGCTATTAATCTGACTATTTCTGAACTGTGGATAAAAGAGGGCTCGGTTGAACTGGAAGCTGCCAGTGGTAAAGCTGAGGTGGTGTCGTTTGTCTCGCAAGAGAGTTGGGAGCACGAAGCTTCAGAGGGCGATCATGACTTTAGCGAAACATGGATGCTTAAAGCTGAAAAATTGCATTTTACGTTGAATGAAATCAGCCTTAAAGCCAAGGATAATGAAGAAAATCCTTTGTTATTAACTGGTAGTATTGCATTTACCGCTAACCAACCTGAAATAAAAGGTAAGCACTCTTCTTCATACACATCGACGGGACAGCAAGGCCAGTCGGAGAACTTTGATGAAGAAACCTTCAGCGCGCGTAGCCTCGATTTTAACTTAGGGGTTCGTTTAGACTATCAAGATCAAACATTAGAGGCTTCTTTAAGTATTGCTCTCGATAATCCAAACGGTGTGGTTTATTTCACCAGTATGCGTGAAGCATGGCAATGGGGTGAGGGTTATAACTATGACGTTAGCAAAGGAAGTGATCTTGCGCTACCGGGTTCAAGCTTGGATGACATTAAGCCAGAGAC
This sequence comes from Vibrio sp. A11, assembly GCF_013048705.1. Classification (NCBI taxonomy): domain Bacteria; kingdom Pseudomonadati; phylum Pseudomonadota; class Gammaproteobacteria; order Vibrionales; family Vibrionaceae; genus Vibrio; species Vibrio sp. A11. The sequence goes on along the minus strand of NZ_VHSI01000008.1, from coordinate 69,165 downwards.
GCCAACGCAGTTCCTGCGTGGTTCTTTATTAGTGAGTTTAGAGAGTAAAGTTAATCCAGATAACCCACAACTCGCGAAAGTTAGCTTACAAGCCTCTCGCCCAGCGTTTGATTTGTTGAATCTGAATGGCACCATTGTTTATAACGAGCAATCATTGACGTTAAAAACTCAAATCAATACTGAGAAAGATGAGCCATTAAACGTTGAACTCTCTAATGGTCAAGCAATTGCTCATTTACGTGAAGATGATAAGGGACAAGTGGTAGGAACGATCAGAGTTGGCAATAAACAAGTGGCTAGTATTGATGCACCACGTAATTCTGTCAGTGTCGTTCGTTATATCAATGGCCAGTTTGAATCATTATTCTAATTAGGTGTGGCTATACTCAAGAGCCCTATACAGGGCTCTTGAACGTTTGAGATGTCATTATGTCGAGTGCTTTTTTGTTATTGCCAAGCTTAAGTCTGTTTCCATTATCCGAACCGAATACCGAATGGCAGCTATTTAGCCAGGCTCAGGCTTTTGGTTATTCACAAGAGAATGGTATTTATCCGTTGGTGAAGGGCGATAAAATGGCCTATACACCGGCCAAACATGCGTTTACTTTAAACCAAGCGGAAATGGGGGTCCGTTATCAGCAGTTTTCTTTTTCTTTACTCGCTCGTTATGAGTGGTACTTGCGCTTTAGTCCCGATACCATGTTGCTGTATGGCGAATCGGTCAATCGACAAGATATGCAAGCGGGTAAACGTTATGATGTTGACTTACGTGTTGAGCATTTAATCAGCCAAGGCATTAAACTGGCGTGGACATCGGATCCCTCTCAGTCTTTTATCTGGCATGTTTCCGCAAGTTTTTTACAAGCTCAAGACATGATGAGTGGCCGGTTACATGGGCAAGTAGGGCAAACGGGAAAGAATGATTATGATGGCCTACTCGAGTTAGATTATGTCTACAGTGAAGATGTATTATTAAAACGCAAGGTACAAGCGCCCTCCAGTTACTTTGGTTATACCAGTGATATCGGCATTCATTGGCAGTTCCACGAGCGAGCATTCCTCTCCTTACTAGCGCAAGATTTCTACAGTAGCATTTATTGGCGTGATATGCCTTATACGGTTGCTACCGCTAATACGGCAACGGCGGAGACCGATGAAAATGGTTTTGTTTCGATTAAGCCTTTAGTGAATGGGGTCGAAGGATTTCGCGATTATACTCAGCTTCTCCCCGTTAAGTATCATGCTCGATTCGGTTATCTTTCTGGACAACATGCTTACAGCATCAAAAACGTTTATGTCGATCGACTCTGGTTAACCGACTTGGAATGGTCAACTCAATGGCGAGACAATCTCCGTTCCCGTTTGAGTTATAATTGGCAAACCAGAGCCATTGGAGTGGAAGGTCAATGGCGATGGTTTACTTTTGGTGTTCAAAGTGATCAACTGGATTATCAACAAGCAACAATATTGAATCTTAAGCTCGGTATGGTGATACCATTTTAATCTTCTTTATTGATCAGAACTTCGACTTTCTGTTTGTATTTAATCTCAATGTTTCACTCAGCCTTCGGTAACTGCGCTAATAAAAAAGGCAGTAACAATAAACCAATTACGCTGGCACAAAGAGAAATGGCGATGAAAAAGCCGTTCCAATGATAAGTTTCTAGAATCATCGCTAATGGATAACCGGCGAGGGCTGCGCCCATGTAGGCAAATAAGCCGACAAATCCGGTTGCAGCACCTGCTGAATCTTTATGTGAACACTCTGCGGCGGCCATGCCAATCAACATTTGTGGGCCAAACACAAAAAAGCCAATACAAAATAGTGCGGCGGATTGAAAGATAAAATGGGTCATTGGCATTAACCATAATGCAGCCACAGAAAGGAAAATACCGCTGGCGAACAATAGATTCATTGGTCCACGATTGCCAGAAAAAAGCTTGTCCGACCCCCAGCCTGCGACAAGAGAACCAACAAACCCACCCACTTCAAACAGTGATAACGCGGCATTGGCATTAATCAGGCTGTAATGATGCTGCTCGGTTAAATACAAATTACCCCAATCATTGATCGCGGTGCGCACGATATACACCAAGATATAACTCGCGGCAAGTAACCAGATATAGGGATTACTAAAGACATATTGCGCTAAAATCTCTCGATAGCTCAGGGCCTTGCCTTCATTTTCTTGCGCAAGTTCAAGGGTATCTTTGCGCCAGCGGCCGATACTTGGTAAGCCTAATGAGACGGGTTTATCCCTAAGTCGCCAGCACAGTACGATGCCGATCAGCACGCCAATCACTCCCGGCCAAATAAAGCCGTGTCGCCAGCCAAAATGCAGGGTTAAAAATCCGACTAAAATAGGGATCAATGCGCCGCCAACATTATGCGCCGTATTCCAAATGGCCCAATACCAGCCTCGTTCAGATCGTGAATACCAGGTGGTTAACAGCTTTGAGCAAGCTGGCCATCCCCAACCCTGAAACCAAGCGTTCAAGACCCAGAGCAAAATAAAGGCGCTGAGCGAACTGGAAAAACCAAAAGCAATGTTAATCAATCCGGTGGCGATTAAGCCCAGCCCCATAAAGTAGCGAGGATTGGCCCGATCTGAGATAGTGCCAGAGAGAAACTTTGAACAGCCATAGGTGATATAAAAAAGTGTCCCGAGCAGTCCTAAATCGCCTTTATCCAATCCTAAATCAGTCAGCAAACTCGGCGCGGCGTAATTGAGTGTGCGCCGAGTAAAATAAAAGCCAGCGTAGCCCAAATACATGCCGATCATGATATGCAATCGCCAATGATCGTACGTGGCTTTGATGGTATGCGGATTAGTCAGCGCTGGTGGCGTGGTTGAGTGATAAAGAAAACGAAACATAAGCGATGTCATACCCTAGGCAATTGAATGTGCAAATGGGTTCCGCTAGGAAGTATTGGTTGCGATTGTAGCTTAAAGTGTCCGCCGAGCGCTTGTACGCGCTCTTGCATGCCTTTAATTCCCATTCCCTTGAGTGGGTCGATTTTACTGATCCCGACACCATCATCTTTAATCGTCAAAGACACCTGTTTGTCGATGGTTAAGTCAATCTCAATATGGCGCGCATGAGCGTATTTGCGGGCATTATTAAGCGCTTCTTGGCAGAGTCGAAATACGGTGACTTGCAAAGTATCGCTCAGTTGCTCCGTTGGCCCTTGGCTAGTTAAACGAACCTCAATGCCATTGTGAGCAAATTCCATTTCACGAATGAGCTGCCCAATCGCTTCTAATAGCTGCAAATCATCCAATGATTGCGGCCTAAGTTTACTCAGCAGTCGTTTGGTGGTGTCATAAACGTTAAGCGATAAAGACTCGATAGTATTGGCACTGTCTTCACGCATCTGGGCTTGTTCGGTGCGTTTGATAATGCTCGCTTGAGTACGAATGGCGGTGATGCTTTGGCCAATTTCATCGTGTAATTCACGCGCGACTTCTTTTCTGACCGATTCTTCAGCTCTGACCAATTGTTGAGAGAGCGACTGATTGCGGTATAACTCTTTACTCAGTTGGCGATTGAGATCTTGCAGTCTTTGTACGGCGACGCCAAGGAAAATGCCCGTCAGGCTTTGTGCGGAAATCGACAGCAGTAAATCGGTGGTGGCTAAGTTAGAGACATCATTTCGCGTCGCGATTAAAGCGACGCTATTGAGTAGGGTTGCTAATAACGCGCCTTGCCAACCGTAGCGAAAAGCCAACACGATGATCGGGATAGCAAGACAAAAAGGGGCAAAGCGGCGTAGCTCTTCTGGTAGGCTGGTTTGTAGAATAATACTGACCGTAAATAAGAGACTACACAGCAAAACCGCTTTGACATTAAAGCTGGGTTTTCGGCGGATCAGTTGTACGGAAAGTGGTAACCAACGTGTTTGAAACAGATAATTCCATAGTAAGTAGCAGGTTGGCACAAGCATTAATCCACCGGTTAAACTGACTAACCAAGTGAGATAGATTGAAGGGACATGGAAGCTTACTGAAGCGGTATTGAGGGTGGCGCATAGCGCAATGGTCAAACAGATCACCGTTAAGCGTCGCCATTGTTCGCCATGATAATAGCGCTGAGCAAAAGCGGTGATCGGGATACTCAATCCACTGGCAATCAAAATTGTTAGCCACTGCGGTTGTGCCAAGAGCAGCGCTAAACTGATGGTCAGCGCCCACTCGGTGAAATACAGAATCGGCCAATAGCGATGGGAACAATGGAGCGCAATTCCTAATCGCAAAGCAAAAGGGAAAAATAGGATCGCTAATTCAGGATCGTTGACAAAGTAAAAACCAATCACCCATAAGCAAAACCAAGTGCAAGCGATGAGGCAAAAGCTACATACGGCGGTAAAAGGATGTAAGCGCATTAGGTTAAGTTGTGATGAATGAGGTTCGCCAAAGCAACGGTGTTACTCACGCCGAGTTTTTCCATGCCGTTCGCTCGATGGACATGAACGGTTTTTGGACTCAGCCCTAATTGTTGGGCGATCGTTTTTACGTCGATACCATCGGCGAGCAATTGACACACTTCTCGCTCGCGTGGAGTCAGTGATGATAGCGGTGAAACGGGATGTTTCGGTGTCACTAAACGGCTGGCAATATCGGCGGTTAGATAACAGCCTCCACTCGCGCAGGTCTTAACGGCTTGGATTAATTCATCAGGGCTACAGCGTTTACTCAGATAGCCTTTAGCACCGAGCTCCAACGCTTTTTCTACCATGGCGGGAGAATCGTGAACGCTGAGCATAATCGCCGCCAGTCCGGAGGGCAGGTCCGCCAATAAACTAAAGCCACTTTCATTAGCCATTGAAATATCCAATATCACTACATCGGCATGGCAGCTTGGTAGACCTCGCCGAGCGTCATCAAGGGAACCAAAAGAGCCGACAACTTGAATATCTGGGTCTAAATTGAGCAGTTGGGCAAAGCCTGAGCGGACGATGACATGATCATCGACGAGTACCACGTTGTGCATAAAATTGAATCACTCTGTAACCAAGAGGGTAAATTAACGCTAAATAGGCGGACTGGCAATCGGTAGTTATTGAGCTTCTCCCCATCACATCGTGGATGGATGTCATAGGGAGAGTTGTGAAGAGGTTAAGCTTGTGAGCTTGCGAGAGATAATAAGCGTTTTTTCTCTTTACGGATTTTCTTCTCTTCGGCAATCGCGACAAACGCCAGCAAACCAATGCAGAGGAAAGCCGAGGTATCGAGCGCGGCAAAGGTGCCTTTCCAACCGGTTAAGCCAAAAATCGGCGTGCCATCAGCGATCATCCCTAAGCCTAATTTTGCAAAGCTATCACCAATCAGATAAGCAAAGGTGCCTTTGACGCCATCGGCCACTGAGATGGCTTTTTTCGGCACGAAACCGACCGCAGCAACACCGATCAACAACTGAGGGCCAAACACTAAAAAGCCTAAGGCAAAGAGTGAAGAAAGGTACATCAATTCGCTGGTGGCGTGTTGATAAAACTCTAAGGTCATGATGATCAACGCAAGCGATACACAGGCAACTAAGGCCCGGCGACCATTCGCTAAATCGGATAAGTATCCCCACATTAAGGTTCCGACCAGCGCACCGACTTCAAACATGGTAAAGCCGGAAATCGCGACTTCTTTTGATAGTCCCAGCTCTTGGAAGGCATAAACCGTGGACCATTGGTCGATACCAATACGTACCACGTAGAGAAAGATGTTGGCAAAACAGAGCAACCAAATGACTTTGTTTTTTAGTATATATTCAACAAAGATTTGCCATTGTGTCATCTGGTTTTCTTCGGCGGCGGTATCTTCTTCGCTGATGGCCTCATTAAACAGTTCTTCTACTTTACCTAAACCATAGGCTTCTGGTGAGTCACTACCGTAACGTAGGCCAATAAAACCGATGACAATCGCCAGTAGTGAAGGGAAAACGAACATGCCGATCACATGGCCATCAAATAAGTAGTTAGCGCCAAACAAAGCGACCCCCGCTGCGCCAGCACCTCCCACGTTGTGTGACATATTCCACAGGCCCAAATAAGAGCCACGTTTATTGCGCGGGGTCCATTTGGTGATGGTTGAATAACTCGATGGTCCACCAGTACTTTGGAATAGGCCGCTTAAAGAGTAAAAGGCGATCATCAAAAACAGACTGACGCTACCGCCGCCCAGACTGAAACTGAAGCCCAGCATGGCGATACCGGAGAGGATCAGCATAAAAGGCAGAAATTGTTTGGTATTTTTGCCATCGGCATAGTAAGACACCACCGTTTTACCGATGCCGTAAGTAATTGAGAAACCAAGGCCAATTAAGCCCAGCTCCGTCATTGATAAGCCGTAAGTCGAAATCAAATCATTTTGGGCAATATTGAAGTTTTTACGCACCAAATACATTGCCATATAGCCAATAAAGACCACCAAATAAGATTGGATAAAGGGTTTAAACCACATTTTCCGTCTGACTTCGAGTGGAAGATCTAACGTCGGTTTTCTGACCTGCTCTAGAAATTTCAACATAATACGTTCTCTTTGCCGTATAAATAAAAGGGGTATTTAAGCGTTGTCGCAAAGTGTATGGCTTGTTGGCTGGCTGAGCATGAGAGGAGGTCTTAGATCAACTAAGAAAAAGTCTTAGAAACGGCAAGGTGTTGTACAAAGCGTGAATGAGGTCACGCTTGGTGAGAAAGTGATAAGAGAAGTATTTAGTTAACCGAAATCACAGCTTGACCGACTTTATTTGCAGTTATCATGCATCACTGTAATGATAACTCTCACAGGAAAAGAGGTCTGTTGAGGTCAGTAATGATTACGGTTGCGTTAGTGGATGACCATGCAGTGGTTCGTTCTGGCTTTGCTCAATTGCTTAATGTAGAAGATGATATTCAAGTGGTTGGTGAATACGGTGATGCACAAGCTGCATTTTTAGCGCTTTCAAAAAAACCAGTAGATGTTGTGATTATGGATATCTCGATGCCTGATGAAAGTGGCTTAAGTCTCTTGGCTCGTCTGAAAACGCTGCACCCTCATTTCAAAGCGATTATTTTAAGTATTTATGACTCAGCTTCTTTTGTGAGTAAAGCGATCGATAGTGGAGCGAGTGGTTATTTATCGAAGCGATGTGGTCCTAGTGAATTAGTTGATGCGATTCGTATGGTGGCACGTGGACACCGTTATTTGTGTGCTGATGCGTTGTTTAATTTGAGTAATCCTCAAGAAAAAAATGTGCTGATGGAGTTAACCAAACGAGAGCGTGAGATTTTTTTCTTATTGATCCAAGGCAAAGATGCTAAGGAAATTGGACAAGTGCTATTTCTGAGTTATAAAACTGTCCATGTTCATCGAGCCAATATTTTGAACAAACTTGGTTTAAGTAATATTGTCGATTTGATTCGTTTCGCGATACAACATCGTTTACTTGCTCAAGATTCGTAATGAAAAATAGTCATTATTTATTTCATGGCGTTTTTGCTTTTCTTCTTTATGGGATAAGTCAGTTTTGTTTATGGAATATCAGTCGTTATCTGACGACGGATCATCTGATGGCATATTTACTCTTTCCGTCTGGTTTGAGGCTTGCAGTAGGATTATTAGCCCCTAACTTCGTGCGTTGGGTTTGCTTAGGGACAGATTTGTTACTCGCTGGGGTGATTTTATGGTTATTATCTGCCACGCCTGTGACCTATTTTATGTTTATTTTTCCAATCTTGAGTTTTAGTCTTGCGGCTATCTTCGGTTTATATAAAGCGGCTTTACTTCATTATTGGCAGAAACTTTTACTACTGATGGGATTGATGATTAGCCATGCCCTCTTCGTTGGTATCGTCTTTTTTTTGTTATCCAAACCATTAGCTCTTTCTTTCATTGATATGATCAACGCTTCTGTGGTGACCTTAACTGGCGCTGTGGTGGTGACGCCATTTCTTTATTTATTATCTGATTATTTAAAACATCAAATTTGGCTACCTCTCACTCCAAGCCTCATTCACCAAGATGTTCGTTTAAGTCCTTGGGTATTGGTGTGGAGTCTATTATTTTTTAGCTTGGGGCTATTGGCCGAGCTGGTTTTGCTTGAGCAGATGAAGCCATTAGCTCTACTGATCATTATTTTGCCAAATATTTTCTTGGCGTATCGGTTTGGTTGGCAGGGTGGTGTACTTGCCAGTGTCATGAATTCCATTTTACTGGCTGCAGCGAGACAGGTGAGTGGCTCATTTTCGTCTGAGCAGGAGCTCTTGATCTTTATGGCCTCTCAATCCTTAGTGGGGTTGGGATTAGGGATCGCTATCAGCCGTCAACATAGTTTGGCGAAGGCGTTACAGCAAGCCAATCAGCGTTTAGCGACTCAGCTAATGGATAAACAGCGTCTCGCGAGGCAGTTGATCACCGTCGAGGAAGAAGTCCGTAAATCGGTTGCTCGTGAACTGCATGATGATATTGGACAAAATATTACTGCAATTCAGATCCAAGCAAGGTTAACCGAGCGTTTGGCGTCGACAGACCCAGTGAGGCAGAGCGCTAGCCAAATTCATCACATCGCGATGAATATCCATCAAGCCACCCGTCAATTACTAAAACGGTTAAGGCCTCATCTATTAGATGAGCTAGGACTTGAATCTGCGATACGACAGCTTATTCAAGATATGCGTTTTGCCGAACATGGAATTCACGTGTTGCTCAATATTGGCTTAGACAGCCATAAACTCGATGATATGACGTCAGTGACGCTGTTTCGAATGTTACAAGAATTACTCAACAACATTGCTAAGCATGCTCAAGCAAGCGAAGTGCAAATTACCCTCTTTCCTGGTAGTGATTTGACTTTAGAAGTCAAAGATAACGGTATTGGTTTGCCTGATGACTGGTCCATAAGAGGGCATGGTTTGATTGGTATTCGCGAACGTGTGAGTGCGCTAGGTGGCGATTTTTCTGTGTTAACCAGTCAACGAAGCGGTCAAGGCATGCATATTGTTGTTAACTTGCCCACAAAATAGTCATTGGTTATCCAAAAATAGGAATTATTCCTAGTCAATTAAAGTGAGGTCTCATGTTTTTTGTCGTTTCATTGTCTAGGATGAGGCAAGGTCAAGCGCGAGGATGGGCGACCAGATGATAAGTACAGCGCAGACTCATGATAGTGAGGTAGCAATACGTTACCGTTATTGGCGCTGGCATTTAATGGTGTCGATGTATTTAGGTTATGGTGTATTTTATCTCACTCGCAAGAGTCTGAACTTTGCGATGCCAGAAATGCTCAATGATTTAGGCCTACTCTATTCTGATATTGGTTTTCTGGGCACGTTATTTTATCTGACTTATGGTATTTCAAAGTTTTTATCAGGATTATTAAGCGATCACTCAGGCTCTCGATATTTTATGGGGTTAGGGTTAATCGCAACAGGTATCATCAATATTTTATTTGGTTTTAGCTCATCGTTGTTATTGTTTTCTGTGTTGTGGATGAGTAATGCTTTTTTTCAAGGATGGGGTTGGCCTGCCTGTGCAAAAATTTTAACCACATGGTATTCAAGAAGTGAGCGTGGTTTTTGGTGGTCAATCTGGAATACTTGTCATAATTTAAGTGGGGCGTTGATTCCGATAGCCATTGGTTCTATTAGTCTCGCTTTTGGTTGGCGTTATGGTTTTATTATTCCAGGCTGTATTGCTGTCTGTGTTGGGGTTTGGCTTTGTTACCGTATTCAACCTAAACCGATAGAATTAGGGCTTCCTTCCGTCGGACAATGGCGACAAGATAAGTTAGAGCTAGCTCATGAGAAAGAAGGACAAACTTTAAACTTTAAAACTGCAGTGATGCGTTATGTATTATTCAATCGATACTTATGGTTGTTATGTGGATCTTATTTGTTGGTCTATATGGTTCGTATGGCAATCAATGATTGGGGGCCTCTCTATTTAGTTGAACGACATGGACATAATATTTTAACAGCCAACCTTTCTGTCTCTTTATTTGAAGTCGGCGGTTTTCTAGGTTCATTATTTGGTGGCTGGGGGTCCGATAAATATTTTCGTGGTAATCGAGCGCCAATGAATTTGTTGTTTGCCTTGGGAATTTTTATTTCAGTAACAGCGTTATGGTTAACGCCTATTAATCATGTTTGGTTTTTATCAGGTTGTTTTTTTTCGATTGGTTTTTTTGTTTTTGGCCCTCAAATGATGATAGGTATGGCTGCGGCTGAATGTTCACGTAAAGATTTAGCAGGAACAGCAACGGGTTTTATTGGCCTGTTTAGTTATCTTGGTGCGGCTTTAACGGGTTACCCATTATCATTGCTGATTGAAGCGTGGGGGTGGGAAGGCTTCTTTTGTCTACTCACGGTGTGCGCTGCGTTAATCAGCTTACATTTACTGCCTTTTATTAAAGCACAGCAAATGGAATAAAAGTGACTCTTACCAGTTTGATGAGCTCATCCAAATCATCGGTTATCTGTTTGTCGAACTGCTTCAGAGCATCCTCGTCAGGATGAATTATGACCTTGACGATAACGTGAAACCTACCGTTGAGGATACTTAACGGAAGATAATAATAAGGAATGGACGATGAAAGTTGATATAAAACGTAGCTTGCTTGGATTGTGCGTAGCGGGCGCTTTACTTTCCCCTTTACAGGCGAGTGCTGCGGGTCGTTTGGTGGTTTATTGTAGCGCTACTAATGCAATGTGTGAGGCTGAAACCAAAGCGTTTTCTGAAAAATACAATGTACGCACTTCCGTGGTTCGCAACGGCTCGGGAAGTACCTTTGCTAAAATTGAAGCGGAAAAAAACAACCCTCGTGCTGATGTTTGGTACGGTGGAACGCTTGATCCTCAATCTCAGGCGGGAGAGATGGATCTCCTCACTCCTTATCAGTCACCAGAGCTGGTTAATATTATGGAGCAATTTCGAGATCCGGCTAAACGTAAAGGGAATTATTCCTCTGCTGTGTATATGGGAATTTTAGGCTTTGGTGTCAATACGGAGCGTTTACAACAAAAAGGGCTAGAGATCCCTCGATGTTGGGCTGATCTGACCAAACCTGAATATAAAGGCGAAATTCAAATGGCCGATCCACAAAGCTCGGGGACCGCCTACACCGCGTTAGCGACATTTATTCAATTATGGGATGAGGATAAGGCGTTTAATTACCTCACTGCGTTGGATAAAAACGTATCGCAATATACTAAGTCTGGTATTGCTCCATCTCGTAATGCTGCTCGTGGAGAAATTGCGATTGGTATTGGCTTTTTACATGATTATTCACTAGAGAAAGATAAAGGTGCTCCATTAGAACTGATTGCACCGTGTGAAGGTACAGGCTATGAGATTGGCGGTGTGAGTATTATTAAAGGCGCACGTAATCTTGACAATGCTAAGCGCTTTGTTGACTGGGTACTATCAAAAGAAGGTCAGGAATTGGCTTGGAAAGAAGGGCAGTCTTACCAAATTTTAACCAATACCTTAGCAGAGCAGTCTCCTGCAGCGCTCGATCCGAAGACATTGACCTTAATTGACTATGATATGGAAACCTATGGTTCGGCAGATGAGCGTAAGCGACTGATCACGAAATGGGTCAGTGATGTCAAAATGGGCAATTAATCTCCCCCTCGCAGCTCGGTGATTAAATCCGAGCTGCCTAATTCCATCAATCGATTTATTTTACCGTCATCCGGTGCCGGTTAATGTTGTGCTGCCTAAATACTAGGTGGTCGATCATCTTTTTTCTCGGAGTAGAGTTATGACTGAGAATATTACGTCCATGAAGCAAAATACGGGTGCTACTCATAACACTGATCCTGTTTTTTATTGGATCGGTTTAGCCATCGCGGCATTTATATTGCTCCCTTCTTTTGCCCTTGATTATGGTTTGTTTGATTCAACCTCTGATGAGTTTTACGAAGCGATGGGATGGAGTCAACCAAGCATCGCTTGGTTATGGTTTGCTTTACCGCTTGGGCTATTGGTTAGGAGGTGGGGAGTACCTAAGCGTAGTCAAATTATTCGTCACTATATCGATATTGGCTACAGTTTAGCCAGTATGGGGGTTATCTTGCTTTCTTCTTGGTTAACTTATCAAGGATTAGGTTATGCCACGATACCACTTTTTATCGTATTTATTGCTGTGATGACGTTAGCTTTTGCTCGATTAGAATATTTAGGCGGCGATTATTTTGTGATCAGCGCATTAATTACCATTATTCTGTTGATCGCGGCTTTTATTATTTTCCCAAGCATAGCGATTTTTATTCCTATGTTTCAAAACAGCAGTGGACAATGGGTGGCTTGGCAGTTTTGGGATATTCTTTCGCAATCTCATATTTTAAATATTATTCGTAACTCAATTTTACTTGGGATTGCCGTTGGCGTCGGCGCTACCTTTTTTGGTTTGTTGTTTGCTATTTACACGACACGTATAGCTAAACGCTCTGCATTCATTGCCCGTATTTTTTCTATCTTACCGATTGTGACCCCACCTTTTATTGTTGGCTTAGGAGTAACATTAATGTTAGGTCGCTCCGGCTACGTGACGGAATGGATGGTGGATTGGTTTGGATTACAGCAAACCAACTGGCTATATGGCTTTTCGGGAATATGGTTAGCTCAAGTTCTGGCTTTTGCTCCCATGTCGTTTATGATTCTCGATGGCGCGATGAAGTCACTTCATCCTTCTTTAGAGGAAGCCTCCTATAGTTTGCGTGCCAACCGCTATCAAACGTTTTTTCAAGTCATTTTGCCATTACTAAAACCGGCTTTGGCAAACTCATTTCTGATTATTTTTGTGCAATCGTTGGCTGACTTTAGTAACCCGTTAGTGCTAGGGGGAAGTTTTGATGTCCTCGCGACCCAAATCTATTTCTATATTGTTGGTGCCCAGCTTGATTACGCTTCAGCAAGTACACTCGGTTCGATACTTTTAGTTTTTTCTTTGGGTATTTTTGTTATTCAGTATTTATGGATTGGTCAGCGTTCATACGTGACGATTTCGGGTAAGTCTTATCGTGGTGATGTGCAGGCGATCCCTACCTCATTGAAATGGTTTGTCACGGTAGTGTTGTATGGATGGATGTTCTTTAATATTTTACTGTATGGCAGCATTTTCTTTGGCAGCTTTACCGTTAATTGGGGCGTCGATTACACATTGACTCTTAATAATTATATTAATTTATTCGGTAATGGCATGTCGGATGGTGCGTGGCCCTCTTTAATCACCACGATGATCTACGCGAGTATTGCGGCACCGATGACCGCCTTATTTGGTTTATTGATTGCTTATGTTGTGGTTCGTCAGCAGTTTTATGGTAAGAAAGTGATCGAATTTTCCACCATGCTCTGTTTTGCTGTTCCGGGAACGGTCGCTGGTGTTTCTTATATCTTGGCGTTCAATAATGCTCCCATCTATTTAACCGGTACGGCAGCGATAGTTGTTATATCTATGGTAATGCGCAATGTGCCTGTGGGCATTCGTTCAGGTATTGCCGGTTTAGGACAGCTCGATAAATCGTTAGATGAGGCCTCGTTAAGTTTACGTGCGAGTTCTTGGCAGACTATTCGATATATTATTTTACCGCTATTAAGGCCCGCGATTTTATCGACATTGGTGTATAGCTTTGTCCGTGCAATGACCACGGTGAGCGCGATTATCTTTTTGGTGACACCAGAAACTCGGGTCGCGACATCGTATATTTTAAACCGTGTCGAAGATGGTGAATATGGGATAGCGATTGCGTATGGCTCTGTTCTGATCGTTGTGATGTTGGCAATTATCTTACTGTTTGACTTTTGGGTTGGTGAGGCGCGTGTCGCTCGCTCACGCTCGAATAACCAAGAATCCTAGTGGAGAGTGACCATGGAAAAAGAAAATTTTGTTGTACTCAAAAATGTCTGCAAACGCTTTGGCGATAATACGGTCATTGGTAATCTCGATCTGGCGATTAAAAAAGGCACCCTTGTCACCTTATTGGGTCCTTCCGGGTGTGGTAAAACGACGGTTTTGCGACTCGTGGCCGGTTTAGAAAAGCCGACTTCTGGGCAAATTTTTATCGATGGAGAGGACGTTACTGAGCGTTCGATTCAACAACGTGATATTTGTATGGTATTTCAGTCTTACGCACTGTTTCCTCATATGTCCTTATATGACAATGTCGCTTATGGCTTAAAAATGCTTAAGTTGCCGAGTAGTGAGATTCGTCAACGCGTTGAAGAGGCGTTAAAAATTGTTGGCTTAGAAGCGATGGGCGATCGTTATGTTGACCAAATATCAGGAGGGCAACAACAGCGAGTGGCTTTGGCGCGTGCGTTAGTGTTAAAGCCTAAAGTGTTATTGTTTGATGAACCATTGAGTAATTTAGATGCTAACTTGCGTCGTAGCATGCGTGAAACCATTCGTGAACTGCAGCAACGTTTTGATATTACCTCATTGTATGTAACCCATGACCAAGCTGAGGCATTTGCGGTTTCAGATACGGTTATCGTTATGAAAGACGGTGATATTATGCAAATTGGAGCGCCTCAAGAGCTATATAAAGCACCGACCTCAATGTTCATGGCAAACTTCATGGGCGAGGCGAATATCTTCCAAGGGCACTTTGATGGTGAAAACATCTCGATTCATGGTTATGCCATCACAGCAGACAAAGTGGTGACGGCTAATAAAGAGCCCGGTGAATATCAAATTGGGGTGCGTCCAGAAGCGATTTTATTGCAAGACCACGGCGAAATTAGCCAGTTATGCGATGTGAAAAAAGTGGTTTATATGGGGTCGATGTATGAAGTGACGGTTAACTGGCATGGAGAGGAGTTACTGTTGCAATTAAACTCTGCGCAGTTTAACGAGCAGTTGATTCATCATGCTTATCTCAGCATTAATGCCAGTGGACTTTTTTTACTTCCTAAGTCGTCTTCAATCAGCTAATCCGTAAGAAAAAGGGTAATCATCTGATTGCCCTTTTTTAGCAAATACTATCTCTATGTTACCCAAAATAAACACTTCTATACTCTTCCTATTTGAAGCTGTAGCTGTGTTGGCTACGTTCGTTCACCCCAATCATAGAGCTTGCCTATGCTCATGGGGATTCACTCACTTGCCGCCTACCTGCAACTCCAAGTTGTTTGAGTATGTCCATTCACTTGCTGCCAATTTTCTTGAATATCAGACTGCAAACAGAAAACCAATTTGAGAATTAGGCTAAATTTTTAAATTAAAAGAGACAAAAAGCTCCGGTGGTTTTAAAAATAGCCTACGTTTATAAGAACCACATAAATACCGTCATCGTTGTTCTGTCTAAAATTCGAAAGTCGTTTGTTCACCAAGGAGGTGAATTGTGAGTCTGTCGTTAAAAAGTAAACTGATTGGCACCAGCGTTTTCGCGGTCGCCTTTATGGCGCTGGTGCTGACGACGCTATCTGTCAACCAATTAAAAAATGAAACCAACTATAGTTTACAGGCTAGAGTTCATGGCATCGCCAAATCCGCTACCAGCGCAATTAACCAGTGGTTAACCATTCGTGGCAGTATTGTCACCTCGGTGATTCCGCATACAGGACAGGAGAATTTTTTACCTTTTTTACAGCAAGGCCAACAAGCGGGCGGATTTGATTTGCTGTATTTTGGTACTGAGCAAGGCAGTATGCATCGCTCTATTCCTGAACGTGGTGCCTCTGATACCAGTTATGACCCGCGTACTCGCGGCTGGTATCGCGATGCAAAAGCGCAGAATCGACAAATACTGACTAACGTTTATGCTGATGCGATCACTCGTCAATTAATGGTGACAATTGCTGAACCTATTTCTCGTCATGGACGCCTATTTGGGGTAATTGGTGCCGATGTATTGATCGATCAATTGGTGAAAGATGTGATTGCCATTGACGCTGGGGAAAAATCGTCGGCGTTATTGGTTAATGGTAATACAGGCAATATTATTGCTCACCGCAATGCCGATTTGATTTTAAAACCGCTCAACACTTACAGCTCTAATTTAACCATGGCTGTGATTAACCAATCGATTAAGGATAATCAGGTTCAAGAAGTGAAAGTCGGCGGCGTTGATAAGTTCTTCTTTTTTTCGAAAGTACCGGGTACCGAGTGGTTATTGGGCATTGAACTTGATAAGTCCGTTGAACTGGCCACGATGAGTAGCTTAATGCGTCAATTGATCATCACGGCCGTTATTATTACCGGTTTGGTGGCCGTCCTTGTTGCATGGTTAGTCGGTTTCCTGTTTCGAGATCTTAACCGCGTATCGAGTGCTTTGGCCGAAATCGCTGGAGGGGATGCGGATTTAACTCAGCGTATTGAGCCTCGTTATCAGGATGAAGTCGGTGCATTAGCCAATAACTTTAATAAATTTGTTAATAACATGCATAGCATGATCACCCGATTACAAGAGGTATCGCGTGGCTTAAATTTACAAGCGGAGAGTACGGCAGAACAAGCTCATGAGCGAAGCTTACGGATCACTGTGCAACAAGACGAGATTAACATGGTTGCGACAGCGATTAATGAAATGGCGGCAGCCACTCAAGAAATCGCCAGTAATGCGGATAATACTGCGGCTACCGCATTGGATACAGTGAAAATATCTCAGCATGGCGCAGAGCAAGTTGAGCATACGCAAGCGTCGATTGGCAATCTTTCTAAAGAAGTCTTGGTAGCGAAAGGTGTCATTGAAAACCTCAATCAACATGCGCAAAACATCAATGCCATATTGTCGGCGATTCAAGGTATTGCTGAGCAAACCAACTTGTTGGCACTGAATGCGGCAATTGAAGCGGCAAGGGCGGGTGAGCAAGGTCGTGGCTTTGCAGTGGTAGCAGATGAAGTTCGAGTACTGAGCCAAAGAACTCATGACTCAACCCAAGAAATCCAGAAAACCATTGAGACGTTACAGAAAACGACAGCCCAAGCGGTGGGCATCATGAATGACAGTAGTAAGCTATCGGAAAGTAGTGTCGAAGATGCCAATGTTGCTGCGCAAAGTTTGGCGCAAATCAGCGCTTCTGTCGGAACGATCAGCGATATGGCGACCCAGATAGCCACCGCGGCAGAAGAACAAGCCTCTGTTACGGAAGAAATTACCCGTAATACACAAGCTATTCGTGATGTCTCTGATGGTCTCGCCAATGAAGCAAAAGAAGCATCGCATCAAGCGTCGCTGCTATCGAAGTTATCTAAAGAACTACAAAGCGAGATTAACCGCTTTAGGTTGTAATCAATTATCGCTTGCAGTTTTAATTTGACACCCAACTCATTTTTATTGAGTTGGGTGTTTTTTATAAGAATTTTGGTTAAAAAGTGTTAATCAATATTTCAAATATATGATCGCCATCATAAAAGTGTGATCTTTTCCGCAAAGTTGATTCACATGCTATAAATTGCAGTTATATTTGCCAATTATTCTTTTGTGTCAGGTTTTAGCTAATTTTTCTTATGATTATTGTCAAGAAAGTGCTGTTTTTCTCTTGGTGTTTATGGGTGTTATCGGCTTGTCAATCTACTGTAACTATCCCTCCAGATTGGTATCAACAGCCGCAAATTAATCACCCCGTTTATCTGATTACTGTTGGGCAAGGGCGTAGTTTAGAGCAAGCGAAACAAATGGCCCTGAGTCAGATCAATGCTCAGTTATGGACTCAGATCGATTCTTCTTTCTCTTCTCGTGATATTTTTCAAAGTCAAAATGCCAATACCTCCAGTAGTTCTCTAGTGGATAATAAGGTCAATAGTAAAACGGCAACGGTGACATTAACGGGGATTGAATATCCGAGAGTAGAAAAAAACGATATTGCGTATTACGTGCAAGCTCAAGTGAGCCGAGCAACCGTGATCGCTCAGTTGCAAGCCGATATTCAACACAGTGATCGCCAAGCAAACGCGCAGATCAGTAAACGTGTACATCAAGATGTGCTTCCTTGGTGGTTAGAAAGTCGTCATTTATTAAGTGAGATAAATCATGTTGCAGTACGCCAAGCAATGCTTCGCTCGCTTGGCGCATCAGCACCAGCGGCACCACAGATTGAGCAATTAGAGAAGCAAGTCGCTCAGGCGCAGTCATCCATCCTGATTCAAATGATTGCTGCTGCAAATAATAACAAAAGTGCCGAGTTATTAGCTGATAAACTTTCCACTCAACGTTTAAAAACCAGTTTTAACCAGTCTACACAGCGGACTCATTCGCTTATCTTGACCTCAGAGCTTCGGCAAAGTCGGGTGGGGGATGCTTACATTTCTACTCTGTTCACATCGCTTACACTCCAAGCGAAGGACGGAACTATTCTCGCCAGTAATGAAATTATCTCTAGTGGCAATTCCTTATCCAATTATGCTCTTTCACAAGAGGCTGCTCAGCGTCATTTGATGGAGTTGATTGAACAACAAGGTTTATGGTCTTCACTGGGATTCAAATAAAAAAAACGATGGAGTTATCTAATGTTTAAACAAACTGCAGTGGCGCTAGGTGTGTCTGCTTTACTTTCTGGCTGTATTTCGATGGGGCCTGTACCTATTTGTACACCAGATACGTCTGTCCCTCTTTTGGAGTCAGAGGTTCCCGCTAAATCCAGCCAAGATGTTAAAGCGATTGTGTTACCGGTGGATGTCAACTTTAAAGATGTGGCGCAAGATCGTGTGCAATCGGTGATTCGTAATTCTCTGGAAAGCCAAATCGTTGAAACTGGCACCGAGCTGGTTGACCGTAAATTGGCGAATAAACTAAAAGGTGAAATTAAGCTGGCAGAGCAAAGTGGTCGCTATAACACCAAAGGTGTACCGATTGCCGATTATGCCGTGTTGACTGAAGTAACGAATCTGGATTTTTCGAAGTCTTTTAGTGAAGCGCGTAGCTATAAAAATAAAAAAGGCGAAACCGTGCATGTGCCAGCAAAATGCAGTTACAAAATGGAAGTTGCTGGTATTGTCAAAGTCGTTTCACTTCCTGACATGGCTTTAGTGAAACGTATTGACATTAAAGGCGATGAGTATGCTTCTACCGAGACGCGTAATTCAAGCTGCCCAATCAATGATGCAGCTTATCAAGGCTTAGCGAGTAAGGCGGCGGCTGAAGCGGTAGAACACAGTGCAGAATTGAAGTCATTACTCGCGGCTAGGACTTCGGTGTTAGAATTACGCCAATGTGAAAGTGGTAGCATGGTTAAGATTGGCGTTGGGTCAGATAAAAATATCCAGCCGAAAGATGAAATTGCCTTCTCTAAAATTATGAAAAGTGAAGATGGCGAGCTAGAAACTTTTGGTGTCGGTAAGGGAACCATTGTCAATAACCCAGAGCATGGTATTAAGGCTAAGTTCTCATGGGTGACGATTGATGAGGAGACTGCGCTGAAGATCCGCAAAGGAGATCAAGCTCAGGTTGTACTTGACCCTTGTAAGAGCTGGTTAGATCTTGAGTGCAAATTTAAGAACTTATAATCGTGTTTTGACTGTTCAATAATATGGAATGAATGATGAAAAAAACAATAGTAATGAGTGTGCTTGCGCTATCTGTGGCAGCGTGTAGCAGTACTCAAACCGTTGAACAAGCTCAGCAGTTTGCTCAATGCACATTTCCAGATTCACCAGCGGTTGAAGCGCCAGCGTGGATCTGTGATGTAATGCCAAAAGATCTGGCAGCAGGTGCCACAGGGTATGCGAAGAAAAGCGCTGCAGGTATGGGTGTGATGCGTAATGTAGCAATTAATGAAGCACGAGTTCAGCTAGCCTCTCAGTTTCAAACGGATGTCAACAATATGTTTAAACAAGCTGTACAACGTTCTGTTGAAACAAGTAATGATGGTCAGCTAGAAAATGTGGTAGAAACGTTTGAGAACGTCACAAAAAACGTAGTCACACGCAGCTTATCAAATAGTAAGCTGATTGTGAGCCAAGTAAGCCCTGCTGGCGGTCTTTATGTATTGGTAGGTATGGATAAAGAAGCCTATCAAGAAAACGTCAACCAAGTGGTAAATGAAGCGAGTAAAGAGTCAAAGTTATGGGCTCAGTTTAATAGTGAAAAAGCGGCTCAGGATTTAACGGAAGCACTCAATTCATTGAAAGCGTTATGATTTAATTTGGATTGAACGAGTTAATGATGGTTTTATCAGGCAGGGTGTTTACCCCTGCCTTTTTTATCAGGAATAAACGATGAAAGGCACAAAAAAGCCCCTCTTGGTATTGTTATTGAGTACGTTATCTTCAGTTAGTGTGGCCAATTCAGAGGCGGCGTTTGCTGAACTCACCCAAGCAACCGAGCAGGTAAAACAGAGTAAACAGAGGCAATATCAAGAATTTGAGCGGTATGTTGATGCACGGCTAGATGAGTATGAAACGTGGCGAGACGCGTATATCACTCAACTTGATCAACAGCGTCTGGCCTTGATTGATCGTTGGGGAAGCGCGGAACTCTCCGATTCGTACACCGAGGTGACTTACAGTGAGAGCAACGCGGTCAAAAGGGTGGTCGATTATGAAAATAATACCGCAGTAGTATCGGTATTAGTTGACCCTTCGATGGATAAAGCTCAGATCAGTAAGCTTATCGAAGCGCAAGCACAACTTTCCGATGGTGAAACTTTAGATTTGACTCAAGCGGAAGTCTCTACCGAAAAGCTTGACTATTCCGTGACCCAAGAGCAAAAAGAGAAGCAATTTGTCATTGAGCAAACGTACTCGCAAATGAATGAATATGATATTCAAGCCGATAGACTTATTGATGCTAATATCGGGGTGGGTGATGATTTTATTTACCAGCGCGCCTATCGAAAAAAAATGGCGTTACTTGATGAAGCGAAAGCTCGAATCGCGACTATTAGCCAGCAATATCAAGCTCATCGTCAACAGCTTACTAATCATTCCACAGTTCAGGTAACGGATAAGAGTATAACGGCTCAAGAAGCATCGAAAAAAATCATTAGTTATAAAGTGAATTTACCGAATAATAGCTTAGAAACTAGGGCAAAAATCTATCAACCGTTGGCAATCAAAGAGAGTGATAAGTGGTCGTTAGATCCAGCTTTAGTGATGGCTATCATGCATAGTGAATCTGCGTTTCGCCCTCAAGCTAAATCTCATATACCTGCATTCGGTTTAATGCAAATCGTCCCCAGCACGGCAGGGCATGATGTAAATCGGTTGCTGCGTAATATCGATGCTCCGATGACAGAAGCTGATTTATATCATCCTGATATTAATGTTGAAACAGGAACAGCTTATTTGAATATATTGAATAGCCGTTATTTAAAAGACATCACCGACGAGCAAAGTCGTTTATATTGTATGATTGCCGCCTATAATACTGGTGCTGGTAATGTGGCCCGTACCTTTAACCCTGAGCGTTCAACTAATATTCGTCAAGCAGCCTTGATTATCAATCGGTTGACACCTGAACAGGTATATCAACGGTTAATCAATCAATTGCCTTATGATGAGACTAAGCATTATTTACAGAAAGTTTCATCAAGAATAGCGCTCTATCAGCCAATTTAATATTTATTATCCCCCTGCGGATTGCGTTTGGAACCGATGAGGTAGGCAGATTTTCAAAAGCTTTAGAGTTTGTTTGTGTAGATTTGTACTTTGGAATATAGAGGTAATAAGCCTGGGCTTCTCTGTATTCCGGCTCTCGGTTTTTTCTACCATCCTCGCCGCTTTGTTGCTTTCCCCTCTCGTTATCCAGTACACTTTCAAGGTCTTTTTTCCTCCATCATTAGAGTGACTATGTTACAGAACCCTTTGCAGCTTCGTCTTGAGAAGTTTGAACCTTGGCAACAGATTACCTTTATGGCTTGCCTTTGTGAGCGCATGTATCCTAATTACGCTCTATTTTGTCAGCAAACAGAATTTGCTGATGCACGTCGTTATCGTGATATTTTGGATAGCGTTTGGGAATTAATGACCGTTAAAAATGCCAAGATTGACTTTGATCGTCAGCTAGAGAAGCTCGAAGAATTGATCCCAACGACGGAAGCGTTTGAGCTGTATTTAGTCTATCCGGCGATTGACGCTTGTGAAGCGCTAGCGACGTTATTGCATGGTTTGCTTGATCGAGATGATCTCTATGAATCGATGCAAAAAGTCAGTCAAATATCGGTGCGTACGGTGGCTCAGTTAGAAGAAGCGCAAACCGGTGAAGAGATCACCAATGACAACCAAAAGAGCAATGAAGCGGTATGCGCCGAATGGGATGTGCAATGGGCGATTTTTAGACCCTTGCGTGAAGTTACCGAGCGAGATATTGAGTTAATTAAAGACCTGCGCCATGAACTGCGTGATGACTGTATGAGCAATATTGGTTTAACGTTAGGCTAGTTACCCCGATACTCTGTTTATTTACGGCGCTACGTCGTTTGAGTATTGCGAGCGATATTCATCATCCAACCTCAATTTTAAGGAGTGTCCCATGCTGGAATCAATGGCTCAATGGCTGAGTCAGTATGATATTGAGTTATCAAAAATTATCCCTATTGCTGAGGCTTTGGGATTGATTGTACTGATTGCTGTTGCGATTCATGTATTCCTTCATCGGGGGGTGGTGAGATGGTTAAAACAACATGCCGATGACTCTCAAGCCTCTTGGCGACATGTGTTGTTTGCTGGCAATTTATTCAGTCGCATTGCTTTGTTGATCCAAGGTGCGGTCATCGGTGTGCAAACCCAACTGTGGTTATCACAAGACAGCGCTTTGCGTGAGGTGATACTGACCTTGGTGGCGTTATGGGTGGTGGTATATGGGCTGTTAGCCTTTTACTCGTTGCTTAATGTGTTGGAAATCTTGCTATCGAGAACCGCCGTTGGCCGCACGATGCCATTACGAGGGTTAAACCAAAGCCTCAAAATCATTTTATTTATTATTGCCACGTTATTAGTCACTTCGATATTAATCGGTAAGTCGCCGGTACTGCTTCTCAGTGGTGTCGGTGCCATGACCGCGGTGATCATGTTGGTGTTTAAAGATCCGATCTTGGGCTTAGTGGCGGGGGTGCAGTTATCAGCCAATAAAATGCTCAGTGTCGGTGATTGGTTAGAGATGCCTAAATATGGCGCAGATGGCGATGTGATTGACATCAGCTTAACCACGGTCAAAGTGCAAAACTGGGATCGTACCATCACCACTATTCCAACTTATGCGTTGATCTCCGACTCTTTTAAGAACTGGAAGGGGATGCGTGAGGCTGGTGGTCGACGCATTAAGCGCAGTGTTTTAGTGGATGCGACGAGTGTTCAGTTTTTAACGGAACAGGCTATTGAGCGCTTAACTCATGCCCAGTTATTAGAACCGTATATTAAGCAAAAAGTACAAGAAATTACCGTTTATAATCGTGAGCATCACGTTGATGAAAGTAGCCCTATTAATGGCCGAAGATTAACGAACTTAGGCAGTTTTCGCGCTTACTTAGAGCGTTACTTACGGGCTCATCCAGAGATTCATCAGCATATGACCTTGATGGTCCGTCAGCTTGCACCGACCCATGAAGGCATCGCCTTAGAGCTGTACTGTTTCACTGCCACGACCGTTTGGGTTGAGTATGAGCGCATTCAGTCGGATATTTTTGATCACCTTTATGCGGTCTTACCCGAATTTGGTCTGCGCGTATCCCAAGCTCCGACGGGCAACGATTTCCGCCAATGGCAAAAAGCACCCTAAGGCCAAGATCACATCATCGAGCTTAGCCGTCAGAGGATGAGACATTATCGACGATCTGACTCATCCTCATCTCGGCTTTCAATGACGCCATGTGCCTCTTTCCATTGCTCCCAGCGTTCAGTGGCTAGTTGCTGCATGTCGGTGACTTTGTCTGCTTCGTCCAAGATCTCTTCACCAACAAGGTGTTCAAACACATCTTCTAGGGTTAGCAAGCCTTGCACGCTGCCATATTCATCGACGACTAACGCGAGCTGCTGACGTTTTTTCATCATCTGATCAAATGCTTTCGGTAAGGTTTGTGTGTTAAGCACAACATGCAACGGGCGCATCACATTACCGAGCTTCTGAGCGCCTTGATGGTTTTGTTGCCATTTGAATAGCTCTAGCCTATGTACAAAACCAATCACATTATCCGTCTCTCCGCTATAAATCAGTGGTCGTGAAAATGGCGTGTCACTGTGTTCATGCAAAAACTCATCAATGCTCATATCGGCACTGACTCTGAAAAGTACCGTTCGCGGTGTCATGACTTGAGTGACGGGAACATCGCTAATGGAGAGCAGATTGTTGAGTATTTTCGACTCTCCTTCGGCTAACTCGCCACTTTCATTAGCCATTAATGCCATCGCGGAGAGTTCATCACGCAATTTTATCGATGGTTGCTGAGGGGCTAAACGTTTCGTGATCTGTTGTGAAAACCAAATGAAGGGGCTTAAAGCCCAAATCATCCAATGCAATACATTGGCAGAGATAGGCGCTAATTGACGCCAATAGGTGGCACCCAAGGTTTTGGGGATAATCTCAGATAAGACTAAGATAGCTAAGGTTAGCAATGCCGAAAATAATCCCAGCCACTGGTTACCAAAAACAAGGCTTGCCTGAGCACCAGCACTTGCTGCACCGACGGTGTGGGCGATGGTATTTAAAGTGAGGATTGAGGCTAACGGGCGATCAATATCTGCTTTTATCAGCGAGAGTTTTTCAGCACTTGGGTGATCTTGCTGTCGTAATTGAGCTAGGTAGCTTGGAGTGATACTGAGCAGTACAGCCTCTAATACGGAGCAAATAAAAGAAACGCCAATCGCGATAGTCACGTATAAGCTTAATAGCAGCATAACAGCCTTAATAATAGGTTCATTTTCCGGATTATTGACACAGTATAGCTACTCTATATCGCTATACTTATTCACTTCAAGGTCAAGATTCTCGTTCATTGCTACTGGCTGACTATTTCAAGTTATGGGTATCCAATCAGTAGAGAGTTTGATCGTCTTTGTCTATAAATAAAGGCGCTGGTGGGTTAAAACAAGGTCAGGCGAGGCTTGAAAATACAGTAAATTGTGAGTGAATACTCATATTATGGTTAAAAGTACGTCAGAGAAGCACAACGGATACGACAAACCTTTGCCAGATAGGGCATTTATGTTTTAGAGTGGGTTCGATTTGATAACCTATAAGAAGGGAAACCTAATGAACAAGACCCAATTAATCGACTTTATTGCAGAGAAAGCAGATCTTTCTAAAGTACAGGCTAAAGCTGCTCTTGAAGCGACTCTTGGTGCAGTTGAAGGTGCACTTAAAGAGGGCGACCAAGTTCAACTAATTGGTTTTGGTACATTTAAAGTTAATCACCGTGCGGCGCGTACTGGCCGTAATCCAAAAACTGGTGAAGAGATCCAAATTTCAGCCGCTAATGTTCCAGCATTTGTTGCCGGGAAAGCACTGAAAGATTCATTGAAGTAATTTATACTACGCCGAGATATTCTATCTCGGCGTCTCTATCATGAAAAAATTCCTCTCTCTTCTTCTTACCCTGCTTCTTATCGGCTGTGCTTCTTCGGTTCCTCATGCCAATCTTGATCAACGTAATGACTATGTTGGTGGTCAAACGATGGGCGATGCGACGCATTTCTATTGGTATACCGAATATCAAAACCGTCCGGCTCATGGAGCCGATCAGGTATTGATGGGTGACTATGGCTGGTATCAAACCAATTATCGCTGGGAATCGGGTTCTGTGCGTGAGGTGGTGCGCGAAGGCATGCAGCTAAGAGGCGCGCAATTGGTTCCTTACCGCGTACATGTGCGTTTTAACCAACAAGGCGAAGCGGTTTATCAGCAATTTCGTGTCGATGGTAAAGTGCTGCCGCTAAACTTAGAGCAGCGTAGTGAGTATTTGCAGCAAGCGCAGCAACTGGTTGAAATGAGCAAGCAGCAAGCGCGTCAAGGATGGTCTTTATATCAAGGCGTGTGGGACGGACAAAGCTTAACCAGCTGTACCGGACGTCGTTTTTCGCAAGTGCTTTGGCCGTTGACAACGCCAGAGCATGTGATGGAACGTTTGAAAACTCCGCATTATGTTGCCTTGTTGGGTCGAGTAAGCAGTGCTCAGTTGCAAGTCGACAGCGTGTTATCAGTGGCAGAGCCTGACAGAGGTTGCATGATTCAACCAGCACTGATTGATGCCGATTAAATTGCTCGATAACCAGACAAGCGGTAGAAGAGATGCTCGATTGAGATAGCCGCGAGAAAATCAAAAAAGCCGCTTATGCGGCTTTTTTGGTGATGACCGAGTCATCAGTGAGAGTAGTAACGCCTACTTTGCTTGCTCACGAGCAATCGCTCGGTAGCCAATATCATGACGATAGAACATGCCTTGCCACTCTATTTGCTGAGCGAGCTGATAAGCGCGCTGCTGAGCTTGGGAGACGCTTTCTCCTAATGCCGTGGCGCATAATACTCGTCCCCCGTTGGTCACCACAGCACCTGATTGATCACTGGTACCAGCGTGGAAGACTTTCTCTCCAGCGACTTCTTGCGTCGGCAAACCAGAAATTACGTCTCCTTTACGATAATCGGCTGGGTAACCACCGGCGGCAAGCACAATGCCAATCGATGCACGTGGATCCCATTTCGATTCTACTTGATCAAGTCTGCCATCCAGCGCCGCTAAGCACAGCTCAACCAAATCTGATTGCAGTCGCATCATAATCGGTTGGGTTTCAGGATCACCAAAGCGGCAATTGTATTCAATCACTTTCGGTGTGCCTTGAGCATCAATCATCAATCCCGCGTAGAGAAAACCTGTGTAAGGGTTACCTTCCGCTGCCATGCCGCGCACAGTGGGGTAAATCACTTCACGCATCACACGATCGTGTACGTCTTGAGTGACGACCGGGGCAGGAGAGTAAGCGCCCATTCCGCCAGTATTTGGGCCAGTATCAGCATCACCAACGCGTTTATGATCTTGGCTGGTGGCCATCGGCAGTACATTTTTACCATCGACCATGACGATAAAACTGGCTTCTTCGCCATCGAGAAACTCTTCAATGACGACGCGGCTGCCCGCCTCACCAAAGCTATTATCCGCCAACATATCTTGAATGGCGTCTTCAGCTTCTTGCAGCGTCATCGCAACAATGACCCCTTTACCCGCCGCCAGACCATCGGCTTTGACGACGATCGGTGCGCCTTGTTCACGTACATAAGCCAGCGCTGGCTCAATCTCGGTAAAGTTAGCGTAAGCGGCGGTCGGAATATTATGGCGAGCGAGAAAATCTTTGGTAAAGGCTTTTGAACCTTCTAATTGCGCCGCCGCTTGAGTGGGGCCGAAAATCGCTAGTCCCGCGTCACGGAATGCATCAACCACGCCAAGCACGAGAGGGATTTCAGGGCCAACAATGGTGAGGGCAATGTTTTTTTGCTGAGCAAAGGCGACTAAACCGGCAATATCTTCTACGGCAATATTGACGTTTTCTAGCTTAGGTTCAAGCGCGGTCCCCGCATTACCCGGAGCGACAAAGACGGTTTCAACTTGAGGATTCTGTGCGACTTTCCAACCCAGAGCGTGCTCACGGCCACCAGAACCAATAACGAGAACTTGCATAATGACTTCCTTAAATTTTAAAGGCTCTAGGACCTAGAGCCTAGAACCTAAATCAATGACGGAAATGACGCATTCCGGTAAAGATCATTGCCATTCCGTGTTCATTGGCGGCAGCAATCACTTCATCATCGCGCATGGAACCACCGGGTTGAATGACACACTTGATTCCCGCTTGGGCTGCTGCATCGATTCCGTCACGGAAAGGGAAGAAAGCATCAGAAGCCATTACGCAGCCTTCGACTTGCAAACCTTCGTCAGCGGCTTTAATACCGGCGATTTTAGCCGAATACACCCGGCTCATTTGTCCTGCGCCGACACCGATGGTCATATCTCCTTTGGCGTAAACAATCGCGTTCGATTTAACGTATTTCGCGACTTTCCAACAGAACAGTGCATCTTTAAGCTCTTCTTCCGTCGGTTGACGAGTGGTAACAACATTAAGATCATCAACAGTAACCATACCTTGGTCGCGATCTTGTACCAACAAGCCACCGTTAACTCGTTTGAGATCGAAATCAGTCGTTTTACTCGACCATTCACCGCACGCCAGTAAGCGAACATTCTTTTTCGCCGCGATAATCTCAGCCGCTTGCTCAGAAACGCTTGGAGCGATGATCACTTCGACAAATTGGCGTTCAATAATTGCCGTTGCTGTGTCCGCATCGAGCTCGCGGTTAAAAGCAATAATGCCACCAAAGGCTGAGGTTGGATCGGTTTGATAAGCGCGCTGGTAGGCTTGAAGAATATCGCTACCTAAGGCGACGCCGCATGGATTCGCGTGTTTGACAATCACACACGCGGGTTCAGCGAACTCTTTCACACATTCAAGCGCAGCGTCGGTATCGGCAATATTGTTGTACGACAATGCTTTACCTTGAATTTGACGCGCGGTCGCGACTGAGGCTTCTTGTGGGTGAGCTTCTACATAAAACGCTGCCGCTTGATGGCTGTTTTCGCCGTAGCGCATGTCTTGTTTTTTGATGAACTGCGCATTAAAAGTTCTTGGGAACTTGGAGTCCTCATCCCCTTCTTGATTGTCGCCATAAGAGGGAACCCGCGTGCCGAAGTAGTTGGCGATCATGCCATCGTAAGCGGCGGTGTGTTCAAAAGCAGCAATGGCGAGATCGAAACGGGTATCTAGAGTTAGAGCGTTGTCGTTAGCATCCATTTCTGCAATCACACGTGAGTAGTCGTGGGCATTGACCACGATCGTTACGTCTTGATGGTTTTTCGCCGCAGAACGCACCATGGTTGGCCCGCCAATGTCGATGTTCTCAACCGCATCGGCTAATGTGCAACCGGCTTTCGCAACGGTATCAGCAAAGGGATACAGGTTTACCACCACCATATCGATTGGTTGAATGCCATGTTCTGCCATGATGGCGTCATCTTGACCACGACGGCCTAAGATTCCGCCATGCACTTTCGGGTGTAACGTTTTTACGCGTCCATCCATCATTTCTGGAAAGCCAGTATAATCAGACACTTCTGTCACAGTGAGGCCATGCTCGGCTAAAAGGCGAGCGGTGCCGCCCGTTGAGAGAAGTTCTACGTCACGTTCTGCAAGTGCTTGAGCGAATTCAAGAATACCCGTTTTATCAGAGACGCTGATCAGAGCGCGGCGAATAGGGCGAGCGTTGTTCATGCTTCCACTTTCCTTTCATTGATGGAGTGTATTTGCCCAAGCAATCACGGATAACTTGGGTATAATCAAAATGTTTTACCACAAAGCGCCTTCTCATCCCAAGCATGGTAATGTCATGCGCCGATGATGAGCGTTGTTCTTGTGTGAAGATGGCGCATATTCTAGCCAAATTCTGGTTAAAGGTCTTGCGCAATCGTTTGGCATGAGGAAAATAATCGTTAAAAGTCATTTTTTCAAGTAAAAAATCCATTGGCTTTACGGAGGAAAATCAATGTTTCAGATCGGCGAGTTAGCTAAGCGTTGTGGCGTATCGAGCGATACCCTACGTTTTTATGAGAAAAACGGTTTAATCAAGCCTGCGGGGCGTAGCGAATCGGGTTATCGCTTGTACAGTGAGGCTAATCAGCGCCAAGTGAGCTTTATTTTAAAAGCCAAAGCACTGGGCTTGAGTTTGGACGAAATTAAAGAATTACTGGAAATTAAGCTTGAAGCGACCGAACACAGCTGCGCTGAAGTGAAATCGATCACCAGCGCGAAACTGACGTTAATTGATGAGAAAATTGCTGAGTTAACGCGTATTCGCATCGCATTAAAAAAGATCAATGATGCCTGCTGTGGTGACACCGATGATGATGCCAGTCACTGTTCCATTTTAGCGGCGTTGGAATAACCAACCTTAGTTTGCATTTTTAGTTTGTCGGATAATTAGTCGGTTGATCTAAATCTTTATATAATCCCGCCCTTCTTGATTAAATGACATAAATGTCACTTAATCATTGCCTATCCCCCAATGACTGAATGTAGCAGGTCAGCGGCAAGTGAGTGAGCGTAGCCAACGCCACAGCAACGTCAAGTTGAAAGGGGATACTGATACTTCATGGTACACACATGGTTGGAATGCATTTTCAAATCAACGATTGGAGATTAAACGTTGATGAAAATAAATTGTATCGCCAAGATAGGGAAGTTTCGGTCGAGCCAAGATTAATTAACCTTCTGTATTTTCTTGCAAAAAATCCAGGGGAAGTCTTTTGTCGTGAGCAGTTAATAGAGCATGTCTGGGGCGGTGCGATTGTCACTGATCAGGTGGTCACGCAATCTATTTTTGAGTTAAGAAAACTATTACGTGATGGTCGAGAAGAAAGTATTCACTATTTGATCACGGTTCCCAAACGTGGTTATAAACTGGTTGCCAGCGTCACTGAAATCGCCCCAGAGCCGAGCGTTGACGACAATCATACCCTTGTGGATGATGACTCAGAGCGTGATGTCGAACCGCATCAGCATCAAGAGTTGGATATTGGGTCTACGGATATGATCTTTCCAGCAGGGCCGTTAACTCGAGCATTAAACAGCCGCAAGCCCGCCACTCGGCGAGATAAGATTGAGATTCGTCGCTGGAAATCAATAGCTTTTGATGTACTTTGGATCAGCGCCTTAATTATCGCTTTTGGGGTATTTACCTACTACCAATCCGAAACCAACATCACTCAAGCAATGGATACTCACTTAATTGAGTTTACTTTCCAAGAGACGTTGATTCAGGATCAAGACCATATCGAGTTATCGGATGGTTTAGTCCAAAAACTCGCGGCTGATATCGCCCAGGTGAGTCATTATCGAGTGCGACTGAGTAAGGCTCGTTTTGTGGCGGGCGTTTTACCGGGTAAGACCGTCACGGTGAAGATTCAGGATCAGGCGGGGCATACTTATCTGGATGTGGAGTATCGAAATAATGCTTCAGGGACTACGCTTTTTAGTCGTCAATATCCATTGGTCTTACCGCAAATCAGGCAGGTGATTGAGAAAGCCTCATCGGAATTAATGCAGGCTTTGGCCGTACCCGATGCAGAGAATAAAGCATCGTTATTGATGGCGGCGATGCCTGAGAACCAGCAAGCATTACTGAAGCTCGTTCGTGCACATCATTATTTGAACGTTTCTCAACCTTCGTCTTTTAAAGAGGGGATCCGACTACTGGAAGAGGCGTTGCAAATGGAGCCAATCAATCACTATTTACAAGCGGAATTATTGGTTGCCTATTACGTACAAACGGCTCTCGACCCTAGACAATCACTGAGTGTTGACCGTGCTAATCAATTAACCCAACAGTTACTACTTGCTGTCGATCAGGGCCACCCTTTGTCGCAACCACGTATTTTTGAAGCTTTAGCATTGCATGAAATTATCCGCGACAATCCACTGCGGGCCGATGCGTATTTGCAACAAGCGCTCAGTGTTCGTGAATCGGTGTTTGGTAATGTGTTATTGGGTAAGCTTGCTGAATTACAAGGCGATACCGAGCGTGCCAGTGAAGCTTACAGTGAGGCGTTTTATATGGATATTTCGCTCGAAACGTACCTGTTATGTGAAAATTTAGCTTTTTATAGCAACCTTAAATCGATAGATTATGCGCTTTATCGTGCGGTGCATCCTTCGGTGACGACGGTGCTATAAACACAAGGCATAGATTTAAGTAACACAATGAATAATGACTTTATCGCCACTGTTGTCAGTACGTATATTGTGATATTGATGTATTTATATTAGGAGCGATATGCTCTTTTTGAGGCGATGATGCAAGGTATTCTTTCTATCCAATCTCATGTGGTCTATGGCTGCGCCGGTAACAGTTCGGCGGTGTTTCCTTTGCAACGCTTAGGGCATATCGTCTGGCCGATTCATACGGTTCAATTTTCCAACCACACCCAATACGCGCAGGGCTGGACAGGCCAGGTGATGCCATTGGGCTGCATCACGGAGCTGATTAATGGATTAATCAGTATTGATGTGACCCGCGACGTGAAAGCGATCATTTCTGGTTATATGGGAAGCGGCACGCAGGCTGATGAAATTTTAGAGACCGTTGAGCGCGTGAAGGCGGCGAATCCTAACGCTTTGTATATCTGCGATCCCGTCATGGGTGATCCGATGAAGGGCTGTGTGGTCAGTCCTGAGGTAACGGAAGCGCTCTGTGAGCGGATCATGAAACAAGCGGATATTATTGTACCTAACCAGTTTGAGTTAACCCATTTTACTGGGCTCGAAATTACCGATTTGTCGTCGGCGATCAAGGCGTGTCAACGCGCCTTGACCATGGGCCCGAAAATTGTCTTAGTCAAACATCTACATAGTGCGTCAGAAGATGAATTTACGATGTTAATGGGCTGTGCGGATGGATTGTTCATTGTTACTCGGCCGTTACTGGACTTTGCCCGTCAACCCGTTGGCGTGGGTGATTTAATCACCTCGCTGTTTACCGGCCATTATCTGAATAACCATGATCCTGTAAAATCATTTGAGCTGTGTAACCACGCGGTTTATCGCGTTTTAAAAGAAACCGCGCATCGTGAGGAGTGGGAATTGCAAATTATTCCAGCCCAAGAGGCATTTGCCGATCTTTCGGCAGTTGATTTTACGGCGAG
Source organism: Vibrio sp. A11 (assembly GCF_013048705.1). Classification (NCBI taxonomy): domain Bacteria; kingdom Pseudomonadati; phylum Pseudomonadota; class Gammaproteobacteria; order Vibrionales; family Vibrionaceae; genus Vibrio; species Vibrio sp. A11. The sequence continues at coordinate 36,583 of NZ_VHSI01000008.1, read as the reverse complement.
GCCATTATCGGCTTCTCAGGTAGAGTAACTACATATCAAAGCCTCTGCCTTGTATAAAGAAGCCACAAACTGCTGCAAAAATCAGCTCGAAAGATAAACAGACCCTAGGGATGGCGTTGGCTGTTCTATCTCTACTACGTTGTTTGATCTTATCTCTAACCCTTCTTTTCTCAATAATGCTCATCAGAAAACGCTGCTTGGCTTTTTCCTGATGAGCATTATTTTTGTCTCTACCCTATCAATCGATTGATAACGTCAACTTATCTCAGTCTCGCGATACCTTTATTATGATCTTTATCTTTTTACCTTTTGTGAGGTTTGGTTTTTATTGTATTTATCTATATGAAAAATATAGAGGTTTATTTTTATTTTTCTTGTCTTTATCTAAAGATATACGGATTCAGTCATTATTTTATTGATAACGATATCCTTATTTTTTCTACGACTTTTCGGCGTAAGCTGCAGCCAAATTCAGTAAGGCGTCGCAGTGGCCTATTCGCCAACCACGCATCTTGCTCATTATGGTTTGAGCCTGTGGCTCGTAGAAAATATCGGGAGACGTTATGTCATCGAATACCAAAAAAATTGGCGTCATCGCCTGTACCGGGGTAGTGGCGGGGAACATGATGGGCAGTGGCATTGCCTTGTTACCCTCAAGCCTAGCAACGGTTGGTTCTATTTCTCTATTTAGTTGGATTATCTGTATTATCGGCGCGCTGAGTTTGGCTTTTGTATTTGCTCGCTTAGCGACCAAAAACCCACAACAAGGTGGCCCGATTGCCTATGCAGGTGAAGTCTCACCAGTGTTTGGTTTTCAAGCCGGGGTGCTTTATTACCATGCAAACTGGATTGGTAACTTAGCGATTGCTATCACTGGGGTGTCTTACCTTTCTGTTTTCTTCCCCATTTTGAACAACCCTGTGCCAGCCGGACTGGCGACCATTGCTGCGGTATGGTTATTTACCTTAGTTAATTTATTAGGAGGTAGCTGGGTTAGTCGCTTATGTACTTTTGGCTTGGCATTAATTCTAGTACCTGTATTAGGAACGGCGTTACTGGGCTGGACTCACTTTGATATGGCAATTTATCAACAGAACTGGAACGTCTCTGCTGGCAGTGATAACCATGCGATCATTAGCGCGGTGCTGATTTGTTTGTGGTCTTTTGTTGGTGTTGAATCGGCCGCGGTGTCATCGGGTATGGTCCATAATCCTAAACGCACCGTGCCATTAGCGACTATGCTGGGCACCGCGTTAGCTGGGGTTATTTATATCCTCTCTACCCAAATGATCAGTGGTATGTTCCCCGCGGCAGAAGTGGCTGCATCCGGTGCTCCCTTTGCGCTTGCCACCACAGCACTCTTTGGCAGTTGGTCTGCTCCATTTGTTTCAGCATTCACGGCATTAGCTTGTTTTACGTCATTAGGTTCTTGGATGATGTTGGTTGGCGAAGCGGGAAAACGCGCCGCAAGTGATGGCAACTTCCCGAAAATTTACGGTGATACGGATAACAATGGTGTACCCAAGAAAGGCTTAATTCTCGCATCAATCAAAATGACAGCATTGATGAGTATCTTGATGGTCTTTAGTTCTCAAACGGCGCACGCCGCCGATATCTTTAGTCAACTGACCACTGATGCGGTGTTACTCACCATGCTGCCGTATTTCTATTCCAGTATTAACTTGATTCGTTTTGAAGGTATGACCACTCGCAATGGGTTTGTGATGTTGTTCTCTGGTGTGGCTAGCGCATTTTGTATGGTGGCGTTAGCGGGAGCTGAAGGAACAACGTTAACTGCCACCTTCATCATGTCATTAGTGATTTTGATGTTCTACAGCAAAAAAGCAGGGCTGGCTCAGTACATGGAATTACATAAAAACGATCAGCCCGTGTCAGCGGCTTAATTTCTCACGCTAGGGCATGGTTAACATCCACAGCTAGCGTTCATTTACCCCTTGGTGCTTCTTCTCCTCACTATCGCAATGGATAGGGAGCGCCTTTCTTCGTCTTGGAGATGTCCAAATGAATATTTTTGCTATTTTGAACCACATGGGTGTGTTCTTTAAAGAAGAGCCAGTTCGTCAGCTGCATGCGGCTTTAGAAAAAGCTGGTTATGACGTGGTTTATCCGGTTGATGACAAAGATTTGATCAAATTGATTGAGATGAATCCTCGAATTTGTGGGGTGCTATTTGACTGGGATAAATACTCTCTAGAGCTTTGTGAGCGGATCAGCGACGTCAATGAAAAGCTGCCTGTGCACGCTTTTGCTAACGAACAATCCACCTTGGATATTTCACTGACGGATTTGCGTTTGAATGTCAGCTTTTTTGAGTACGCATTAGGCATGGCTGATGATATCGCGATCAAAATTAATCAGGCGACGCAAGAATACAAAGACGCGATTATGCCTCCGTTCACCAAAGCGCTGTTTAAATATGTCGAAGAAGGAAAATATACCTTCTGTACTCCGGGGCATATGGGCGGTACGGCGTTTCAAAAAAGCCCTGCAGGAAGTATTTTCTACGACTTTTATGGCCCGAATACCTTTAAGGCAGATGTCTCCATTTCGATGCCTGAACTCGGCTCGCTATTAGATCACTCTGGCCCACACAAAGAAGCCGAAGAGTATATCGCTCGTACCTTTAATGCGGATAGTTCGTACATAGTGACGAATGGAACATCGACATCCAACAAAATCGTGGGTATGTATTCTGCACCTGCAGGAAGTACCGTGTTGGTCGATCGTAACTGCCATAAATCCCTGACTCATTTGATGATGATGACCGATGTCACGCCGATTTATTTCCGTCCGACGCGTAATGCTTACGGTATTTTAGGCGGCATTCCACAACGCGAATTTAGCCGCGAAGTGATTGCAGAAAAAGTGGCGAAGACTCCGGGTGCAAGCGCACCAAGTTATGCTGTTATCACCAACTCCACTTATGATGGCTTGCTCTATAACACGCAATTCATCAAAGAGTCGTTAGAGTGTAAACACATCCACTTCGACAGTGCTTGGGTACCTTACACTAACTTTAACTCCGTTTATGACGGCAAGTGTGGCATGAGTGGGCAGGCGATGCCGGGTAAAGTGTTCTATGAAACGCAATCAACCCATAAGCTGCTGGCCGCATTCTCGCAAGCTTCGATGATTCATATCAAAGGTGAGTTTGATAAAGAGTCGTTTAACGAAGCCTTCATGATGCATACCTCGACTTCGCCTCAATACGGGATTGTGGCGTCAACCGAAACGGCGGCGGCGATGATGCGCGGCAACACGGGGCGTAAGTTGATGCAAGATTCTATCGATCGTGCCGTACGTTTCCGTAAAGAGATCAAACGCTTAAAAGGTGAAAGTGACAGTTGGTTCTTCGATGTATGGCAGCCAGAGAATATTGATACGACAGAATGTTGGAAGCTAGACCCAAATGACAACTGGCATGGTTTTAAAGGTATTGATGATAATCACATGTACCTTGACCCCATTAAAATTACGTTGTTAACACCGGGAATGAATCAACAAGGTGAGCTTGAAGCCTCAGGAATTCCTGCCTCTTTAGTGGCTAAGTTTCTTGATGAACGCGGTATCGTGGTTGAGAAAACGGGTCCGTACAACCTGTTATTCTTGTTTTCTATTGGTATTGATAAATCCAAGGCGATGCAACTGTTACGTGCGTTAACCGAGTTTAAACGTGGTTATGATTTGAATTTAACCATCCGCTCGATTTTACCGGCATTGTATAAAGAATCGCCAAGTTTTTATGAAGGTATGCGTATACAAGAATTGGCTCAGGGTATTCATCACTTAATCAACAAATATTCGTTACCAGAATTGATGTACAAGGCGTTTGATGTTTTACCAGAAATGAAATTGACCCCACACGCGGCATGGCAACAAGAGTTGCGTGGCCAAACCGAAGAGATTTTGCTTAATGAGATGGTTGGTCGGGTCAGTGCCAATATGATTCTGCCTTACCCCCCTGGTGTGCCTTTGGTACTGCCCGGTGAGATGGTGACAGAGCATTCACGTCCAGTCTTAGAGTTTTTGGAAATGCTCTGTGAAATTGGTGCCCATTATCCTGGGTTTGATACCGATATTCATGGTCTGTATCGTCAAAAAGATGGTTCTTATACGGTGAAAGTATTAAAGGTATAGTGAGCTAGTTTTATGCCTTGGTGGTTATTGACGGTGAATGCGGTCACTAGCCATTAAGCAAGAGCCTTTTATATAACCAAGAGTCTTTTCAGGCTCTTGGTTATTTTTTTGCTTTAATTATACGCCTTAGCCACTCGGCCTAAAGAACTTAACTGGTAGTGCTCGGTATAAGCAGGGATAAACACCGATTGCCCTTTATGGATGGTAATACTTTGTCCATCAGCGGCGGTTAAGGTGGCGTCATGATCAATCGCGAGCAGAATTTCTGCACTAGAGACGTTGACTAAGCACTGGTTCGGCTGCGGGTAAATGGCAAATTTAAAATCGGCGACGGGCACCGCAAAGAGTAAAACGTCATCCGTGACTTGAGGGGTGAAAAGTAACGTTGAGGCCGGTTTTTCGGCAAATTGTGTGCATTTCGCCAACTCTGTAATATCGATATGTTTAGGGGTTAATCCAGCCCGTAATACATTATCCGAATTGGCCATAATTTCTAATCCGGTGCCTTTCAGGTACGCATGAGGGGTTCGAGCATCAAGATACATCGCTTGCCCAGGCTTTAAGGTCAGAACATTGAGTATCAGTGGGGCAAATAAACCAATGTCATGCGGATAGGTTTCTGACAGCCGGATAATCAGTTGGCAAAGAGCATGTTCATGATGTGTCTGTGCATAAGCGATGAGTTGTTCGATGGCCACTTGTTTTTCCGAACCTGAGAATGATAACAGCTCGGTAAAAAACCTTTCCAGTCCGGCTTCCGTTTGATGTTGTTCTAGGTGTTCAAGCAAAGGCTGTAAAGGCTCAATCGCTAACCGTTGAAAGTGTTCAACAATCTCGTTTATCGGCCGAAAGCCGTTCATCGCTTGATAATCGGTCAGTGCGTACACCAATTCAGGTTTATGATTGGGATCTTTGTAATTACGGTGAGCAGCGGTGAGCGGTATTTGCGCCGCATTTTCTTTGGCAAAGCCTTGCTCGGCTTCTGATTTACTCGGGTGAACTTGAATTGAGAGCGCTTGCTCTGCGGCGAGTATTTTAAAAAGATAGGGAAGTTCGCCAAAGGTTTGTGCGGTATGAGCGGACAAAAAAGACACGGGATCGCTAGCAATCAATTCACTGAGGAGTGTCGGTTGACCTTGGTATTCTACCCGTGAGCAACCGTTAGGATGCGCCCCCATCCATAATTCGGCTTGGGGTTGTTGCTGAGGGTTCGCTATCTCAAAAAGCTGGGAGAATGAATCAATACTACCCCAAGCATAATGCTGAATGGTATTACTCATTAAAAAGAAAGGCTTAGTTTCGATATCACTCATTGGTTTGAATCCTATGAAAAAAAACTCCTGGGATGAAACAGAAGTACAACGGATGGTGTTGCTTTTGCTGGTGGTTTAAATGTGATGAATGTGGTTAAGAAAACTTAACCACATTCTATCATTGATTACTGGTTATGCTGGTGGAGCGTTCAACGGTTTCACTCGCCGAGATTCTTTGTTATTGCTCGATTCAGTGGATGATTGATGCCAGTAATGAGGCCTAACCATCGTGAGAATCAGTTTTAAAAAGCTAAACCGCGGCCGCTAAGCGTTGCGAGTGACGCATTTTTTTCAGGCTAAGGCAGACAATCGCGGTGACCAGTGTACCAGCTAACATACAAATAATGGCTAGTAGGGGCTTATTCATCGCGCCAAGTAGCGCAACAACGGGGCCTCCATGTGCAACGCTATTGGTGATGCCAAAAGAAAAGGCCATCACCGCGGCAACCATCGAGCCGATCACGTTAGCTGGGATCACCGACATCGGATCTTGCGCGGCAAAAGGAATTGCCCCTTCAGAGATGCCGACCAACCCCATTGCGCCCGCCGCTTTTCCGGCTTCAATTTCAGACGCTTCAAACAGATTCAATTTACGTCCTAATACGGTTGCCAGACCCATACCCAGTGGTGCAACCGGAATCGCACAAGCCATTGCGCCCATAAATTGCGTTTGACCACTGGCGATCATTCCCACGGAGAAGAGGAAAGCCACTTTATTAAAAGGCCCACCCATATCAAAACCTGCCATGCCGCCAAGAACAATACCCAATAATACGACGTTACCTGTACTCATGGAGGTTAAAAGCGCCGTTAAGCTGTCCATCAAACTGGCAATAGGAGCGCCAATAATAAAGATAAATAAGCCGGAAATGAATAGGGAGCCGACGATGGGGGCGATCATGATGGGTACTAAAGGTTGAATAAACTTATGGTAGTGAATGCTGGTGAGCCATTTCACAAAGTAACCGACCAATAAGCCCGCAATGATCGCTCCGATAAAGCCAGTGCCCGCTTCTGCGCCATAAAAAGAACCATTATTGGCGATCCAACCACCAATTAAACCGGGCGTTAACGCTGGGCGATCGGCAATCGCATAGGCGATATAACCTGCTAAAATAGGGATCATTAAGGTGAAGGCGACAACGCCGACATCCAGCACCTTATTCCACATGCTATCGGCAGGAATCGCCATGCCCGCTTCGGTGGGTTGGCCACCAATCGCTAACGATAATGCGATCAGTAGACCGCCCGTGACGACAAAGGGGATCATGTGTGATACCCCATTCATTAAATAACGATACAGGTCGGAGCGTGCCTGCGATGCTTTACTCTTATTATCTTGAGAATGATGACCACGAGTATCCGCTTGATAATGAGGGGCTTCTAAGGCTCGCTCAATCAAGGCTTTGCTATTACGAATCGGCTCTTTTACACCGGTTTCAATCAGTTTTTTACCAGCAAAACGCAAAAGATCGACCTGCTTATCGCAAGCGACAATGATCGCCTCCGCGCGAGCGATTTCCTCCGCCGATGGGCTATTTTTAACCCCTATCGAGCCGTTGGTTTCAACTTTAATCGTATAGCCTAATTCGGCTGCGCCTTTTTCTAACGCTTCGGCCGCCAAATAGGTATGAGCAACGCCAGCCGGGCAGCCAGTGACGCCAATCAGAAAGCCTTTATTGGCGGTTATGCTGGTGGTAGGTTGAGATTTGGCGAGTAGCAGTTCAAGAGCTTGTTGCTCGGTTTTTGCATCGAGAAAGCGTTCAATAAACCCTTCTTCAATCAGTTTTGAGGACAGTTCAGCGAGCACCTCAATATGGTGATTGTCACCGCCATCAGGGGAGGCAATCATAAAAAACAATTGTGAGGGCAGGCCATCTTCTGCGCCATAATCGATCCCTTGACGACTGACGCCGATCACTAGTGCTGGGTGGATTACTGCTGCACTTTTCGCGTGTGGAATCGCAACCCCTTCTTCAAAGCCAGTATTACCGAGCGCTTCTCGGGCATGAATATCGGCTAAAAATTGCTGTTTATCAGACAGACGTCCTTGTGACGCCAGTATTTCGACCAGCTCTTCCAGCACGCCATTTTTATCGGTCGCAGAAAGGTCGAGCTTAATCAACTGTTGATTAATCAGTTCAGTGATCATGTTTTTCCCTTACCTAGATGTTGTTTTAGTCGTCACATTTTGCACCTAGAGAGTGATCGGCTATAGTCTCCTAAAAATACATTTACTGGATTATTGTAACTTCATTGATTAACTGTGATCCAAATCCATTTTTATTGATAGTTATATTCTTATTGTCTAATGGTATTAATTTTTTATAAAACAGTTATTTAATGTCGTTTCTCTCTTTGTTTTTAATGTATCTGCGAAATTTAACGCATTAAATAAAATAAACAATAGGATTATTGTTTCATTATTCGAGTAGCCTATGAGTCAGGTATTCAGTCACATTATTGAAGCCATTTTGGCGGAGAGGGAGCAGGGCCAGAGAATTTGGTTTGCTGGTGATCATCACACGCCGCCTGCTTTTAGCTATCAGGTCAATTTCCCTCGCTTAGAGCTCGTGCTGAAAGGGTGCTATCGTAATTTGATCGAAGATGATGTGCATGGCATTGAATCTGTAGATATTTTTACAGGGGATGCGCTTTATATTCCGCCCAACTGTTGGAATAAACCCGATTGGCAAGAAGAGTGCTCAGTATTAAGTCTATTATTTGGTCGACGACAATTAGGCTTTAGTTTTGTTGCGAAACGTCAAGGAGAGAGCGGATTTTACGATGTCCAAAAATTCAGTATCAAAACTCGGACTGGCTATGCGATGGACAATATTTTAGAAAGCTTAAATGCCATCGCTAGGGAACCTAAAAAGTCGCCGATCGATGAGCATTTGTTATGTGCTCTGCTTGCCTATACGTTACGAATTCTTGAGCCTTCACAAGGTGCGCCGAAAAAGCGTGGAGAAGATCTTTATCAGGGTATCTGCATCTATATCCAGGAGAATTTTCACCGCACGATCACCCGAGATAGTATTGCGCAACGGTTTAATATTTCCCCCAACCATTTATCGCGCCTTTTTCGACAGCAGGGTCATATGACGTTAGTTGATTATTTGACTTGGGTACGCATGGAACGCGCGAAATTTATGCTTAAAAAATATCATTTTCGTCTGCATGAAGTGGCCACTCGGTGTGGCTTTCAAGATGTGAACTATTTTTTCCGGGTCTTTAAAGAGCGTACAGGGATGACGCCATCTCAATATCGGGCGCGTATTCAATGAGCCATGATATGTAACAAAAGACCTTTTAAATGGACTTCGTTGGGTTGCTGAAAAAGCAATTGTTGGTGGTGGCTCTCAATCAGCCAGCGTGTTAATCGAGTGGCGGCCATGATTTCTTCTTTTTTGATGGGATTCCGCTTTGGTAAAATTAAACCAATAATGAATCGGGTCTTTGCCTGTGTGCTCCCCCAATTAATCGCTTGAGCTAACGTGAGTACACAAAGATAAGGTGTTGATATGTGTTCACTAATAACATGAGGTAGCGCAATACTCGGAGGTAGTGTTGTGGCGGCAATCGCTTCTCTGGCAAGGAGCTGACGGATTAGCGCTGGCTCATCGGCAGAATTGGCTTGCTGGGCAATATAGTGTAAGCAGTCTTTTTGATTGGCGAATTCAGCCTTTAATAAGCTGTGCCATTGTATGGTAAAGGGTAAGCTAAACGTTGAGTGGTTGGCCAAGATGGCTTCTGCCGATGCGTTTTTGGTATGTGAGCTAGCAAAGAGCGTTGTATGTTGGCGTAGATATTCCGTGAGCACCATGCAAGCCAGTTCGGCATCTAGCCCTTCAATCGCAATTTGGCAAACATCATGTCGACAACTGCCAATACTTAATACATGAAGAGTATCACTCAGCGTTGCTTGTTGATCGCGAGTAATATTGTATAAAACAAACATCGAGCGAAAGTAACTCGTTAATTGCTTGATTTGATGGAGCTGCCAAGCTGTAAAGCCATTTCCCTCAAGGATAAAACTAATCCGACTGACCATCATTAAGACTTTAAACACCGATCGATAACAAGTTGCACATTGGTCAGCACTTCTTCAATTGAAAATGTCAGGGTTTCGCAGCCTTTGAAGCGTTCTTTTTCATCGATCTCAATATCAGAGACGATCAGTCGACGATCGGCATGCATGATGTCATGAAGGGTGAGCGGATTTTCAATGCCCATTGCGCCTTGGGTTTCGATTTTGATGGTGATGTTACGTTTCGTGGCTTCTTTACGCAGTGCTTCAGCCGCCATATAAGTGTGAGCTATCCCTGTCGGGCACGCCGTTACCGCAATGATCTTCACTCTCTTTGCCTCAATAGTGGTGGTTGGAGAGTTTATCATAAACACTTTTAGTGCTCTTCCCCAGCTTTATCCATAACCGTTTTATGATGATGTAATGACTTTTCAGGTTTCCTCGATTGCACGCTAAACCGTGCAGTCGAGGAAAGAGGGGCAGAGTTAGTGCGCTATTTCAGATGGTTAAAAAGAGTATTGAGCACTTAAGTAAAACTGACGTGGTGCGCCGGGCATGATTTGCGTGGCTCCGGTGGCACTGACGTAGTAGTCCTTATCCAATAGGTTTTCGACACTCAACTGCGTTTTCCAATCTTGCCATTGATAACCGATGCGCGCGTCAAGGCGGGCGTAACCGGGCAACGTGGTGGTGTTATTGGTGTCGGCAAAACGATCGCCTACTGCCGTTATGCCGGTTTCACCAAACCAACCTTGCCCATGTTGGTAAGCAAGGAAAAGCTGCCCATTAAGTTTGGATACCGCACTTGGGCGATTGCCTTGGGTATTGGCCTCTGATTTGATGATTTTGGCATCTTGCCAGCCGATCCCGCCGCGCAGTGACCAGTGGTCGTTAAGATAAGCTTTGATGTCTAACTCGACGCCATCAGTGCGTTGTAAACCAGTGAGGATGGTCACTTCAGGATCGAGTGGATCTTTCATGCGCCGATTGTACATTTCTAAACGATATACCGATAACGTGGTGGCGATTCGGCCATTGAGCCAATCACTTTTTACTCCCGTTTCATACAAGCGACTGTTCTCGGGATCGAGTTCATTGGCTGGGTTACCCGGAGTAATACCAATCAATCCGCCGCCAACCGGTGAGAAGGTTTTACTGTAAGAAACGTACAGGGCGTGATCGGTGACGGGATTCCACACCAAACCTAAGCGAGGGCTGAGTGTATAAGAGGTTTGGGTCTCTTGTTTGTTGGTATCAATACGTTGTGTATTGACGTAAAACTCATCGTAGCGCAGGCCCATTAATAGGTGCCAATCGTTGATACTGAGCTGATCTTGCACATACACGCCACTGGTACGAACCTTGTGCTTAGCATCACTCGATAAGGCCATCTCTCCTTGGTAAGTGGGCAATTGATCCGGTTGGTAGAGATCGCCAGCGGGGATGGATTGCTTATTACGATAGAGTGTCGGTGTGCGTTCTTGCCAACTGTGCTCAATACCTGTTAATAGACGATGACGGATTGGCCCTGTCGTAAATTGGCCTTCCATTTCGAGTTGGTTGGTTAAAGTGTTCGCCTTGAGAAATTGTTGCCAGCGGTTTCTCACCACTTGATCGCCTTTGACTTGCACGACATAGGTGTTATCAAATTCACTATCGAGCTTGATGTAACTGAGTTGCTGGCGCAGTTGCCAACTATCGTTGATCTGCCAGGTTAAACGTGAACGAGTCGCTTCACTAACGTCGTTAATAAAGTCACGTGAGGTATCACTGTATACGGCACGGTTAGCGACCTCTGCTGGGCGGCCATTAACACTAGGAATGCCGCGATCTGGCGTTCGGTCATGAGCGTTGCGCTCATATTGAATTAACCAGTTAAGATCGTCGTTAATGGTCCAAGCCAACGAAGGCGCAAAGAGCGTGCGTTTGCTGTTGACGCCATCACGAAAGCTGTTGTTATCCTCTTGCGCCATGTTTAAACGCACTTGTACATCATCATGCCACTCACCGTTTAAATCGACGGCTAAACGTTGATAATCATGGCTACCGATCCGAGCATGAATACTGGACTTTTGGCCTTTGTGGGGTGTTTTACTGACCCGATTGATGATACCGCCACTACTGCCTCGACCATAGAGTACCGCCGCTGGCCCTTTCAGAATTTCCACACTTTCAATGTTGCCTAAATCTCGGGTGTATTGCATATCATCACGAAAACCATCGAGATAAAAATCGTTACTGGCGCCAAAGCCGCGAATCATTACGCTATCAAAACGAGTATCGTTGACCGCATCAATACCAGGAGTACCAACCAGTGCGGTACTTAACGAGGCTGGTGCAAAGGCGGTGAGTTGCTCGGCAGATACACTATTGATGGTCTGTGGTATCAACTTAGCGGGGGTTTCGGTACGCGTCGCCGTTGATACGATTGGATGTTGACTACTTTGACTGGTGATCGTTATGGTTTCAGGTTGAGTGTCCGCTTGCGTGAAGGTTGCGACAATCGCAAGGCACAGCAAGCTTGGGCGACGATAATGAGAGATAAGGTGCATATAAGTACTGACTAAAAAGTTGTTTATCTCTTACCCACGTCATCGACGACGAGTGAGGATTATTGACTCGCCTAAATATTAACGTCATGAGTTATCGACGTAGTGTAAGAGTAATGATCAACGGGTTAATAACAAGGTTGTGAATAATAATTGTTATTATTTACATTTCAAGTATTAATTTATCTTTGAGGCTTAATTAATACGATCGGTGTATGAATGACAAGGAGGGAGTGATGATCAAGCGGCAATGATATATACATCCGGTGGCATCTTGCGCCGACACCACCGAGCTGCGTGACTCAGAGAAACATTAGCGGTAGGTCATCAGATTCATATCTTCAAACCATTTGGTCAGCTCCGCTTTGGAAAGGTGAGCGGTTTGCTCGATCATTGTTCGAGTCAAGTGAGGGGCGAATTTAGCAATAAAATCATACATGTATTGCTGTAAAAACAGGTTTTTGCTGTAGCACAACCAAGCATAGCAGTCTGGTACTAAGCCTTCGAGAGAGCGAACGACAATACTATCGCTCATCGTGTGGGTAGCAACAGAGGCGATAAGCCCGACTCCCACCCCCAGCCTGACGTACTCTTTGATCACTTCGGCATCCATGGCGGTAACGATATACGTCGGAGTCAGCCCACGTTGAGTAAATGCGTCATCGATGGCCATGCGACCGGTTGATTTTAATTCGTAGCTGATTAATTTTTCTTGAGCCAGTTGCTCAAGAGTGATGTTTTCGACGTCAGCCAAAGGGTGGTTGAGTGGCAAAATTAAACTCAGTGACCATTTATAGGCGGGTAGCACGGTTAAATCGGCTTGCTCGTCAATTTCTTGGGCAACGACAGAGAAGTCATACGGGCCTGTTGGTAGGGTATTACCACGGCTATCAGGTTCGATGGTGCCCATGTGCAGCGAGACTTTAGGGTATTTATTCATAAAGTAGCGCACGGTTTCGGGCAGTAAAAATTTCGCGATAGCGTTGGTGGTATGAATGTTCATTCTTCCGCGATCGGGTGCGGTAACGCTGGCCGAAATGGCTTTGATTTTCTCTTCAATTTCGAGCATTTTGCTCGCTTCTTGAATGATTTGTTGACCAATTTCGGTGGCACCAGACAGATGCTTACCTTGTCGCTCAAAAATTTGTACGCCGAGCTCCCCCTCAAGTAATGCCACCTGTTTACTGATCCCCGGCTGTGAGGTAAACAGTTTTTCTGAGGTTAACGAGATATTATAGCCATTGCGCTGTATCTCTCGGATGTAGCGCAGTTGCTGTAATTTCATGGGTGATCTCCTGAGGTTGACTCGGCTGTATCATCGGGCATCGCCAGTTCTTGGCATGCTTTTCAGTTATATAGATAAGGGATTGTTATAACAATATTTATCTTATCAGAGCAAGTGAAGAATCAATAAAAAAGGCTTACCGTGGTAAGCCTTGATGAATTTTGTAGCCTGATGCTGAAATTAATTCATGCCGTATTTTTTCAGTTTCTTACGAAGAGTGCCGCGGTTGATACCCATCATGGTTGCTGCGCGAGTTTGGTTACCGCGAGTGTATTGCATGATGATGTCTAATAGTGGCTGTTCAACTTCGGCTAGAACTAATTCGTAGAGTTCAGTCACTTCCTGACCATTTAACTGGGCAAGGTAGTTTTTAAGAGACGCTTTAACGGAGTCGCGCAATGGTTTTTGCGTGATTTGATCTTGTGAAGTTACGGTAGTTACGGTTAAAGCTTCTGAAGTCAGATTTTGTTCGAACATATTCGGTCTAGCTCTTCTCTTAATTATGATGCAACGTTATCAAAATAACCTTCAAGTGCTTCTATCTGCAGCGGAGCTGCTTCAAGGGCATTGAAGATACGGCGAAACTCACTGGCTTGTTCATGTTCTTTTAGGTACCAGCCTACATGCTTACGCACAATTCTAGGACCTAAATACTCACCATAAAACTGATGGAGAGCGTGCACATGACCAAGCAAAATGTCTTTTACTTCCTGAGCCGGAAGTTCAGGCATGGTGGTACCGCTTTCCAAATAGTGTTGGATTTCCTGAAAAATCCATGGACGACCTTGGGCAGGTCGACCAATCATTAAAGCGTCAGCACCGGTATAATCCAGCACCTGTTTCGCTTTTTGCGGAGAATCAATGTCTCCGTTCGCGATGACAGGAATGCTGATCGCCTGTTTAACGGCTTTAATACTGTCGTATTCTGCCTCTCCTTTGTACATACAAGTACGAGTTCGCCCATGAAGCGCAAACGCCTGTATGCCGCAGTTTTCGGCTAATTGAGCGATATAAACACAGTTTTTATTGTCTGTGTCCCAGCCCGTTCGGGTTTTGAGGGTGACAGGAACCTTGACTGCATCGACGACCGCTTTAAGAATGTGTTCAACCACATCCGGATAACGGAGTAATGCAGAACCCGCGAGCTTTTTATTCACTTTTTTTGCAGGACAGCCCATATTGATATCGATGATTTGCGCACCGTTTTCAACACTGAACTGTGCTGCTTCTGCCATCTGCTGTGGATCGCTACCTGCAATTTGTACTGAGCGAATGCCCGATTCGCCTTGATGCACCATGCGGTTTTTCGATTTATCGGTTTTCCATAGTGCGGGATTGGAGGACATCATTTCGCTGACAGCCATTCCTGCACCATAACGGAGACACAACTCACGAAACGGCCTATCGGTGACTCCAGCCATCGGAGCCACGATGAGGTTATTGTTAAGTTGATGATTTCCGATTTTCAAAACGTCTTCACAGCTTCATACCAGTAAGGGCGCGCATTTTACGCATTTTTTTACGGTGTGAAAAGACTAATATTTGAGCATTGGGCAATTGTTTTTGTAAATTGCCCATATTTCAATCAATTAACTGATAAACTCTTCATTAATCTTGCTTGCGGCCAGTGATCCGACACCACTCTTCTTGCTCAATAATTGGGTCTATGTCTAATTGATCACGATAATAGGTCGCCACGTCTTCGGCTTGTGTGTTCAGCACACCAGACATTGCCAACAGACCACCTGGTTTAATTAAGCTTTTAATTACCGCAGAAAGCTCACGTAATGGGCCCGCTAAAATATTGGCAACGAGGACATCAGCGACTAAATTCTCTGGTTGATTTTGCGGTAGGTAAACCTCAATTTTATCGGCGACGCCATTGCGCTCAGCATTGTCTCTGGATGCTTGCAGTGCTTGCGGATCGATATCAATACCGATCACTTTCGCGGCACCGAGTTTAATCGCAGCAATCGCAAGAATACCGGAGCCACAGCCAAAGTCGATCACGGTTTTTCCGCTCAGATCGAGTGAATCAAGCCATTGTAAGCACAGTGCGGTTGTTGGGTGTGTACCGGTACCAAACGCTAAGCCTGGGTCAAGTAGCACATTGACGGCGTTAGGATCGGGGATGTCGCGCCAGCTTGGGCAGATCCATAACCGTTCACCAAACTTCATCGGATGGAAATTATCCATCCATTCCCGCTCCCAATCTTTGTCTTCTATTTGCTCGATTTTATACGAGAAGTCGTCGGCAAGGAGTTGGCTGTCACGGATTTGAGCAAGGATACTTGGAGTATCGACTTCGGCGTCATACAAGGCTAATAGGTCAGTATCGCCCCACAAACGAGTCTCACCCGGTAGCGGTTCAAAGACTGGGGTATCTTTTGCATCGAGTAAGGTCACCGATAAAGCACCGGTTTCTTCCATTAACATATCGCTGATCGCTTCAGCATTTTCATTAGTAGCATTCAGTTTGATTTGAATCCAAGGCATGGCATGGGCTCTCTTTTATTCGCGGTTATTGGCGCAGAGTTTAGCAGGTTTGTCGGCTCGCTTCCTACCTGAAGTTATCTCGACGGAAAGGACGGGATTGATGAGCATCCTACGAGGGGAGATAAGAGGGTGGTAGCCTGCAAAAAAAAATGCCCACCGAAGTGGGCATGATAGCAATTGAGGCGCGAGGCTATTATTTCATACCGAGTTTCTTCTCAAGATAGTGGATGTTGGTGCCACCATTTTGGAAGTTTTCGTCATTCATGATGATTTCTTGCAAAGGAATATTGGTTTTAATCCCTTCAATAATCATTTCATCGAGTGCATTACGCATGCGGGCTAGCGCGACATTACGGTTTTCACCATAGGTGATCAGTTTGCCGACCATCGAATCGTAGTAAGGCGGTACGGTATAACCTGCGTAAATGTGCGATTCCCAACGAACGCCCATGCCACCTGGAGAATGGAAACGAGTGATCGTCCCCGGAGATGGCAAGAATCGCTCCGGATCTTCAGCGTTAATACGACATTCGACGGCATGGCCGCGGATCTTAATATCGTCTTGCGTAAAGGAGAGTGGTTGGCCAGCGGCAATACGTAATTGCTCTTTGATCAAATCAACCCCAGTGATCATTTCGGTTACGGGATGTTCAACCTGAATTCGGGTGTTCATTTCAATGAAGTAGAACTCGCCGTTTTCATACAGAAACTCAAAAGTACCAGCGCCGCGATAGCCAATTTCAATACAAGCACGCGTACAGCGTTCACCAATGTATTTACGTACTTCTTCATTGATGCCCGGTGCTGGCGCTTCTTCGACCACTTTTTGGTGACGACGTTGCATTGAGCAATCGCGTTCACCAAGATGAATCGCATTACCTTGACCATCGGCCAGTACTTGAACCTCAATATGACGTGGGTTTTCGAGGAATTTCTCCATATAAACCATGTCATTATTAAAGGCACCTTTGGCTTCTGCACGAGTCATGTTGATCGCGGTGATCAACTCGGCTTCTGAGCGTACCACGCGCATGCCTCGACCGCCGCCGCCGCCAGAGGCTTTGATGATCACGGGATAGCCGATGCGTTTCGCGTGGGCTTTATTTTTTGCTTCGTCACCATCGAGAGGACCATCCGAGCCAGGTACGCAAGGTACGCCGGCTTTTTTCATGGCGTTAATGGCTGATACTTTATCACCCATTAAGCGGATGGTTTCTGCTCTTGGGCCGACAAAGATAAAGCCACTGCGCTCGACTTGCTCAGCAAAGTCGGCATTTTCAGACAGAAATCCGTAACCGGGATGAATGGCAACCGCCCCCGTCACTTCTGCGGCAGAAATAATGCGTGGGATATTGAGGTAGCTATCGATGCCTTTTGCTGGGCCGATACAGACCGTTTCATCCGCGAGGAGAACGTGTTTTAGGTCACGGTCTGCGGTGGAGTGAACCGCGACCGTTTTAATCCCTAATTCTTTACAAGCGCGAAGAATACGAAGCGCAATTTCGCCTCGGTTCGCGATAACTAATTTATCTAGCATAACCATTGGCCTCGATTATTCGATGACGACAAGAGGTTGATCAAATTCAACGGGTTGACCATCTTCGACAAGAATTGCGGTAACGACGCCAGATTTATCTGCTTCGATTTGGTTCATCATTTTCATCGCTTCAACGATACACAAGGTATCACCCGCGGAAACACTTTGGCCGACTTCAATAAAGCTTTTTGACTCTGGGCTTGGTGAGCGGTAGAAGGTACCAACCATTGGTGACAATACTTGATGACCCGTTGGCACTTTGGCGACAGGAGCCGCTTCAGCCGTTGCAACGGGAGCCGCTACGGGTGCAGCGACAGGAGCAGCCGGTGCTGCAGCATAATGAACTTGAGTGGTTGGAGCTGGGCTATGACGGCTGATGCGTACCGACTCTTCGCCTTCAGAGATTTCTAACTCAGAAATGCCAGACTCTTCCACTAATTCAATCAATTTCTTTATTTTGCGAATATCCATTGGTTCTTTCTCTTTTATCTTGTGAGTAAGACAGCCCTATTAGGACTGTAGAATGTTGTGCGTTACTTTGTTTGCAGTGCGTGAATCGCTGCCAACAGAGCAAATTCATAGCCTTGTGCACCTAGACCACAGATCACGCCTTGTGCCTTATCAGACAAATAGGAATGATGACGAAACGGTTCGCGTGCATGCACGTTAGAGAGATGCACTTCGATAAATGGTATAGCGACACCCAGTAAAGCATCACGGAGTGCCACACTGGTATGGGTAAAAGCGGCTGGATTGATAATGATGAAATCCACCTTATTGTGCGCTTGGTGAATCGCTTCAATCAATTCATACTCACGGTTCGATTGCAGGTGATCTAACGCTACATCGGCCTGTGCCGCTTGTTGGCGCAACTTATCGATGATCTGGTTGAGTGTTTGTGCGCCGTAATGTTCCGGTTCACGTAAACCCAGCAGGTTTAAGTTTGGACCATTAAGGACAAGAATGCGTAATTTCGCGGTCATTATGTAGCTATCGTCCTCTATCGTGAGATGTAACCTGATAATTTCATATTATGGCACTTTCGACCTACTTTTTTTGTCAAAAGTTCGCTGTTTTTATGAAATTGACCACGATTATAGCTAATTCGTCGCAAATGGCAGCAATTTACTGGTCTAATGACTATGGCGGGTGTTTTTTGAACGACTATTGTTAGTCAAGGCTAGCTTTAAGAGGGGGAAGCTTGAGGCCCTAGAACTAAGATTCTAGGTTCGAGGAAAGGTAGGTAATAGGAACATAAAACTAAGATCCTAGGGCTTAGCCCTAGAACCTCACGGATTGTTCTTTTACAACTGCGCTTGTTCAGCAATCAACTTATCGACCACGCTTGGATCGGCAAGCGTTGAGGTATCGCCTAAGTTGCTAGTATCTCCAGTGGCAATTTTACGTAAAATACGGCGCATGATTTTACCTGAGCGAGTTTTCGGCAGCGAGTCGGTCCAATGCAGTACATCTGGGGTGGCGATGGGGCCAATCTCTTTACGCACCCAATCTTTGACTTCTTTGTGTAGCTCAGCGCTAGGGTAGACGCCATGATTAAGGGTAATGTAAGCGTAGATCGCTTGCCCTTTAATATCGTGTGGGATGCCCACAATCGCCGCTTCGGCAATTTTATCAAACGCAACTAGGGCCGATTCGATCTCTGCGGTACCCATTCGGTGGCCAGATACGTTTAAGACATCATCGACTCGTCCGGTTATCCAGTAATAGCCATCTTCATCACGACGTGCGCCATCGCTAGTAAAGTACATACCTTGGAAAGTAGAAAAGTAGGTTTGTTCAAAGCGTTCATGATCGCCGTAGACGGTGCGCATTTGCCCAGGCCATGAATCGAGGATCACTAAGTTACCTTCACTTGCGCCCTCGATAAGGTTACCCATATTGTCGACTAATGCGGGTTGAACACCAAAGAAGGGACGTGTAGCTGAACCCGGTTTTAAAGCGGTCGCGCCAGGTAGAGGACTGATCAGAATGCCGCCTGTTTCCGTTTGCCACCAAGTATCGACAATCGGAGATTGCTCGTTACCAATCGTTTTGTAATACCACTGCCAAGCTTCAGGGTTAATCGGTTCACCCACCGAGCCCATGATGCGTAAGCTGCTACGGTGCGTCCCTTTAATGGCCTCATCACCTTTTGCCATCAAAGCCCGAATCGCGGTTGGTGCAGTATAAAGGATATTGACTTGGTGTTTATCGACCACTTGGCTCATACGGTTAGTGTCGGGATAATTTGGCACACCCTCAAATAAAAGGGTTTTGGCACCATTGGCTAATGGACCATAGAGGAGATAAGTGTGTCCAGTTATCCAACCCACATCGGCGGTGCACCAGAAAGTTTCTTGGGGCTGATAATCAAAGATGTATTTAAAGGTCATCGCCGCATACACCAAATAGCCACCAGTGGTATGCAATACACCTTTTGGTTTTCCTGTCGAGCCTGACGTATAGAGAATAAATAGTGGATCTTCGGCTTTCATCTCTTCGGCTGGGCAGTGTTCAGAGACGCTAGCCATGGCTTCATGCCACCAGACATCTCGATGTTCGTGCCAGTCGACTTGACCGCCGGTGCGTTGGAAAACAATCACCTTATTAATGGTTTTAATCTCAGGATGAGTCAGCGCTTCATCGACGTTTTTCTTCAAGGGGACAGCGCGGCCAGCTCGCACGCCTTCGTCGGCGGTGATCACTAAGGTGGCATCGGAGTCGATGATCCGTCCAGAGAGGGCTTCCGGCGAAAATCCGCCAAAAACGACAGTATGTACGGCCCCAATTCGGGTACAGGCTAACATCGCCACAGCCGCTTCCGGTACCATGGGCATGTATAAACACACCACATCGCCTTTACGTACTCCTTGAGCTTTTAATACGTTAGCAAATCGGCAAACTTGTTGATGGAGCTGACGATAAGTCAGGGTGGTATCATTCGCGGGATCGTCGCCTTCCCAAATAATGGCAACCTGATCGCCACGCTCTGCTAAATGACGGTCAAGGCAGTTTGCCGAGACATTCAAGGTGCCATCTTCAAACCAACGAATGTCAACGTGTCCGGTATCAAACGAGGTGTTTTTCACTACGCTGAAGGGTTTTATCCAATCAACAATTTTGCCATGTTCACGCCAGAATCCTTCCGGATCGGTAACCGATTGTTGATACATAGCGAGATAAGTGTCGTTGTCGGCATGGGTACACGCTTTGACACTCTCTTTGACCGGATAAATATGGGCATCACTCATGACTAACTCTCCTTGTGTAAGCGGTAAATTCCCTTGTGCTCTGAGACCAACTTGAGGATCCGTGCTGTCGTTTGATCAAAGCGCTTTAACTGGCTGGTTGAACATCATTAATGGGAAGCTTTTTATGCCTTTAACTGTTAGTCACCAGCAAGATTTACACAATTAGACTTTAGGATGAGGCCTCGATTAGCTAAGAGCTGGGCTGTGCTGATAAGGGCTTTTTAGCTTCGGTAATCCGCCTTTACTGAGGCGCACAAAAACTAATGCAGCGGTAATCGCATCTTGCAAGGCATCGTGCTTGTCTTGCATTGGCAAGTCGAGATGATGGCAAATCGCCGCGAGGCTTAGATCAAAGTAGGCATTGGGTAACTGTTTTTCCAACTGTTGATGATAAAGCTGGCTGACTTCGATTAATGGATTAGGTAGTGGAAAGCCCAGTTGTTTACGACAGGCGATATCAAGAATCGTTTTATCATAACGAATGTGATAACCGACCAATGGACGATTACCGATAAACGCGAGCAACTGTTGTAAGGCTTGCTGCTCCGACAAACCATTAGCGAGATCTTGATGACGTAACTGATGAATGCGCACCGAACCCGAATCTAAGGACGTTGGAGCGGCGAGACGAATATGGAAAGCCTGGCTGGTAAGAATTCGATTGTCGATGATTTTTGTTGCGGCAATACTGACTAGCTCGGCACGTTGTGGATCAAGGCTGGTGGTTTCACAGTCTAAAGAGATCAGTTCGGTTTTGAGGGGCGCGGTAAACAGATCTTGATAAGGTGACCCCGCTAATTTGTGGTGCCAATAATATCTCGCCAGCCAGTTCATTAGCGTTACTCCCTAATTTGGTAATGATAACTCAACCATTGCTTAAACTTTTTCACGACATGCAGGCTGTGACGCAGTAAGTCTCTTTCAGTGCGATCGAGCTGACCAAGCTGAATATGATTGGCGTGATGTTGGTTAGTGATTTGTTGCGCTAGGCGCAATTTTAAAAACAGCTTTAACGCTTCTCTTAGGTTATCAGCGGTCTGTTTTTCTAATGCCTGTTGTGCCTGCAGTGCTTCAATGCGTTGAAAGGTATTCGTGCTGCTGATCTGATATTCAAGACTTAGCGCCCGCACGCCATGAACAATAGGAAAAATCCCCCCTTTCTTAATGTCCAAGCCGGATTTACTCGATTTAAGGTGGCCAAATAAGGTCAGGGGTAGCGAAAAATTCAGTGCTGGACGAGTAAACTCAGCCAACACCGCATATTGCCCGTAGATGCGGGTCTGTAAATGGTGTTTTACTGGTGCGAGTAAGGCTTTATTTCCTGCTACTGGGTAGGCATCAGCAAAGATAGCGAGGTTGAGCATGTGCTCGGGTCGCCTTGTCTGAATCCAATGGCTGATGGTCGTTTGCCAATCGGTTTGTGATTGTACCCAGTCAGGATTATTGACCATGACTTTACCCGGACAGAGCGGGTAGCCAAGCTGGACTAAAGTGTGGGTGAGCGTTTCTAGCCATGGTGTAGAGTGAGACCATTGAGCTTCATCGGCGATGATTAATGCATTGTCTTGATCGGTTTTGAGGATCTGCTCACCGCGCCCTTCTGAGCCTAAGACGACAAAGCAGCACTGCTGTTGCGCTTCACTGGGTACGATCAGTTGGAAGGCTTTTTCGATGATCTGCTCATTAACTGCCGCGATCAGTTCCATGATAAAGCGCGTTCTTATTCCTCGGTTGAGTAGGCTTTCGACCAGTTGCTGCTGCTTGTTCGCCGCAAAAGCCAACTCATCAATGCTCGTGGCGCGAGCAATGGTGAGCGTTAAAACGTGGGAGTGGGTCGAAAAAGCACTTAAGATTTGGACCATCGATAAAATACCCACGGCTTTACGTCCTTCACAGACCACCAAGCGTTTGACCTTGTGCCTCGTCATGCTGATCATTGCGTTAAACAGGAAATCGCCTTGTTGGATATGCAGGATGGGAGAGGTGGCTATCTCGCCGACTTCAGTCTGTTGTGTATGACCTTCTAACATAATTGCATGTAAAAGATTACTGCGGGTAACGATGCCATAGGGGGGAGTATCTGAGGAGTCTGCGCGTCGGTCACCGATAGGCCATTCGACTAAGGCCGCATCCACGCGGCGACTTTTCATCTCTTGAGTGACTTCAGCTAAGGTCTGATCGGGTTTGACCAACGTTGGCGCAAGGTAGAGCTCAGGTTCTATTTTGGTCAGAATAAACTCAGCCAGATTTTTCTGCTGCTGGGCGACTTCAATCAGCTCTTGACGCTTGGCCAAGTTGGTTTCGAAATACGCCGAAAATTGGCGATTTTCACGGCACAGAGCCAGAAAAACTTTTTTGGGTAGCAAATAACTTAAGGTGTCTTCTAGTGCGACGTATTGATGCTTGGCGGAGGTTTCAAACAGAGCTCGCACGTCAAACATATCTTCATTAGTGTAGTGAGCATAGAGCGTTTTACCGTCCACTGAGCGCTCTTCTACCGTGCCTTTGATCAGAATCCACAGTTGATGACACGCTTGTCCCTGTTGGATCAACACGTCGTGCTCACGATAGTAAGCAATATCTAAAGCGGCGCGCAATCGCTGTTGTTGGGCCTCGGTTAAGCTGCTAAAGGGAGGCGAGAGCATGTTAAATTTGTCCGGCATAGTTAACTCACCTTGATAAGTGGGATGCTTGCTCTTTGTTCTGTCTGCTTTACGACGCGAATCAATCCGCCGCACTTATCGATAAGTGTGGCTGCTTTTCTTAAGCTCTCCAGACGACTTTGGTCTAATGTTGGTGCAATCGAATTGGCGATAATCGATGGACTATCGACAGTTATCTGTTTTTCTCCTCTGAGATTCTAGGGTCTGTTTATCTTTCGTGGTTAAATTTTGTTCGAGATAAAAGTGTTTTAATCGCGGCGAGAGGTTTGTAGCCTAGTTATTCTAGGCAAAACACCTCCCAACAAAGAGTAAAACACTTTTAGCCGAACCCTTCGGGCAGCGTTTGTGGCTCCTTTCTACGGCGTTATCGGCTTCTCAGGTAGAGTAACTACATATCAAAGCCTCTGCCTTGTATAAAGCAGCCACAAACTGCTGCAAAAATCAGCTCGAAAGATAAACAGACCCTAATCATTGACCGCTTAGCGTTCGTCAAACAACAGGGAAATCGACAAGGCGATGAAAGATCCCTTTTTAGTTTTAGGGACTTATTGCATAATCGCCGGTTATTATCGGTGTCTGATGTGCTTTCTCTGTGGGTGATGTTCAGTGCGGTTAGCGGCGAGTGACGCGTTGGCAGGGACCCTGTGCTTTGGGCGATGAATTATTTAGGATCTGTTATGTTGAACCCTTCCCCTTTTGGGTGGATATCCCAATACTTTATTGGTTTCTTTTTTGCTTACGGGGTTTATTTACCGTTTTGGTCATTGTGGTTTGCCGATCAAGGTGTGTCGGCGACGGATATTGGCGTATTAGTCGGGATTGGTTTTGCAACCCGTTGTGTGGCGAATTTACTGTTTACACCACGGATCCATAAAGTCGAACATTTGTTACCTGCTTTACGTTGGCTCAGTTTAGCGGCGTTATTATTTATCGCGTTTCACTTTTTTACTGGCGGCAGTTTTTGGCTAATGGCCTTGGCAACGGTGTTATTTAACCTCTGTTGTGGGCCGATTGTTCCGCTTTCTGATGCGATGGCTAATTTTTACGCGAAACATCAATTACTTGATTACGGTCGTTCTCGTTTATGGGGATCGGTGGCTTTTATTGCCGGGTCGACAGTAGTTGGCTATTTGGTGGCGTTATACGGCAGTAGCATGATTCTCTATACCGCCTTATTTGGTGCGGCAATCACTTTGCTGTTCAGTCTGCGTAACCCGCAGGTGATGCCTGTTACTGAAAGTCACGCTCACGCTGTGCGCCCTAAATTAACGCAGTTACTGCGTGAATTACCTGTGATTAAGTTTTTGTTATTGATGGCTTTGATTCAAGGCAGCCACGCCGCTTACTACAGTTTTAGTGCGATTCACTGGAAGCAAGCTGGGCACTCGGAAGCGATCATCGGCTATTTATGGAGCTTGGGGGTAGTCGCTGAGGTTCTGGTGTTCGCCTTAAGTAAGCGTTTATTTGCCGGATGGAGTCTACGAGCGTTGTTCGTGGTGGCCGCCCTAGGGGGCATGTTGCGTTGGGGACTGACCGCTTCGACAACGGCGATCATCGCGTTAGTCGCGATTCAACTGCTGCATGGCGTCACGTTTGCGATGGCGCATATTGCCGCGATTCAATATATTCAGCATTCGCCTCAAAATAAAATGGTGGCTTTACAAGCGCTGTATAACGCTATTCCTCTTGGTGCGGTTATTGCGTTGCTAACCACGCTCAGTGGCTGGGGATACGATCACTTTGGTGCGGGAGTGTTTTGGGTCATGGCAGCAATGGGTGGGGTAGCACTATTGATTAAGGTTGAGTTACCGAGTTCAGCCTTACAAGATGGACAAGCGGTTAAAGCTGAGCCTGAAGCACAGAATTGATGCTCAGTGATTGAGTTGTGAGCGAATCCTTTGTTAAATAACCTCTCCTTAAGGAGAGGTTTTTTTAGGCGCAGAAAAAAGGATTCCTAATGCATGGATGGATCGTAATCCCAGTTTCGCTGATGTATTTAGGCGTACTCTTTTTGATTGCGTGGTATGGCGATAGACAAACGCGCTGGTTAGCGCACTGGCGGCCTTGGATTTACAGTCTATCGATTGCGGTGTATTGCACGTCATGGACCTTTTATGGCACGGTCGGTCAAGCCAGTGCCAATCCTTGGTCTTTTTTACCTATCTATCTTGCACCGATGCTGGTGTTTATTTTTGGTTGGCGGGTATTAGCACGGCTGATCTTGATTGCTAAACGTGAGCACATTACCTCGATTGCCGATTTTATCGGTGCACGTTACGGCAAGTCGCAAGGGTTAGCCGTCACGGTGACCTTAATCGCGGTTGCCGGAATATTGCCTTATATCGCTTTGCAGTTACGTGGCATCATCATGGGACTGAATGTGGTTGCTCCGGATTTGTACGCTCAATTTGGCTATCAAGATGACCATATTTCTTGGTTTGTGGTTTTGGCGTTGGCGTTATTTACCATGTTGTTTGGTACGCGCCATATTGATAATACCGAGCATCATCGTGGCATGATGATGGCCATTGCGTTTGAATCGATAGTGAAATTGGTGGCCTTTTTGGCGGTGGGCTTGTTTGTTGGTTATGTGATTTTTTCGGATCACGCCATCGACGTGTTGGCGATTGCCGAGCAAACGTATCAAGCCCCCAATTGGCCGACATTATTGGTCCATACTCTGTTAACCATGCTGGCGATTATCTGCCTACCACGCCAATTTCATACCATGGTGGTAGAAAATGAGCGACCGCAAGATTTGCACACCGCCCGCTGGCTTTTTCCTCTGTATTTAATGTTGATGGGGCTATTTGTTTTACCGATAGCTTGGGTTGGTCAAGCGCTACTACCTAATGCTCCTGCCGATACGTTAGTGCTGAGTATTCCTATGCACGTCGGGGCTGAGCAGATTGCCTTATTGGCTTTTTTAGGCGGTACTTCGGCTGCGTCGGGGATGGTGATTGTATCGACGATAGCGTTGGCGATCATGGTTTCGAATGATCTTGTTATGCCTCTGTTGTTACGCCGCATGCGCTTAACACATCGTAACCACCGTCATTTCTCTGGTTTATTGGTGATTATTCGTCGCACCCTGATTTTATTATTGCTATTGGGCGCGTGGGGATTTTATCTTGCCCTCGATAGCATTCCTTCTCTGTCTGCGATTGGCTTTCTTTCTTTTTCGGCGATTACCCAATTTGCCCCAGCTTTGCTTGGCGGAATGTACTGGCGAGATGGCAATCGCAAAGGCGTTTATGTGGGGTTAGCGGTTGGGTTCACCTTGTGGCTTATCACTCTCATGAGCGCAACACAAATGCTCGCTGGGGATGCGCAAAATAACGTTTTATTATGGTTGATCACTCCGCCCTCATGGTTATATGAGCTGGGAATGAGTCGCGTCGATTGGGGAATGCTACTCAGCGTATCACTCAATACGCTGTGTTATGTTGTCGTATCGTTAGTGACTCGCTCAAGCTTAAGTGAGCGCTTACAAGCGGCTTCATTTATTGGCACGCCACTGCCTGAAAATGAAAACATGAGCCTCTACCAAAGTCGGGTTACGGTGGCTGAGTTAGAAATGCTTGCGGCGCGTTTTGTCGGACGTTCCCGGGTGCGCAGTGCTTTTGCTCAGTTTTGGGCTCAGCAAAACGTCAGTTTAATGCCTAATCAACAAGCGCCCGCAGGATTGATTCGCCATACAGAACGTGTGCTAGCGGGGGTTTTTGGTGCTTCTTCGGCTAAGTTAGTCCTGACTTCGGCGCTACAGGGCCGAAAAATGCAGTTGGAAGAAGTGGCGACCATCGTTGATGAAGCCTCTGAGCTGTATGATTTTAGTCGGGGTTTGCTACAAGGCGCGATTGAGCATATCGGACAAGGGATTGCGGTAGTCGATAAACAGCTTAGGCTAGTGGCTTGGAACCAACGTTATTTAGAGTTGTTTCATTTTCCTGCAGGGTTAATCCAAGTTGGGCGGCCGATTGCCGATATTATTCGTCATAATGCTCAACAGGGATTATGTGGGCCGGGTGATCCTGAAGATCATGTTCGAAAGCGCGTCGAGTATTTACAACAAGGTTCAAGGCATACCTCATCTAGAATGCGCAGTGATGGGCGAGTGATTGAAGTGCAAGGCAATCCGATGCCCGGTGGTGGGTTTGTGATGAGCTTTAGTGATATCACGGTGTTTCGCAATGCTGAACGTAACTTAAAAGAGGCCAACGAACACTTGGAAGAGCGAGTGGTTGAGCGGACGCGAGAGTTAGAAAAACTAAACCAACAGTTGGTTGTCGCCACTCAAAAAGCAGAGCGTGAATCACAATCGAAATCGCGTTTCTTAGCCGCGGTGAGCCATGATTTAATGCAGCCATTAAATGCGGCTCGTTTATTTGCATCGTCTTTATCTGAAGTGGCTAAAGAGCAAGAGTCTCAACGGTTAGCGCATCATATCGAAAGCGCACTTAGCGCTGCGGAAGATTTAATTGGTGATTTACTGGATATCTCACGTTTAGAGTCGGGTAAGTTAGATATTCATCAGCATACGTTTCCAATCCATAGCATGTTAACTCATTTACAGGCCGAGTTTAGTGCGTTGGCTAAGCAGCAGCAGGTACAATTTCATATGGTGCCTTCTTCGTTATATGTTCAGTCGGATCCGAAGTTACTGCGTCGCGTCATTCAAAATTTTCTCACTAATGCTTTTCGCTATAGTCCGCAAGGGCGAGTCGTACTTGGGGTGCGTCGCAGTCAAACCATGGTGCGTATTGAAGTATGGGATAACGGTTTTGGGATTGCTGAAGATAAACAGCAGGAAATTTTTGAAGAGTTTAATCGCGGTGGGCAGATTCGTTCTGATCAAGGTCTCGGCTTAGGTTTAGCGATATCAAAAGGCATTGCTCAGGCATTAGATCATGCTATTACCATGCGTTCTTGGCCAGGCAAAGGCAGCGTTTTTTCGCTTACTTTACCTCGTTCGCAAGCGATCTCTGTACCAACGCCTAGGCTGAAAGCGACGGAAACGTTATCTGATCTGAGCTATCTGCGAGTGTTATGCGTTGATAATGAGCCGGATATTTTAGTCGGGATGCGACAATTATTAGAGCGTTGGGGCTGTGAGGTAAAAACCGCCGTTGATTTGTTGTCAAGCTTGCAAGCATTAGAACAGCAATGGGTTCCTGATGTTATTTTATCCGACTATCGACTCGATCATGGCCGAACCGGCTTAGAAGTTTTGCAACAGTGCCGCTTAAGGTTAGGCGATTGTTTTTTTGGGGTGATCATCAGTGCTGATCGTAACCCAGACATTGTCGAAGGCATTCAAGCTGGAGGTTTTAGTTTTATGGCTAAGCCAATCAAACCTTTGAAATTGCGTGCTTTATTGAATCAGTGCCGATAAATCATCCTACCCCTGAGTCGTCGGGGGTAGGATGAGTTGACGGAGCGCTCGCGCTACTGGTCGCTATTGATCGTTAATGGCCAACCAATGTCGGTTTGACGGTTAGCTTCCAGTTCCAATTCACTACGAGTGAGCGGATTGTCTTGTAACCACTGTTGATTGATGGTTAACGTTAAATTATCGCCTTGCGCCTCAAGCTGCACTTCAGGCTCTAAGGCCGGATGACGTCGGTGGCTGAGCAGCACCGCCAAACGCAACAAACGTAATAAGCGTTTTCCCGTGGTTCCAGAAAGAGCATGTTGCTCGGGTAGTGAGGTCAGTTGTTCTCGGTAACGACGGGTGAGCTCGGCTAAATATTGTTTTTGCGCACGGGTGTAACCGGGTAAATCGAGATGTTGTAGCAAGTACGCGCTGTGCTCGCCCCCTTTGCGAAAATCAATCGCTAAACCAATTTCATGCAATTGTGCAGCACTGCGTAATAACATTTCCGCTTGTGGTTCAGGAGCCCAGCTCTCTCCGCCACACTGGGCAAGCAGTCGACTGGCGAGAGTGGCCACCTGTTGAGCGTATTGACGGTCAATCTGATAGCGTTTTTGGATGCTTTGAATGGTGCGAGCGCGGATGTCCTCTTGACGAAGAGTCTCGACCATCTCATAGACTAACCCTTCACGTAATGCGCCACCGGCCAGTGTCATGGCTTCAATATTGAGTGACTCAAAAATAGCGATTAAGATCGATAAGCCGCTCGGAAAGACTAAAGCACGTTCTAAAGTTAAACCTTCAATATCCAATTCTTCAAGGTGATCCGCTAGCATCGCCTGCTTTTGCAAGCGTTTGAGTTTCGGGAGGGTGATGATCTCATCCATCCCTTGCGCCAACATGATCTCTTGTAGCGCTTGAACGGTACCACTGGCTCCGACGCAGACATTCCAACCCAATTGGCGATAAGTATCCAAGATGGGGTCTAGCATTTGCTTTGCCGCATAAATGGCATTGTTAAAGTTACTGGTATTGAGTTGGCGATCTTTAAAATGTCGCTCTAACCACGTAACACAGCCCATTTTTAAGCTGGTTAACGCATTAGCTTCAAACCCTTCACCAATAATCAACTCTGTGCTAGCACCACCAATATCAACCACTAATCGCCGACCCATACCTCCAGAGGTATGAGCTACACCTTTATAAATGGTTGCCGCTTCTTCTTCTCCGGTAATAACTTCGATAGGGTGACCTAAAATGGCATTTGCTTTTTGCAAGAATTGCTCAGCATTGATTGCCGTGCGTAGCGTCGCGGTACCGACAATCTTAATATGTGGCGCAGGAATATCTTGTAGGCGCTCGGCAAACAAACTTAAACAATCCCAGCCACGCTGCATCGCTTCTTGACTTAATGCATTCTGTTCATCCAATCCAGCAGCTAAGCGAACCTTGCGTTTAATTTTCGCTAGGGTTTGCACACTGCCATCGACGTGACGAACCACCAACATATGAAAGCTGTTAGAACCTAGGTCGATAGCCGCATAGAGCGGTGAAGAAGTGTGGTGACTCATAGATAAATTACGAATCCTTTTTCGGTCGTGGTGCACGTGGACGACGTTGTGGCTTTCGGTTACCTGAACGTGATCCTGTGGTGTTAGTCCGACGTTGCTGCGATGAAGAACGCAGAGTTAATGGCTTGGGTAAATCGGTCAATAGCGCGGTTGGATCGTAATCCGACATCGGAATCGAGTGCTCAATATACTCTTCAATCGCAGGTAGATTGACGGCGTACTCTTCACAGGCAAAACTGATCGAAGAACCACTTTCTCCCGCTCGACCTGTTCGGCCAATACGGTGGACATAATCTTCGCTATCGTCAGGTAAATCATAGTTAAAAACATGAGTCACTAAAGGAATATGCAATCCACGAGCAGCAACATCGGTAGCGACCAAAATGTCCAATTCACCTTGGGTAAATTGTTCTAAGATACGTTCACGTTTTTTCTGAGG
This sequence comes from Vibrio sp. A11, assembly GCF_013048705.1. Lineage (NCBI taxonomy): Bacteria > Pseudomonadati > Pseudomonadota > Gammaproteobacteria > Vibrionales > Vibrionaceae > Vibrio > Vibrio sp. A11. Next base: position 5,920 of record NZ_VHSI01000008.1, on the reverse strand, counting down.
TACATCACCTGTCAGTAGACCCACTCGATGTCCGTCAGCGGCTAAACTTCCCCAAACCTGTTCACAGCGATGTTTAGTATTGGCAAAAACAATCGCTTTATCTGGCCATTCTTCTTCAATAATGGTTTGTAAAAGGGCCATTTTATGTTCATTTGAAGGGTAGAACAGCTCTTCTTTAATGCGGTGGCCGGTTTTTTGGGTCGCTTCCACGACCACATGCTCTGGATTATGCATGTGCTCAAAGGCCAGTTCCTGAACACGATAAGACAACGTGGCAGAAAAGAGCATATTGAGACGTTCTTTAGGCTCGGGCATACGGCGGAATAAGAAACGGATATCTTTAATAAAGCCTAAATCAAACATCCGATCGGCTTCGTCCAACACAACGGCTTGAATATGGTTAAGGTTGAACGCTTTTTGTTTATAGAAATCGATGATACGTCCGGTGGTACCGATTAATACATCGACGCCTTCTTGAATTTTAGCCAGTTGCTTATCGTAGCTTTCACCACCATACGCTAGCGCAGTTTTTATGCCCGTAGTTGCAATTAATGATTCTGCATCGTTATAAATTTGAATCGCTAATTCACGCGTCGGGGCCATGATGATGGCGCGAGGCTGATTAGGTTTTCGTCCTTCCGCTTCAGGGGTCGTCAGTAAGTGATTGAAGGTAGCAGTAAGAAACGCAAGGGTTTTACCAGTGCCCGTTTGGGCCTGGCCTGCAATGTCTTGGCCGGTGAGCAGGACCGGCAACGCCAAGGCTTGGATCGGGGTACAATATTCAAACCCTTTTTTATCCAATCCTTCAATGACTTGCGGGTGTAAACCGAAGTCGGCGAACTTTTGCTCTGTGATGTGTGTCTTTTTCATTACTATAGAATATCAGCTTACACTTGCAATACGGAAGTAAATACATTCCAATAGAGCATCTAATTTACTGGTTGTTATGCAATCAGTTCAGAAAAACACATTGGAGTGGAAGATGAGTGATAAAATTTTGCAGCTTTCTGATGAAAGTTTTGAGAACGATGTGATCAAAGCTGCAGGCCCGGTTCTAGTCGATTTTTGGGCAGAATGGTGCGGACCATGTAAAATGATCGCCCCGATTCTTGATGAAATCGCTGAAGAGTACCAAGGCAAACTCACTATCGGTAAATTGAATATCGACCACAATGCAGGAACGCCACCTAAGTTCGGTATTCGCGGTATTCCTACCCTTCTTTTATTCAAAGATGGTAGTGTTGCAGCAACTAAAGTTGGCGCGTTGTCTAAAACTCAATTGAAAGAGTTTTTGGACGCCAATCTGTAGCGCAAAGTGTAAAACCGCACCTCACGTGCGGTTTTCTTTTGCAAAAAACATTTTCTAGACTACGCTTATTTTTAGTGTTAGTTTATCGCACGTTAATTAAACAAGTGTTCACTTCTTGGTCAATCCTGAGACCAAATCCATCTTAACTAGAAAATAGATCCTATTTTGACTAAACAAGTATCCACCACAATGAATCTAACAGAATTGAAGAGCAGACCTGTGTCTGATCTTGTGAAACTTGGTGAGAGCCTAGGCCTTGAAAACCTCGCGCGTCTAAGAAAACAAGACATCATCTTCGCTATCCTTAAAGCACATGCAAAAGGCGGTGAAGATATTTTTGGCGACGGGGTCTTGGAAATTCTTCAAGACGGTTTTGGTTTCTTACGCAGTGCAGACAGCTCCTACTTGGCTGGCCCTGACGACATCTATGTGTCACCGAGCCAAATTCGTCGCTTTAACTTGCGCACGGGTGACTCGATTGCTGGGAAAATCCGTCCACCCAAAGAAGGTGAACGTTACTTCGCACTGCTTAAAGTGAACACGGTTAACCACGACAAACCTGACAACGCCCGCAACAAAATTCTTTTCGAAAACTTAACACCTTTACACGCTAATGAACGCATGGTGATGGAACGTGGTAATGGTTCTACGGAAGACATTACTGCTCGAGTTCTTGATCTTGCCGCTCCGATTGGTAAAGGACAGCGTGGTTTGATTGTTGCTCCGCCAAAAGCGGGTAAGACCATGTTATTGCAAAATATTGCCCAGAGTATTGCTAACAATCACCCTGAGTGTGTTTTGATGGTATTACTGATTGATGAACGCCCAGAAGAAGTCACGGAAATGCAACGCCTTGTTAAAGGTGAAGTGATTGCTTCTACCTTTGATGAACCAGCATCGCGTCACGTACAAGTGGCTGATATGGTAATCGAAAAAGCCAAGCGTTTGGTTGAGCATAAAAAAGATGTCGTTATCTTACTCGACTCCATTACCCGTTTAGCTCGTGCTTACAATACGGTTGTCCCTTCATCAGGTAAAGTACTGACGGGTGGTGTTGACGCTAACGCTTTGCATCGTCCTAAACGTTTCTTTGGTGCCGCGCGTAATGTTGAAGAGGGAGGCAGCTTAACCATTATTGCTACCGCTCTTGTCGATACAGGCTCAAAAATGGATGAAGTGATTTACGAAGAATTTAAAGGGACAGGTAACATGGAACTGCACCTTAATCGTAAAATTGCTGAAAAACGCGTCTTCCCAGCGATAGATTTTAACCGTTCAGGTACGCGCCGCGAAGAGTTGCTCACGAAGACGGATGAGCTGCAAAAAATGTGGATTCTACGTAAGATTGTTCATCCAATGGGTGAAACTGATGCGATGGAATTCCTGATTGATAAGTTGGCCATGACCAAAACCAACGATGAATTCTTTGATGCGATGCGCCGTCAATAAAGTGAAGTAAAATCCTCTAAAACACCACACTATTAGACTATTAGCGTGGTGTTTTTTTTTGGAAAAATCCAACCTCGTACGTTGATTTTAACTAAATAGACAAAGAGATGGTGGAAAGAGCGCTGAAATAAAGCGCTTTTTTGTTATACTAAGTTCAAGGTAATCAACGACAAGAAAGCTTATGAATTTTAAGGATTTACGTGATTTTATTGACTATCTTGAACAGCGTGGTGAGTTAAAACGCGTTGCTCATCCGGTTGATCCTCATTATGAAATGACCGAAATCAGTGACCGTACACTGCGAGCGGGCGGACCAGCGCTGTTATTTGAAAATCCAATTGGCTATGACTTGCCAGTATTGACCAATTTATTTGGTACACCCGAACGTGTTGCCATGGGGATGGGCCGAGAAAGTGTACAGGATTTGCGTGAGGTTGGTAAATTGCTCGCTTATCTTAAAGAGCCTGAGCCTCCGCGTGGTTTTAAAGATGCCTTAGATAAGCTGCCCGTTTTCCGGCAAGTACTTAATATGCCCGTTAAGCGTTTACGAAAAGCACCATGCCAACAAATCATCTGGCAGGGTGAACAGGTTAATTTAGATAATATTCCGGTAATGAGCTGTTGGCCTAATGACGTTGCTCCTTTATTAACTTGGGGGTTAACTATTACTCGTGGCCCCAATAAAAAACGTCAGAACTTAGGCATTTACCGTCAACAAAAAATTGCTAAAAATAAAGTTATTATGCGTTGGTTAGCGCATCGTGGTGGTGCACTCGATCTGCGAGATTGGATGGAAACACATCCGGGAGAGCCTTTCCCTATTTCGGTCGCTTTTGGCGCTGATCCTGCAACGATTCTTGGTGCGGTTACTCCGGTGCCTGATACGCTATCTGAATATGCTTTTGCTGGTTTATTACGTGGTAGCAAAACAGAAGTGGTTAAATCGGTGAGTAATGACTTAGAGGTCCCTGCGAGTGCTGAAATTGTCCTTGAAGGTTATATTGACCCTAATGAGTTTGCTGACGAAGGACCTTATGGTGACCATACCGGTTATTACAATGAAGTTGAGCGTCATCACGTCTTTACGGTTACTCATGTAACCATGCGCCAACAACCGATTTATCACAGTACTTACACCGGGCGCCCACCTGATGAGCCTGCCGTGCTAGGGGTTGCATTAAATGAGGTGTTTGTCCCGATACTACAAAAACAGTTTCCTGAAATTGTTGATTTCTATTTGCCTCCGGAAGGTTGCTCGTATCGCATGGCGATAGTCACGATTAAAAAACAATATCCAGGTCATGCTAAGCGAGTAATGATGGGAGTTTGGTCGTTTCTCCGTCAATTTATGTATACGAAGTTTGTGATTGTCTGTGATGAAAGCGTTGATGCTCGAAATTGGTCGTCGGTCATTCAAGCGATGTGTGAGCATATGGATCCGGTTCGCGACAGTTTGATGATTGAAAACACCCCCATCGATTCGCTAGATTTTGCTTCGCCGGTGGTGGGGTTGGGTTCTAAAATGGGCTTAGATGCTACTCGTAAATGGCCAGCAGAATCAGTCAGTGATAAACCCAATCCATCCAATACCTTTGCATCGTTAACAGAACAAGACATTGCGGTTTTTAAAGAACAGTATCCACAAGTGATCGATCTGTATTTGCCTGAAAGTGCTCACAATCAATTTGCGCTCGTGGCAATGGAAAAAGTCCAAGCTGGACAATCTCAACGGATACTTGAAGCGGTATGGCAGTTTTTATCTCAGTTTGCTCACGTTAAATTTGTGGTACTTTGTGATGATGATGTTAATGTTCGTGATTGGAATGATGTTATCTGGGCGATTACCACCCGTATGGATCCTGCACGTGATACGGTGAGCGATAAGAATCACAATGCCTTTGTCAGTCAGTTAGGTTTCGATGCCACTAATAAATTTGCTGGAGAAGTCGAGCGTGAATGGGGGACTCCGATTAAGAAGGATCCTCAGTTAGTTGCTAAAGTCGATCAAATGTGGCCTTTGTTAAAGATTGATTAACCTATCGCCTGCGTATTTGTCAGGTCTGGTTATCAAACATTCATTATTTTTATCGGTGAAGTCAGTCATCACCTCAGCAAGGATGCCTACCAAGAAAAGGTCGCTGGGGTAAAAGGTTACTGGCTCAGTCTTTTTACGTCATATAGCACTTACTTTGGTTAAGTAAGGAAGAGGAAGTCATGACCATTCAATGTAAAGTGAAGTTGATTCAGCCTTTGGCCAATCATACCTATCAGATTTTACTGCAACCGACTACACCAGTTGCTTTTAAAGCCGGCCAGTACCTTATGGTGGTAATGGGTGAAAAAGATAAGCGGCCTTTCTCAATAGCCAGTAGTCCATGCCGTGATAATGGAGAGCTGGAACTTCATATTGGCGCGGCCGAACATAATGCTTACGCACAGGAAGTGGTGCAGGTTATGCAACAAGCACTTGAACAGCAAGGCGAAGTAACGATCGACGCGCCTCACGGAGAGGCATGGTTACAAGAAGATGCGAAACGACCATTACTCTTGATCGCAGGCGGCACAGGATTTAGTTATGTTCGCTCGATTTTAGATCGCTGTCTAGCACTGGGCAATATCACACCGATTTATCTTTATTGGGGAGCCAGAGATGAAGCGCAGCTCTATGCTTTGCAAGAGCTACAAACGATAACAGATCAATATGCCCATGTTCACTTTGTTCCTGTTGTTGAAAAAGCACCGGCAGAATGGTCAGGCAAAATTGGCAATGTATTACAAGCGGTGATGGCAGATTTTGACTCATTAGCAGAATTTGATATCTATATAGCCGGTCGATTTGATATGGCGGGTGCAGCGAGAGATCAATTTACCCAACATAAACAAGCAATCAGCGAGCGGATGTTCGCCGATGCTTATGCGTTTATATGAGAAAAGACATCGATTGATTAAAACGCGTACAGTGATGTTCAATAATTGGTCGCTTGTGCGTTTTTTAAAGATATTTTGATAAAAAGCACTTGCCAAGCCAAACGAACTCCCTATAATGCGCCCTCACTGACACGGCAGACGCCACAAGGCTTCAGGCAGTGTTGGTTGAGGGAAAGCTTCTAAAAAAGAAAATTTGAAAAAGTGTTTGACTCTTCAAATTAACTCGCTAGAATT